>CAVSLO010000006.1:0-62830 GCA_963728675.1 uncultured Alphaproteobacteria bacterium | reverse complement strand
TGGATAACCTAGCCGGCGTGCCCCTCATGAGGGAGCAGGCCCTGATCGCAAGCGCGCTCGTAGAGCATGACCGTCGTTTGATAGAAGGCCCTGGCGGCCTCGAGCACCCCATATTCCTCCGTCAGGACAGCAATGGCGGCAGCCGTGAGGGTATCGGCGACGTGCTTGCCGTCATGGCCGCGTTCAAGCGCCGCGAACAACTTCCTTGAGCCGAAGTTCGGCGAGATCATTGTCCGGCCTCATGCTAAATCTTGCCTTCTCTCGACGGCGCCTGCCGTGGCAGCCTGTGCGGGGCGACCTGCGGCGGGCCCGGCTGACTATACGTCCAATCTCATGCCATTCCGGCATGCTTCGACTCGCCGCTTCGTCCCTTCAGCAAGGCCGCCGTGGAAGGCAGTCCCGCAGCGCTCGCCGGAGGGTCCGAAGCCTCGTGGCCGGATGAGCGCAAGGAGGCGAGCCTGGGACGCCGTGAGCGAGGTGGCTAGAGCTTCCTGTTCAGTTTCACGCTCACGTCGCCGCGGCGCTCTGGTCTGGCTCATTCAAGTGTCTGACGACGGGCTATCGAGCAGCCTCATGCTGGCGGGAAATTGTTTCGCGAGTTCGTCGTGAACCTGCTGGAGGCGCGCTTGCGCCTCAGCGGCCCGAGCTTCGGCCATCGCCGCCCTGTCCTCGGAGGCGCGCAGGCGCGCCTCCAGCGTCTCGATACGCACTCGCCTGCGCTCAATTTCCTGAGCGGCGAGCTGCAGCAGAATCCGAGCCTGGGCCTCGATCTGCTCGGCACGGACTTCGCTCGCCTGCATGGCTTCGGCGGCCTGCAGGATCATGCCGAGCGAGGCGGCCCAGTCGGGCCCGCGCTGTCCGTCTCGGTGACGGACGAGTCCGCATTGTATTTTGCGTTGCGCCGACGAGGGAGAAAATGTTGTCGAAGCTGTCCGGCACCGAAGCCTCCAAGCTCGCGACCTTAGCGTCCAAGCTCTCAATCTATATTCAGACGAGACCAGGAACCCGTCTACACGCGCTCGCCTGCAAAACGTAAAATGATAGCCGTAAACGTTAAGATTGTAAAAAGGGGCCGCGCGCAATCTCGCGCGCATGAACACTGCAGCCAGAGCACTTTGGAGCTGCACGGGACCGCGGGCTTCGATTCCAGAGTAGCGGGGCGTGACCATAGCCCAGGGAATCGCCCTGACGTGCGCAGCTAGGAGCGGATGCTCGGCCCATCGCCCGTTGCGCTGGCCAAATTCATTTGGGATTTCGTGTTTTTCAGGTCGTTGTTGTCTCAGCGATCGCACGCCCGTCCAAGCCATGCTCAACCCCAGCGGCGCAGAGGGATGCCCAGACCTCCTCGGAGAGCGGAACACCCTCGGCGAGCCTTTGCGCTCGGGTGCGCCGTTCCGGCTCGCCGGGGAGCAGCACCTCGCCGCCCAAGGCAGCCGGCCGGGCGCTCTTGACGAACTCCAGATAGGCGCGCGTCTCGGCCGCGAAGGCGTCTGGGGATGTGAAGAAGGCGGGAGCCATATAGATCGACAGCATGCCGTTGCAGAACCGCCGTGGGCCCGGACCGCAGCATCCCGAGCCCGTGAGGGCGCCGGCCAGGAGTTCGCACAGGAGGGCGAGGCCCGACCCTTTATGCTCGCCGAACGCCCGGATCGCGCCAGCGCCGTTCCGGGCGTCGCGGGACGATCCCGCCTCAATCGGGCCGTAGAGCGTGCTCGGGTCAGCGCTGAGCCGTCCGTCAGGCTCGATGAGGCTCTCGGCCGGAAGGGGGTTGCCGCCGTGCGAGGCCACCAGCACCTTGCCTTCCGCCACCGCCGAGGTGGCGAAATCGAGCACCACCGGCTCTCCATTCGGCCCCGGAAAGGCCGCGGCGAACGGCGCCGTCGAGAAGCGCCGCTCCGCGCCTCCGAACGGCGCGACGAGAGCGCTGCCCGACACATTGACGAAGTGCACCGAGACGAGCCCGGACTCCACGGCCTGTTCAGCCCATTCGCCGATGCGCCCGAGATGGCCCGCGCGCCGAAGGGCGATCACGGCCACCCCGTTCAGGGTTGCGACCTCGACGCCGAGCCGGACCGCCGCCGGCCCAGCCGTTTGCCCGAAGCCGTAATGGCCGTCGAGAACCGCAAACGCCTCGCTGCGCGCGACGACCTCGGGTTCCCGATCGGGGACGAGATCCCCGTCTCGAAGCCACCCCAGATAGCGCGGCACCCGGACCACGCCGTGGCTGTCGTGCCCTGTCAGATTTGCGCGCACGAGGTAGAGGCCCACGCGCCGGCTCTCGGCCTCCGAACATCCGGCCGCTCGGAAAATAGCGGCGACAAAGGCTTCAAGTTTTTTCGCGTCGATGCGCATGACGCCTCCTTCACGCTCTCGGCGGGATCCTCTTCAGGCGCGGATGCGGTCGAGGCCCTGCCAGTCGAAGGCGATGCCGTGGCCTGGGCGGCTCGGGGCCAGCGCGAAGCCGTCCTCGATCCGGAGCTGGTCGGCGATGTAGCGCTCCAGGCCGAAGCCGTGCGCCTCCAGGTACGAGCGGTTCGGGCAGGCGGCGAGGAGATGCACCGTCACGTCATGGGCGCCGTGGCTGGTGACCGGCAGGTTGAACGCCTCCGCGAGCCGGGCGATTTTCATGAAGGCGGTGACGCCGCCGCAGTTGGTCACGTCGGGCTCGGGATAGCTCACGCCTCCGCCCGCGATGTAGAGCTTGAACTCCCACAAGGACCGCAG
Source organism: uncultured Alphaproteobacteria bacterium (assembly GCA_963728675.1). Classification (GTDB taxonomy): domain Bacteria; phylum Pseudomonadota; class Alphaproteobacteria; order Rhizobiales; family Beijerinckiaceae; genus JAJKJG01. The sequence goes on along the minus strand of CAVSLO010000006.1, from coordinate 60,106 downwards.
GTTCTCGCCCGCCGCGATCGGCAGCCCGCCCTCGCGCGCGATGCGGGCGTGGCCGGCGGGGTCGTCCGGGAGCCCCAGTCGCGCTTGGCCGTCCATCTCCGTCCCCAGGGTAGAACTGTACGGAGCAGAACATTTAGGCTGTAGACGATGGTTCGATAGGCGACTACGGTTGCGCCAAAGACTCTGGGAGGAAACCAATGAAGCATCTGATCGCGGCTGCCGTCGCGGCCGCCCTGCTGGCGTCCGCAGGCCCAGCGGCGTCCCAGGAGAAGCTCACCGTTTGGTGGGTCAAGGGGTTTTACAAGTCCGAGGATGACGCGCTCCTTGCGGCGATCAAGAAGTACGAGCAGAAGACCGGCGTGAAGGTCGAGCTGTCCCAATACGCCGTGCAGGACATGATCCCGAAAACCGTGTCCGCTCTCGACGCCGGCACCCCGCCCGACGTGGCCTACGCCGACGTGTACGATTTCCAGGTCACGGGAAAATGGGCCAACGACGGCAAGCTCGACGACATCTCCGACGTCATCAACCCGATCAAGGACCGCTTCGCGCCGAACACCGTGGAGACGACCTATCTCTACAACGACAAGGCCAAGAACCGGGCCTACTACGCCTTCCCGCTCAAGCAGCAGACCATGCACATCGAGTACTGGACGGACATGCTCGATAAGGCCGGCCTGAAGGAGTCCGACATCCCGCAGAACTGGAAGGAGTATTGGTCGTTCTGGTGCGACAAGCAATACGCTGATTTTTTTGATCCTCGGCATCAACGTCAAGATGATCATGGCGCTGCTGCTGTCCGGCTTCTTCGTCCAACAGCGCCTCTGGATCCGCTGGCTGTCGGTCCTGTTCATTCTGCCCTGGGCGGTTCCGTCGATCCCGACGATCCTGTCCATCCGGTTCATGCTCAATCCGGAATGGGGCATAATCAACCAGCTTATTTTCCGGCTGACCGGGGAGGACGGCCCCAATTGGCTCAACGACCCGTCGCTCGCGCTCACCTTCGCGATCCTCGTCCACATCTGGAAGTCGCTTCCGTTCTGGACCTTGATCCTGGTGGCGGCTCGGCTCGGGATTTCCGGCGACCTCTATGAGGCCGCAGCCGTGGACGGCGCAACGAGTTGGCAAAAGTTCCGCTTCGTGACCTGGCCGTCGGTGCAGACGATCTATCTGACGTCGACGATCCTCTCGATGATCTGGACGCTCGGCGATTTCAACAGCGTTTACCTCCTGACGGGCGGCGGTCCGGCGGACCTCACCCATGTGCTGGCCACGCTCGGCATCCGCTACCTGCGGCTTGATCGCGTCGACCTCGCCATGGCGTCGATCGTGTTCGCGCTGCCGCTGGTGCTTCCACTCGTGTTTTTCATGATGAAACGGCTCTCCAAATGAGCATGCCTTCGCTGCGCGGAGTCGCCACCGAGGCCAAGCTGCTTCTGATCGGCATTCCCGTCCTCCTGTGGACCCTGCTGCCGATCTACCACCTGTTCCTGTTCGCCATTTCGCCGAAGGAATCGGCCTTTTCGGGCAAGCTCTGGCCAGACCATCCCACCTTGCGCAACTTTGAGATCGTCTTCGGCCAAAAGCACTACTTCCTGAGCCACTTCTGGCTTCAGCTCTGGAACTCCGTCTTCGTCGCCGCCGTGAGCGGCGCCCTCGTCTTGCTGATCGCCACCGCCTCGGCTTTCGCGATCAGCCGGCTCAAGGTGCGGGGCGGCCGCACGGTCCTGAACCTGGCCCTGTTCACGTACTTCATTCCGGCTGCGTTCCTCGCCGTGCCGATGTACAAGACGATGGGCATTTACGGACTCCTCAACAGCCAGTGGGCCCTGATCCTGGCGATGGTCGCCATCGCCTCGCCTTATGCGATCTGGGTCCTCAAGCAGGCGTCCGACAAGTTGCCCTACGAACTCGACGAGGCCGCCATCATGGACGGCGCGTCGCCGATGCAGTTGTTCCGCCTCGTCTACCTGCCCTTGATCCTGCCCTCGCTGGTGGCGGTCGGAACCTACGCTCTGCTGCTGGCCTGGAACGAGTACCTCTACGCCTTCCTTCTGCTCTCCCGGGATACCGACATCACGCTTCCGGTCGCGCTCGGCAATTTTCTCGCGGCGGACGACTCCCCCTGGGAGCTTCTTATGACCACGGGCCTGATCTACGCGCTGCCGCCGGCCGCGATCTACTATGCCTTCAGGCGCTACATGGTGGCTGGTTTGACGGCCGGCGCCGTGAAGAGTTGAACCCGCGAGGACGGCGCCTCTCAGCGGACCAGCCATCCGCCGTCGATGGGCAGGACGACGCCGTGAACGTAGTCCGCCGCGGACGAGGCCAGAAACACTGCGGCGCCGCCGAGGTCGCGCGGACTGGGCGTCACTCCGCCAACGGCCGCATGACCGCGTAGAGCGCCCGCTTCGCCTCGAATCCGATGCCGGGAACGTCCGGCATGGCGACGCGGCCGTCCATGACCGGCACGTCGTCGGCGAAGCCGCCGAACGGCGCGAACACGTCCGGGTAGCTCTCGTTGCCGCCAAGCCCCAAGCCGACGGCGATGTTGAGCGCGAACTGGTGCCCGCCATGCGGCACGCAGCGCCGCCGCGACCAGCCGTGCGCGGCGAGCACGTCGAGCGTGCGCAGGTATTCGACGAGGCCGTAGGAGAGGGCGGGGTCGAACTGCAGGATGTCGCGGTCGGGCCTTAAGCCCCCGTGGCGGATGAGATTGCGGGCGTCCTGGTGCGAGAACAGGTTCTCGCCCGTCGCCAGCGGGGGCGCGTAGCGGGTCGCGAGCGCGGCGTGCTCGAGGTAGGCGAGGGGATCGAGCGGCTCTTCGTACCAGCGCAGCCCGTAGGGCGCGACGGCGTGGCCGAAGCGGATCGCCTCTTCCAGATCGAAGCGGCCGTTCACGTCCACGCACAGCTTGGAGCCGTCGCCGCCCACGACAGTGAGCGCCGCCTCGATGCGCGCAAGATCATCGGCGAGCGGCGCGAGGCCGACCTTCATCTTGACGGTCGAATAGCCCCGGTCGAGGTAGGAGCGCATCTCGTCCTGCAACTCGGAGAGACCCTTTCCGGGGTAGTAGTAGCCGCCGGCGGCGTAGACCCAGGCGGTCGCGTCCGCTTGGCCCTCGCTGTAGCGGTCGGCGAGCAGGCGCCAGAGCGGCGCGCCATGCGCCTTGGCGAGGGCGTCCCACAGCGCCATGTCGAGCACGCCGACCGCCACCGAGCGCTCGCCGTGACCGCCCGGCTTCTCGTTCTTCATCAGGATCGCCCAGGCTTTTTGCGGGTTGATGAACCCGTCCTCGCCCTGGTAGTCCTCCGGCTTCGCGGCCATGAGGCGCGGAATGAAGCGCTCGCGCAAAAGGCCCTGCGGCGCGTAGCGGCCGTTCGAGTTGAAGCCGAAGCCGACGACCGGCCGCCCGTCCACGACGCGGTCGGTCACGATCGCGACCACGCTCGCCGTCATGGCCGAGAAGTCGATGTAGGCGTTGGCGATGTCCGACTTGATGGGCGCGACGATGTCGCGGATGGCGGTGATGCGCATGGGCGTGCGGTCTCGACTCGCGGGGACTTCTGGCGAACGCTTCAGGATTACAGATGAATCAGCGCCATGCACCCTTGTCCAGGATTCTCAGCCGGACAGCCTGCGGGACACGCGGGACCATCCATGTCTAAGCGCCTGCCGCGCGGTTCTAAGCGCCTGCCTGCGCGGTGCTGCGGTCGTGAGCGCCAAGGCTCGCCGCTTCGAGCCGCGCCGGCGCGCTGCTGACGGCGACGCTCGCCAGCTTCGTTTCGTGCTTGCCCCGAAGGTCGAGACTGCGGCTGCAACCGTCTGTCCGCCAATCACGCCCCGAGGTCTCGCGAGCGTTCACCCGCTCGCGCGCATCCAATTTACCGGCCATCGGCGTTTCGCTTCGTCGTGCACCGCCTTCGGGAATCATGGCGGCGTCGCCTGGCCGAGAGGCTGGCGTGGAGTTCTTGCGGCGCCGTCACTCCTTGCGCTTCGCCTCTACCCCCTCCACCGGCCCGCCCGCGGCCCGCCAGGCGCCGAACCCGCCCTCCAGGTGGGCGACCGGCTTGAGGCCCATGTCCTGCGCTGTCGCGGCGGAGAGCGCGGAGCGCCAGCCGCCGGCGCAGAAGAAGAGGAAGCGCTTGTCCTGCGCGAAAACCGGCTTGTGATAAGGGCTCTCGGGGTCGATCCAGAACTCCAGCATGCCGCGCGGGCAGTGGACGGCGCCGGGGATGCGGCCCTCGCGCTCCAGTTCGCGCGGGTCGCGCAGGTCCACGAACACCACGTCGTCCCGCCCGAGCAGCGTCATCGCTTCATGCGCCGGAAGGGTCTCGACTTTCGCCTTGGCCTCGTCCAGCAACGCCTTGTAACCGCGCGTGATCGTCTGTGGCATGGTCGTCCTCTTCGCTTTCAGCGAGGGTGGGCGAGGCATCGGGCGCGGTCAACGCTTAAGCGGAGGGCGAGGGGTGGGGCTTTCAGTTCTGGACGGCGTGGCTCTGGCGCTCTTCGTGGCCGCCTGGATCGCGTATCATCTCGCGGTCGAGCGGACGCCGGCCGGCCGGCGCAGCCTCAACATGGCGATGAACGCCCATCGGCACGGCTGGATGCGGCAGATGCTGGCGCGGGACAACCGCATAATGGACGCCAACATCAACGCCAGCCTGCAAAACGGCACCGCGTTTTTCGCCTCGACCTCGCTCATCGCCGTCGGCGGCGTGCTGACGCTCTTGCGTTCGACCGACGACGTCATGAACCTCTTCGCCGACATGCCGTTCGGGCTCGCCACGACGCGGCTGGCCTGGGAGATCAAGGTGCTCGGCCTCGCCGTGATCTTCGTCTACGCCTTCTACAAGTTCGCCTGGTCCTACCGGCTGTTCAACTACGCCGCCATCCTGCTCGGCGCGGTGCCCCCGGCCGGGTGCGGCGACCAGCGCGAGGCGGAGGCCGCCGCGGAGCGCGCGAGCCGGATGAACGTCGTGGCCGGCCTGCATTTCAACCGCGGCCAGCGGGCGTTCTTCTTCGCGCTCGCCTACCTCGGCTGGTTCATCAGCGCTTACGTGTTCATGGCCTCGACCGCCGCCTGCCTGTTCGTCATGGCGCGGCGCCAGCTTTTCTCCGACGCGCTGGCCGCCTTGGAGGATTCCGGCGGGTGACGGGCGAAAAACCCGTCCCGTGCTGCGCAGCGCGCCGGAGATGCCGCCGTTACGCCGACCGCGTCACGCTCTCCGGCTGCTTGTCGGTCGGCGCGCCGCCCCGCTCGCGCTCGCTTGGCGCACCGGCCGCTTTCGCCTCGCGGCGGCGCTCGTGCAGGATCCACTCGGTGTAGCCGTTGGGCTGCGCGCGGCCTTTGAAGATCAGGTCGCAGGCGGCCTGGAACGCTGGGGCGTCGTAATTGCCCGTCATCGGCGTGTAGAGCGGGTCGCCCGCGTTCTGCCGGTCCACGACCTTCGCCATGCGCTTCAAGGTCTCCATCACCTGATCCTCGGTGACGACGCCCTGGAGCAGCCAGTTGGCGATGTGCTGGCTTGAGATGCGCAACGTCGCGCGGTCCTCCATCAGGCCGACATCATGGATGTCCGGCACCTTGGAACAGCCGACGCCCTGGTCGATCCAGCGCACCACGTAGCCGAGGATGCCCTGGCAGTTGTTGTCGAGTTCTTGGCTCACGGCGTCCGGCGGCCAGTTCGATTGCGACACCGGGATGGTGAGGATGTCCGAGAGCTTGGCTTTCGGGCGGGCGCGCAACGCCTCCTGCTGCGCGAACACATCGACCTGATGGTAGTGCAGGGCGTGGAGCGTGGCGGCGGTCGGGGAGGGGACCCAGGCGGTGTTCGCCCCCGCCTTCGGATGCGCGATCTTCTGGGCCAGCATGTCGGCCATCGCGTCCGGCGCGGCCCACATGCCTTTGCCGATCTGCGCCCGGCCGGGGAGGCCGCAGGCGAGGCCCACGTCCACGTTGTTGTTCTCGTAGGCCTTGATCCAGGGCGTGTTCTTCATGTCGTTCTTGCGCAGCATGGGGCCGGCTTCGATCGAGGTGTGGATCTCGTCGCCGGTGCGGTCGAGGAAGCCGGTGTTGATGAACACCACCCGGTCGATGGCGGCGCGGATGGCGGCCTTGAGATTGGTGGTGGTGCGCCGCTCCTCGTCCATGATGCCCATCTTGAGGGTGTGGCGCTTCAGCCCGAGCATGTCCTCGACGCGCCCGAAAATCTCGTTCGCATGCGCGACCTCGTCCGGCCCGTGCATCTTCGGCTTGACGATATAGACCGAGCCCGCACGGCTGTTGCGGAATTCGCTCCCGCCTTTCAGATCGTGCATAGCGATCAGCGCCGTCACGGCGGCGTCGAGCATGCCTTCCGGGATTTCGCGGCCCTGCTCGTCCAGCGCGGCGTCGGTGTACATGTGGTGGCCGACGTTGCGCACCAGCATGAGGCTGCGCCCGTGCAGGCGCACCTCGCCTCCTTCGGGGCCGTGTAGACCCGGTCGGGGTTGAGGCGGCGCTCGACCGTGCCGCCGCCCTTCTCGAAGCTCGCGCTCAGCGTGCCGTTCATCAGGCCGAGCCAGTTGCGGTAGACCTCGACCTTGTCCTCGGCGTCCACCGCCGCGACCGAGTCCTCCAGGTCCATGATGGTGGAGACCGCCGACTCGATGATCACGTCGGCGACGCCGGCCGGGTCGTCCCGCCCGATCTGGTTTTGTCGGTCGATCTTGATCTCGATGTGCAGGTTGTTGTTGCGCAGCAGCACGGCCGAAGGGTCGTTGGCCTCGCCCCGGTAGCCGGCGAACTGGTCGGGTCGCTTCAGTCCCGTGCGGCCGCCGTCCCGCAGGCCGACGACGAGCCGTCCGTTCTCAACCGCGTAGGAGGCGACGTCCGCGTAGCGGCCCTGCTGGAGCGGCGCGGCCTCGTCCAGAAACGCCTTGGCGCGCGCCACCACGCGCTCGCCGCGCGCCTTGTTGAAGCCGCGCCCGCGCGCCGCGCCGCCGTCCTCCGGGATGGCGTCGGTGCCGTAGAGCGCGTCGTAGAGCGAGCCCCAGCGGGCGTTGGCGGCGTTGAGCGCATAGCGCGCGTTCGAGACCGGCACCACGAGCTGCGGTCCGGCGATGCGGGCGATCTCGTCGTCCACGTTTTCGGTGCGGATGGAGAAGTCCTCGGGCTCCGGCCCGAGATAGCCGATGTCGCGCAAGAAGCGCTCGTAAGCCTGAGCGTCGAATGGCTTGCCGACACGCGAGCGATGGTAATCGTCGATGCGGCCTTGCAATTCGTCGCGCCGGTCGAGCAGTTCGCGGTTGCGCGGGGCGAGGTCGTGGACCAATCGGGCCAAGCCGTTCCAGAAGGCGTCGGAAGCGACGCCGGTTCCCGGCAGGGCCTCTCGTTCGATGAAATCGTGCAGGACTCCCGCCACGCTCAGGCCGCCGACTTGGATGCGCTCCATAATGCCGTTTCTCCTGATGTTCGCTCCGGCGATCGACGGGACAACGACGATCCCGCAGCTTTTATCCCGTGCAGGCTATGCCGGGTAGCGCGCTGGGATCAACGGTTCGCGAGCGGCGCGCGGTCAGGAACTCTGCAATATTTCGCCGTGACCCCCTCACAAGCTCTTGGCGGGATTCCTATGTGACGGATCGAACCGTGGCAGCACGGGCACTGGAGGGACACGTCGTGAACAGCCAGGAACGCGAGATCATCTCGGGGATTTTTCAGCGCCTCGAACAGGCGGCGAGCCAGCCGCGCGACCCGGAGACGGAGCGCTTCATCGCCGACAAGATCCGGCAGCAGCCTTATGCGCCCTATGCGATGGCGCAGATGGTCTACGTGCAGGAGGAGGCGATCAAGAGTCTCAACCAACAAGTCGAGGAATTGCGGGCGGAGGTCGAGCGCCGCGGCCAGCAGTCAGGCGGCTTCCTGTCGAGCATCTTTGGCGGCGGGTCGCGGCCTCAACCACAACCGCAGCGCCCGGCGGCGGGGTCGCCGTGGGGCGGCCAGCCGCAGCCCGGCCCCGGCTATGGGCAAGGGTACGGACCCGGTGGGCCTCAGCCCGGTCCCTGGGGCGGTCAGCAGCCCGGCATGATGGGCGGCGGGGGAGCGGGCGGAGGCGGCTTCCTGCGTGGCGCTCTCACGACGGCTGCGGGCGTCGCCGGCGGCATGGTGGTCGGCAATGCTCTGATGAACGCTTTCAAGGGCGGGCATGAATCGCTCGGGGCGTTCAGCCCCACCGAGGCATCCGCCTTGACCGGCGGCCAGTCCGATCTCGGCAGCCTCAGTCCGTTTCAGGATGCAAGCGGGAGCGGGGCTGGTTTCGACTCGGACGCGGGCGGCGGCTTCCAGGACGCTTCGTTCGACTCCGGCGGCGATGCGGGCGGCGACCTCGGCGACAGCGGCAGCGACGACTGGACCTGATCGACGCTCGATCCCGATTACCCGTCCCGATGCGGGATGACCCATATCTGGAGGCGGCCGTTAACCTGATCGGCCTTTCTCCCGATTTGACGGATGGACGCCCGCTCTCGCAGGAGCGGGCGTTTCCGCATGAGCCGGTCAGATCACCACCACTTTGGTGCCGACCCGCACTCGGTTGTAGAGGTCGACCACGTCCTCGTTCATCATGCGGATGCAGCCCGAGGAGACCGATTGGCCGATGGTGTGGGGTTCGTTGGTGCCGTGGATGCGATAAAGCGACGAACCGAGGTACATGGCGCGCGCACCGAGCGGGTTGGCGGGTCCACCCGCCATGAAGCGCGGCAGGTCGGGACGGCGCTGCAACATTTGCGCGGGCGGACGCCAATCCGGCCACTCGCGCTTCATGGTGATCGATTTGAGACCGGACCACTCGAAGCCGGGTCGGCCTACGCCGATGCCATAACGCAAGGCGGTCCCGCCACTCTGGACGAAGTAAAGGAATTTGCTCGGCGTATCGATCACGACGGTGCCGGGCGCATGTGGGCCGCGCCAATCAACGACTTGCCGGCGATATCTGGCGTCCAACGCCCGCCCAACTCCAATCTCTTCGATTCCGGATGACGCGGACGGCAGCGCGGCGACGCGCGACTCGCGTGGGGCTTGCGGTTGATAAAACTGCCCCGTCGGAGCGATTGGAGCAGCATACGAATGACGCGCGGCCGAGGTTGGGTCGCGGCCCGTCATAAGCAGTTCGATGAAGCCGCCGCCGTAAGCGCCCGTGGGAGGCTGGTTGTAGAGCACCTGCGCCTCCGCGCTCCCCGCTGCGGCCAACGCGCCGAAACCCAAGATGGTCGGCAGGATCATGCGCTTCATGAAAAACTCGCTACTCCGACTTCGCCAACGATCGAGCCTTCCCATAGAGACAGGCGCGATCAGCAATGTTTGTCGGATACGAGCTTTCAGGAATGGTTGAGTGAAAGACGAAAGGGCCGCAAAAACGTAGAACGCTGTGAAAACGCCGTGTTATGGTTATCGATGTGCTCAGCTTTACGCTGAATAATTGGTAAAAGGCTTGGCAATCTCGGTGATCACACCGGAAGCGTGCCTTGTTGAGCGTCCCCTTTCCAGATCCCAATTTTCTGACCCGCACAGCGCCTTGACTCGATCGCAGCCGCTACTTATGTGGCTGGCGCGTGTTGGCACTCAGCTTTTCAAAGTGCCAACAGCCGGAATGAAGTGGCATTGTGCCGCTGCTAGCCAAGAGGAAGCATCATGAAATTCCGTCCGCTGCACGACCGCGTCGTCGTCCGCCGCATCGATGCGGAAGAGAAAACGAAAGGCGGCATCATCATTCCCGATACCGCCAAGGAAAAGCCCCAAGAGGGCGAGGTGATCGCCGTCGGACCGGGCAGCCGCGATGAGGGCGGCAAGGTTGTCGCTCTCGACGTTCGAGCCGGTGACCGGGTGCTGTTCGGCAAGTGGTCGGGCACCGAGGTTCGCATCGACGGCGAGGATCTCCTGATCATGAAGGAGTCCGACATCATGGGCGTGGTCGCCGCGTAAGGCGCTTCTCCCTTCCCTGTAAAAAGAACGAGTCAAACGGAGTCAAACAGCTATGGCTGCCAAAGACGTAAGGTTCTCAAGCGACGCGCGCGAGAAGATGCTGCGCGGCGTCGATATCCTGGCCAACGCCGTCAAGGTGACGCTCGGCCCCAAGGGCCGCAACGTCGTGCTCGACAAGAGCTTCGGCGCGCCCCGCATCACCAAGGACGGCGTCACCGTCGCCAAAGAGATCGAACTCTCCGACAAGTTCGAGAACATGGGCGCCCAGATGGTGCGCGAGGTGGCCAGCAAAACCAACGATCTGGCTGGCGACGGCACCACCACGGCGACCGTGCTGGCGCAGGCGATCGTGCGCGAGGGCGCCAAGTCGGTCGCGGCCGGCATGAACCCCATGGACCTCAAGCGCGGCATCGATCTCGCCGTGACCGAGGTTGTCAAAGACATCCAGGCCCGGGCCAAGAAGGTGCAGTCCAAGGAAGAGGTCGCCCAGGTCGGCACGATCTCGGCCAACGGCGACACCACGATCGGCCAGATGATCGCCCAGGCCATGCAGAAGGTCGGCAACGAGGGCGTCATCACGGTCGAGGAGGCCAAGACCGCCGAGACCGAACTCGACGTGGTCGAGGGCATGCAGTTCGACCGCGGCTACCTCTCGCCCTACTTCATCACCAACGCCGAGAAGATGGTCGCCGAACTCGACGACCCCTACATCCTGATCCACGAGAAGAAGCTCTCCTCGCTCCAGGCCATGCTGCCGGTGCTGGAAGCCGTGGTGCAGACCGGCAAGCCGCTGCTGATCGTGGCCGAGGACATCGAGGGCGAGGCGCTGGCGACGCTGGTGGTCAACAAGCTGCGCGGCGGCCTGAAGGTGGCGGCCGTGAAGGCGCCCGGCTTCGGCGACCGCCGCAAGGCCATGCTGGAGGACATCGCCATCCTGACCGGCGGCACGGCCGTCTCGGAAGACCTCGGCATCAAGCTGGAGAACGTCACCCTCACCATGCTCGGCCGCGCCAAGCGGGTGCGCGTGGAAAAGGAGAACACGACCATTATCGACGGCGCGGGCTCGAAGCAGGACATCGAGGGGCGCATTCAGCAGATCAAGGCGCAGATCGAGGAGACCACCTCGGATTACGATCGGGAGAAGCTGCAGGAGCGCCTGGCCAAGCTCGCGGGCGGCGTGGCGGTGATCCGGGTCGGCGGCGCGACCGAGGTCGAGGTCAAGGAGAAGAAGGACCGCGTCGACGACGCGCTCAACGCGACCCGCGCGGCGGTCGAGGAGGGCATCGTTCCGGGCGGCGGCGTCGCGCTCCTGCGCGCCAAGGCGGCGGTGCAGAAGCTCAAGAACGACAACTCCGACGTCCAGGCCGGCATCAACATCGTCCTGAAGGCGCTGGAGGCTCCGATCCGGCAGATCGCCGAGAACTCCGGCGTCGAGGGCTCGATCGTGGTCGGCCGGATCAACGACAACAGCTCCCAGACCTACGGCTTCAATGCGCAGACGGAAGAGTACGTCGATATGATCCAGGCGGGCATCGTGGACCCGGCCAAGGTGGTGCGGGCCGCGCTTCAGGACGCGGCGTCGGTCGCGGGTCTCCTCGTCACCACTGAAGCCATGGTGGCCGAGGCGCCGAAGAAAGAGACCGCTCCGGCGATGCCGGGCGGCGGCATGGGCGGCATGGGCGGCATGGATATTTCTAAGACGTCCGTCTTCAGGCCAACGAACTACGGGAAGGGCCGCCGAGAGGCGGCCCTTTTCGTGTGACGATTCGGCTGAACTGTCTCTCTGGCCAGAGAGCCCTCGGCCTCGCGGCTCAGCGTTCGAGGTGACCCCACTCAGATTTCCATAGACCTTTCGGATCAATGACTACGACCTTACGGTGAAGTTCGTTGGCCAACTGACACCCGATCACGAGAGCTTGAAAGGCCATCAGAGAGCCGTCCTGTCCAGCAAACACAAGCGGCGGCTTGGCATGTTCGACATCGACCGGACCGATGACGTGGCCTACGGCTTGGCCGTTCTGATCCCACATGGTGACAGTCACCGCATCCGGCTTCGGCTCGTCAACCTGTTCAAAGCGGTTTGCCGGGGTCGCCATGCTTCTCTCCAATGCTGACTGGCTCGGTTACTTTTCACTCCGCACCCAGCCACGCATAGATGAACGTCCGGACAACGTGCCCGTTCAATCGGCTGACGCACCCAGTCGCATGCGTGTTGCGAACAGGCGGTGTCATCTTGAACCTTTTGTCAAGAGCGCGCGCGCCTTCGCGGGCGACGCGTTCGGGCGTATGTTGCAGCGCGCCGGGGGCGGCTTCCTGCCGGTGCGCACGACAGCCCGAAGGCGTCTCTGGGAGACCGTGCCCCGTTCCCGCGCGCCGCTCTTTCCCGAAAGGCCCGATGAGAGTAGGTCTGCGTCCATGACCCAAGCCATGATCACCAGCGCCGCCGTCGTGGTCGGTCCTGTCCGTTTCGGCAATCATCTGCCGCTCGCGATCATCGCCGGGCCCTGCGCCATGGAGAGCCGCGACCACGCGCTCGAAATGGCGTCGGCCCTGAAGGAGATCGCGAGCGACTCGGCTTCGGCCTTGTCTACAAATCGTCCTTCGACAAGGCCAACCGCACCTCGGCGGCGAGCGCCCGCGGCATTGGCCTCGACAAGGCGCTGCCGATTTTCGCCGAGGTGAAGGAGCGCTTCGGGCTGCCGGTCATCGACCGACGTGCATGAGAACGGCGCAATGCGGCCCCGGCGGCCGAGGTCGTCGACATTCTGCAGATCCCGGCCTTTCTCTGCCGCCAGACCGACCTTCTGGTCGCCGCCGCGCAAGACCGGCCGGGTCGTCAATGTCAAGAAGGGCCAGTTCCTCGCGCCCTGGGACATGGCGAATGTCGCGCGCAAGGTGAGGGAGGCCGGCAACCCCAACGTGATGGTGACGGAGCGCGGCGCCTCGTTCGGCTACAACACGCTCGTCTCCGACATGCGCGCCCTGCCGATCATGGCCGAGACGACCGGCGCGCCGGTCATCTTCGACGCGACCCATTCGGTGCAGCAGCCTGGCGGAAAGGGGACTTCGTCCGGCGGCCAGCGCGAATTCGTGCCGGTGCTGGCGCGCGCGGCGGTCGCGGTCGGCGTGGCCGGCGTGTTCATCGAGACGCACCAGGATCCGGACAAGGCGCCCTCCGACGGACCGAACATGGTGCCGCTGCGGGAGATGGCGAAGTCTGCTGGCCGAGTTGAAGGCATTCGACGCGCTCGCCAAACGCAGGCGCGACGCCTCCGGGGCGCGGCGGCTGACCCCTTGCGGTGAACGTATGGTCAGGGGTTCGCGTTGGTGGCGAGGGGCAATGAGCTTGCCCCTGCCAGCGACGGTCGGAGCCGATGCGCGATCCCACCTCTGACGCGGCGGCCACGCGCCGGCTGATCCTCATCCTCGCGACTAGCGGCTTCGCCAGCACCTTCGCGTCCGGTCGCGTCGAGCCCGCTCGTCGGCGTCATCGCCCGCGATCTGCGCAGCGACCCGCACACCATCGCGCTGCTCGCCACCGCCTTCGCGCTCCCCTACGCCTTCATCCAGCCGATCCTCGGCCCCGTCGGCGATGCGCTCGGCAAGGAGCGCATCATGAAGGTTTGCCTGTCGCCGTCCTCGCTGCAGCGCTGGTGGCGTCCGTGCTCGCGCCCGACACCGTCACGCTCTTCGGCCTGCGCGTCCTCGCGGGCGCGGCGGCGGGCGGCGTCGTACCGATGTGCTCGCCGCTGATCGGCGACCGGGTCGAGATGGCGAGGCGCCAAGTTGCGATCAGCCGCTTTCTCGTGGCGGTCATCATCGGCCAGCTTGCCGGCTCGTCGCTTGTCCGGGTTCCTGGCCGAATTCGATCGGATGGCGCGGGGTCTTCGCGCTGTCGAGCGGGCATGGCGCTGATCGGCTTCGCGGCGGCGCTGTTCGGTTTCCGGAGATCCGCCGCGCCGGCGGCCGCGTTCGACCTCTCGGAGGCGCTCGCCCGCTATCGCGACGATCGTCGGCATCCCACGGGCGCGGGCGCTCTTTGCCTTCGTGTTCGTCGAGGGCGTCGCGATTTTCGGAATCTTTCCGTACATCGCGCCCCTGCTGGAAGCTCGCGGCGCAGGCGGGCCGTCCGAGGCCGGGCTCGCCATCGGCGGCTTCGCGGTCGGGCGGCGTCGCTCTATTCCGCTCTCGTGAGCTGGATGCTGTGCGCGCCTCGGGCTGGCCGGATGCTGGTCGGCGGCGGCGCGTTCGCGGCGCGGCGCTTCGCGGGCGTCGCTTTCGCGAACGATTGGACGCTGGACGCTGTGGCGATGGTCGCGCTGGGCCTCGGCTTCTACATGCTGCACAACTCCTTCCAGACCCAGGTGACGGAGGTCGCGCCGAAAGCGCGCGCCTCGGCGGTCGCGCTGCACGCCTTCTCGTTCTTCTGCGGCCAGGCGCTCGGGCCGTTGAGCCTCGGCTTTGGGTTTGCCGCGATCGGCGAGGCGCCCACGCTGCTGCTGGGCGGCGCTGGTCGATCTTGGTGCTTGGGGTCGTAGCCGCGTGGTCCTGCGCGCCGGCTCAGCCGCGCGCGCGGTAGGGCGCGACGCCCTGGTCGGGCAGCCAGAGGTTCTTCGGAAGCTCGCCCGTCTGCCAGAACACGTCGATCGGGATGCCGCCGCGCGGATACCAATAGCCGCCGATGCGCAGATAGCGCGGCTCGAGCAGCTCGGCGAGGCGCTTGCCGATCGCGACGGTGCAATCCTCGTGGAAGGCGCCGTGGTTGCGGAAGCTGTGGAGATAGAGCTTCAGCGACTTCGACTCGACGAGCCAGCGGTCCGGCACGTAGTCGATGACGAGAAGCGCGAAGTCGGGCTGGCCGGTCACCGGGCAGAGCGAGGTGAACTCGGGCGCGGTGAAGCGGGCGACGTAGTCCGTGTCGGGGTGCGGGTTCGGCACGCGGTCGAGCTGCGCCTTCTCGGGCGAGCGGGGCAGGGCGGCTGCGCGGCCGAGCTGGAGGTGGGTATCGGTCATAGGAGTGCGTGATCCGGGGATGACGGGATCAAAGGAGCCCAAGCCGTTCCCTTGCCCGCAGAACCGTTTCGGTCAATAAGCCGCGCCGATGAGGTGAGGCCGCGGCCCCGGCCTTGCAACGCCAGAGAGGAACCGCTCGCATGACCGCGATCGTCGACATCGTCGCCCGCGAGATCCTCGACAGCCGGGGCAATCCGACCGTCGAGGTCGATGTCATGCTCGACGACGGCTCGATCGGCCGCGCCGCGGTGCCGTCCGGCGCCTCGACCGGCGCGCACGAGGCGGTCGAGCTGCGCGACGGCGACAAGTCGCGGTATCTGCGGCAAGGGCGTGCTGAAGGCGGTCGAGGCGGTCAACGGCGAGATCCTCGACGCGCATCGGCGGCATGGACGCCGAGGACCAGATCGCCATCGACGAGACGATGATCGAGCTCGACGGCACGCCCAACAAGGCCCGCCTCGGCGCCAACGCGATCCTCGGCGTCTCGCTCGCCGTCGCCAAGGCGGCGCGCCGAGGCCGCGGCGCTGCCGCTCTACCGCTACCTCGGCGGCACGCAGGCGCGGGTCCTGCCGGTGCCGATGATGAACATCATCAACGGCGGCGCGCACGCCGACAACCCGATCGACTTCCAGGAGTTCATGATCATGCCGGTCGGCGCGCCGACGCTCGCCGAGGCGGTGCGCATGGGCGCGGAGGTGTTCCACACGCTGAAGAAGGCGCTCAAGGAGGCCGGCCACAACACCAATGTCGGCGACGAGGGCGGCTTCGCCCCGAACCTGCCCTCGGCCGAGGCGGCGCTCGACTTCATCATGCAAGTCGATCGAGGCGGCCGGCTACAAGCCGGGCGAGGACATCGATGCTCGGCGCTCGATTGCGCCGCGACCGAGTTCTTCAAGGACGGCGCCTATCGCTATGAGGGCGAAGGGCAAGACTCGCGACCGCGAGCAGCAGGCCGAGTACCTCGCCAAGCTCGTCGACCGACTACCCGATCGTCTCCATCGAGGACGGCATGGCCGAGGACGACTGGGACGGCTGGAAGGCTGCTCACCGACCTCGTCGGCGGCAAGCTGCCAGCTCGTCGGCGACGACCTGTTCGTCACCAACGTCGACGCGCCTGTCGGAGGGCATCGACCAAGGGCGTCGGCCAACTCGATCCTGGTCAAGGTGAACCAGATCGGCACGCTGACCGAGACGCTGGCCGCCGTCGACATGGCGCAGCGCGCCGGCTACACGGCGGTCATGTCGCACCGCTCGGGCGAGACCGAGGACGCGACCATCGCCGACCTCGCCGTCGCGACCAACTGCGGGCAGATCAAGACCGGCTCGCTCGCCCGCTCCGACCGGATGGCGAAGTACAACCAGCTCATCCGCATCGAGGAGGAGCTCGGGGCGCAGGCGCGCTACGCCGGCCGGGCTGCCATCAAGGCGCTGGGCGCCGCTGCGCCCTAACGCATCCTTAACGATGCGGCCCCTAAGATCGGTCGCATGGTGGTTCGGAACAGAGCCCGCAAATTTCTGATCCCGCTCGCCCTCTACGGCGTCTCGGCGGCCGTGGTCGGCTACTTCATGCACCACGCCAACATCGGCAGCCGAGGCCTCGAAGCGAAGCGCGCGCTCAAAATTCAGATTTACGAAATTTCGCAGGACCTGGAGGCGCTCAAGACCGAACGGTCAGATTGGGACCGCCGCATTGCGCTCCTGCGCAGCGACCAAGTCGACCGCGATCTTTTGGAGGAGCGGGCGCGGACGCTCCTCGGCCGCGTTCACCGCAACGACCTTGTCATCATCACCGGGACGCAATGACATGTGTCCAAGTGATGGGTTCGGGGCATAAAGGCTCGACAGCGCTCTTCATCCATGCGGCGAGGGCGGCGGCCTGACGGTCATGGCGCTCGCCGAAGGCGGCCGGATATATTGGAGGGAATGGCGCGAGGATCGCTGGCGGCTCGAGGCCCGGATTGGGACGGCGAAAGGCCGCCGAGGCGGCGCTAGCCGAAGAGCTTGCCCAAAAGCCGCCCAAGGCAGGAAGCCTTGCAAGCCGACAAAAGCGGCGTGGATCTCCTGAACCGGGAGCGCCGGCCTGTTCCGTCCCGCCCCGGCCGCGCAGGCTTTTCGAGAGAGGACGTGCGCCCCGTCAAACCCGCTCTGTGCTGCCGAAGGCGGCTGGCGGTCCGGCCGTGAAAACGGTCAGGGCCAAGCCACCGATGAGGCCGTTACGGCCACGCTTAAGCCGCCCGCCCTCCACGCTTTGACCATCATCCCTTCTAGCTTGGCTGTTGTTGGCGACTCATAACCAAGGGGAGGACAGTCATGGCGAACAAGAAGCATGTAGCGCTGATCAAGCAGGGCGTGGATGCTTGGAACAAATGGCGCCGCGCGCACCCGAAAGTCCGCCCCGACCTCTTGGGAGCCCCCCTGTTCGGGGCGAACCTGTGTGGGGCCGACCTGCGGGAAGCGGACCTGCGCGGGGCCGACCTCGGCTACGCGAACCTTTGCGGAGCGGATCTGAGCTATGCGAACCTGCGCGGAGCGGATCTGTTCTGGGCGATCCTCAGCGAGGCCAACCTGACCAAGGCCAACCTCGGCTATGCCAACCTGCGGGGCACAGACCTGAGCACGCAAGACCTGACCCCGAGCGGGCTGGCGCTCAGAGATAAGGCTGCGGGTTCCGGTGAGGCCGGCCGGGTTTTCCGATCCATGTCGGCCACCTGTTCCGATTGATGTCGGCAGAGCTGGGCTGGTGTGATTTCTCCCTCTCGGACGGGTTTGGTCAAGCGGTGACGCGCTCGAACGTGCGCTGCTCGCGCAGCGACTCGCCTTTGAACTGGGTGTGGTGCGCGTTGTGAACGAGGCGATCGAGAATGGCGTCGGATCGCCGATCGCGCTATGCCGCCGATCCATCGGAAGCTGGTTCGTGATCAGGAAGCGCAGCGCCCGCAGCGGTCCTCGACGATCTCCAGAAGCCAGAAGATCGTGACGCTGCTCGGGGCCGAGCGTGCGCGCTCGCGGGCAAGGTCATCGAGGTTTCGGACGGCGGCGAACACCTCGCCCGACTCCAGCAGTCGCCAACATTGTCCGAAAGATTTCGACACGGGGGTGCTTCGTGGCCGGACACGTGGTTGATCCTTGATCCGGCCGTGCCCGTGCGGGAGGCGCCTCTAGCGATCAACTAGCGAGCGCGCTATCGATGCGGTCGAGATGATCTTCTCCCGGGCCGCAACCGTTCAACCGATGCCGCATGCTTTCATGGCTCGGACTCGTTGCCTTGGGGATGGTTCGTCACGTCGTTGCCCGAATCGTGCCAACGTTGCGAACGATATGCGCTCTCGTCTGATGGCCTCACGCCGGTTCATAGTCGACCGCCTTGGCGTTTTGATCGCCAAGCTGCGACGTTCCCAGCGGAACCCTCAGGAGTTTGGTGGCGTTTTAGAAGGTTTAAGATTCGGCGGGAGACCTCAGACCCGCACGGGCAAAAACGCAGGGGAGCCAGGCTCGGTGAGCCGGCCTAAAAAATCAAACACAAACAGGGGATATGATGGCACAGACCGCGACCGGCACGGCGCAGCTCGATCCGAAGCTGCTGCTGAAAACCTTGCGTGCGTTCCGAAACGGTGACTTCTCCGCCCGCTTGCCTCTCGATTGGACGGGTGTGGAGGGCGAGATCGCCGAGGCGTTCAACGACATCGCCAGCCGAAACGAGACCTTGACCCGCGAACTCGACCGGGTCGCGACCGTGGTGGGCAAGGAAGGCAAGATCGGTGAGCGGGCGAAGCTCCCTGCCGCGACCGGGGCTTGGAACTCCTGCATCGACTCCGTGAACGCCATGATCGGCGACCTCGTGCAGCCGACGACCGAAGTCGCGCGCGTGATCGGCGCGGTGGCTAAGGGCGACCTCGGCCAGACCATGCAGCTTGAGATCGAGGGCCGTCCGCTGCGGGGCGAGTTCCTGCGCATCGGCAAGGTCGTCAACACGATGGTGGGCCAGCTCGGCTCCTTCGCCTCGGAAGTGACGCGGGTGGCGCGCGAGGTGGGCTCGGAAGGCAAGCTCGGCGGCCAGGCGCAGGTCAAGGGCGTCGCCGGCACCTGGAAGGACCTGACCGACAACGTGAACCTCATGGCCGCGAACCTCACCGGCCAGGTCCGCAACATCGCCGAGGTCACCACCGCCGTCGCCAACGGCGACCTGTCGAAAAAAATCACGGTCGATGTGAAAGGCGAGGTGCTGGAGCTGAAGTCCACCATCAACACCATGGTGGACCAGCTCAACAGCTTCGCCTCGGAGGTGACGCGCGTGGCGCGCGAGGTGGGCTCGGAAGGAAAGCTCGGCGGCCAGGCGCAGGTGAAAGGCGTCGGCGGCGTCTGGAAAGATCTGACCGAGAACGTGAACATGATGGCCGGCAATTTGACCGGCCAGGTCCGCAACATCGCCGAGGTCACGACGGCCGTCGCCCGCGGCGACTTGTCCAAAAAGATTACGGTCGAAGTGCGCGGGGAAATTCTTGAGTTGAAGAACACCATCAACACCATGGTGGACCAGCTCAACTCCTTCGCCTCGGAGGTGACGCGGGTGGCGCGCGAGGTGGGCACGGAAGGCAAGCTCGGCGGCCAGGCGCAGGTCAAGGGCGTCGCCGGCACCTGGGCCGATCTGACCGACAACGTGAACCTCATGGCGGCAAACCTCACGGGTCAGGTCCGCAACATCGCCGAGGTCACGACGGCGGTCGCCAACGGCGATTTGTCGAAGAAAATCACCGTCGATGTCCGGGGCGAGATTCTGGAGCTGAAGTCCACCATCAACACCATGGTGGACCAGCTCAACTCCTTCGCCTCGGAGGTGACGCGCGTGGCGCGCGAGGTGGGCTCGGAAGGAAAGCTCGGCGGCCAGGCGCAGGTCAAGGGCGTCGCCGGCACCTGGGCCGATCTGACCAATAACGTGAACCTCATGGCCGCAAACCTCACGGGTCAGGTGCGCAACATCGCTGAGGTCACGACCGCGGTCGCCAACGGCGATTTGTCGAAAAAAATCACCGTCGACGTTCGGGGCGAAATCCTCGAGCTGAAGAACACCATCAACACCATGGTGGACCAGCTCAACTCCTTCGCGGGCGAGGTCACGCGAGTGGCGCGCGAGGTGGGGTCTGAGGGCAAGCTCGGCGGTCAGGCCCGTGTCGAGGGCGTCGCCGGCACCTGGAAGGATCTGACCGACAACGTGAACCTCATGGCGGCGAACCTCACGGGTCAGGTCCGCAACATCGCCGAAGTCACCACCGCCGTCGCCAACGGCGATTTGTCGAAGAAAATCACCGTCGATGTCCGGGGCGAGATTCTGGAGCTGAAATCCACCATCAACACCATGGTGGACCAGCTCAACTCCTTCGCGGGCGAGGTGACGCGCGTGGCGCGCGAGGTCGGCACGGAAGGCAAGCTCGGGGGCCAAGCGCAGGTTCGCGGGGTCGGCGGCGTTTGGAAGGGTCTCACCGACAACGTCAACATGATGGCGGCGAACCTGACCGGTCAGGTCCGCAACATCGCCGACGTGACCACGGCCGTCGCCAACGGCGACCTGTCACGAAAAATCACGGTCGCGGTCGAAGGCGAAATTCTTGAACTGAAGAACACCATCAACACCATGGTGGACCAGCTCAACTCCTTCGCCTCGGAGGTGATCGCGCGTGGCGCGCGAGGTCGGCATCGAGGGCAAGCTCGGCGGACAAGCCCAGGTCAAGGGCGTCGCCGGCACCTGGAAGGACCTGACCGACAACGTCAATATGATGGCCAACAACCTCACCGGCCAGGTGCGCAACATCGCCGAG
This sequence comes from uncultured Alphaproteobacteria bacterium, assembly GCA_963728675.1. Taxonomy (GTDB): domain Bacteria; phylum Pseudomonadota; class Alphaproteobacteria; order Rhizobiales; family Beijerinckiaceae; genus JAJKJG01. The sequence continues at coordinate 39,316 of CAVSLO010000006.1, read as the reverse complement.
GTCACGACGGCGGTCGCCAACGGCGATTTGTCGAAGAAGATCACCGTCGATGTCCGGGGCGAGATTCTGGAGCTGAAGTCCACCATCAACACCATGGTGGACCAGCTCAACTCGCTTCGCCTCGGAGGTGACGCGGGTGGCGCGCGAGGTCGGCTCGGAAGGCAAGCTCGGCGGCCAGGCGCAGGTCAAGGGCGTCGCCGGCACCTGGAAGGACCTGACCGACAACGTCAACATGATGGCCAACAACCTCACCGGCCAAGTGCGCGGCATCGCCAGCATCGTGACGGCGGTCGCGCTCGGCGACCTCAAGCGCAAGCTCACCGTGGACGCCAAGGGCGAGATCGCGGCGCTCGCCGACACGATCAACGGGATGATCGACACGCTCGCCACCTTCGCCGATCAGGTCACGAACGTGGCCCGCGAGGTGGGCGTCGAGGGCAAGCTCGGCGGGCAGGCCCGCGTGCCGGGCGCCGCCGGCCTGTGGCGCGACCTTACCGACAACGTGAACCAGCTCGCCGCCAACCTGACCACCCAGGTCCGCGCCATCGCCGACGTGGCGACCGCCGTGACCAAGGGCGACTTGACGCGGTCGATCACCGTCGAAGCCTCGGGCGAGGTGGCCTCGCTCAAGGACAACATCAATGAGATGATCCGCAACCTCAAGGATCAGACGTTGAAGAACGCGGAGCAGGACTGGCTCAAGACCAACCTCGCCAAGTTCACGCGCATGCTGCAGGGCGAGCGCGACCTCGCGACGGTGTCGAACCTGATCCTCTCCGAGATCGCGCCCCTCGTGAGCGCGCAGCGCGGCGTCTTCTACATGATCGAGAACGACGGCGGCGAGCCGGTGCTCGACCTCGTGGCGTCTTACGCCTTCACCGAGCGCAAGAACCTGTCGAACCGCTTCCGGCTGCGGCAGGGGCTCGTCGGCCAGTGCGCCTACGAGAAGAAACGCATCCTGCTGACCAACGTGCCGGGCGACTACGTCACCATCGGCTCGGCGCTGGGCGAGGCCGCACCCCTCAACATCATCGTGCTCCCGGTGCTGTTCGAGCAGGAGGTGAAGGCCGTCATCGAATTGGCTTCGTTCAGCCGCTTCTCTGAGACGCACCAGTCGTTCCTCGACCAGCTCACGGAGTCGATCGGGATCGTGCTCAATACGATCGCCGCCAACATGCGCACGGAAGGCTTGCTGAAGCAGTCGCAGCTTCTCACCACGGAACTGCAAAGCCAGCAAGAGGAGCTGAAGAAAACCAACGACCGCCTGGAGCAACAGGCGGCGTCGCTCCGGCATTCCGAGGAACTGCTCCGGAACCAGCAGGAGACCTTGCAGCAGACCAACGAGGAGCTGGAGGAAAAGGCCCGGCTGCTCGAAGTCCAGAAGCGGGAGGTCGAAACCAAGAACCGCGAGGTCTCTGTCGCCAAGACGGCGCTGGAGGAGAAGGCCGAGCAACTCCAACTCACCTCGCGCTACAAGTCGCAGTTCCTGGCCAACATGAGCCACGAGCTGCGCACGCCGCTCAACAGTCTGTTGATCCTGTCGAAGCTCCTGACCGACAACCCCGACGGGAACCTCAGCGACAAGCAGCGCGAGTTTGCGAAAACCATTCACGCCGCCGGCTCGGATCTCCTGTCGTTGATCAACGACATCCTCGATCTCTCGAAGATCGAGTCCGGCACCGTGACCCTCGAAGTCGGCGATGTGTCGTTCAAGAGCCTCGCCGACAACATGGATCGCACGTTCCGGCAGGTCGCGGAGGAGCGGGGCCTCAGCTTCATCGTCGAGGTCGATCCGAAGCTGCCCGCGAGAATGCGCACCGATGCGAAGCGCTTGAGCCAGGTGCTGCGCAATCTCTTGTCGAACGCCTTCAAGTTTACGGAAACGGGCGGCGTCACCCTGAAACTCGCTTCGGCCGAGGGATCGCCGCTCCGGTCCGGCAGCAACTGGATCGCCTGTTCGGTCGCGGACACCGGCATCGGCATCCCGGAGGACAAGCAGCGCATCATCTTCGAGGCGTTCCAGCAGGCCGACGGCACCACCAGCCGCAAGTACGGCGGCACGGGGCTCGGGCTCGCGATCAGCCGCGAGATCGCGCGCCTTCTGGGCGGTGAGATCGTGCTGTCGAGCCAGCCCGGCCGGGGCTCGACCTTCACGCTGTTCCTGCCGTTGGAGCCGCTTTCGCCGGTCCAGACCTCGTCGGCCCGCGCAGCGGTCCCGAACGGAGACAACTCGGGCGCGTCGATCAGCCGTCCATCGGCCCCGATGGCGCTCTCCGCCTCGTCGGACGATCGGAACGCCATCGTGCCCGGCGACCGTGTCGTGCTCATCATCGAGGACGACGCGATGTTCGCCTCGGTCCTGCTGGAATTGGCGCGCGAGGAGGGTTTCAAGGGATTGATCGCGCATGACGGCGCGACGGCGCTCGCGCTGGCGCACCGCTACAAGCCGCAGGCGATCACGCTCGACATCGGCCTGCCCGATATGGACGGCTGGGCGCTGCTCGATCTTCTCAAGCACGATCCGCGCACCCGCCACGTGCCGATCCACGTCGTTTCGATCGACGACCAGAAGCGGCGCGGCTTGCGGGCCGGCGCCTTCGGCTTCCTCGAAAAGCCGGTCGACCGCGATGCGCTGCTTGAGGCGCTGGCGCGGACCAAGGATTTCGTCAATCGGCCGGTCAAGAACCTTCTGGTGGTCGAGGACGACGATGCGCAACGCATGAGCATCGCCGCGCTGATCGGCAGCAAGGATGTCGATGTGACGGCGGTGGGCACGGCCAATGCGGCGCTGGACGCGATCGAAACCCGCCGCTTCGATTGCGTGATCGTCGATCTTGGCCTGCCGGACCTGCCCGGCGCGGAACTGATCGAGCGCATCCGGCGTGCGCCCAGCGGCGCGGACCTACCGGTGGTGGTCTACACGGGCCAGGACCTGACGAAAGAGCAGGAACAGCGCCTTCAGAGCATCGCCTCGACGGTCATCGTCAAGGACGTCGACTCCTCCGAAAAGCTCCTCGAGGAAACGGCCCTGTTCCTGCATCGGACGATGACGCACATCCCGGAGGACAAGCAGATCATCGTTCCGCGCAAGGACGATGCTGCGCTCCAAGGCCGAAAGGTGCTCATCGTCGATGATGACGTGCGCAACATCTTCTCGCTGACCAGCGCGCTGGAGCAGCACGGGATGGAGGTCGTTTTCGCCGAAAACGGCCGCGAGGGCATCGTGCGCCTGAATAGCGAGCCCGGTGTTGACGCGGTGCTCGTCGACGTGATGATGCCCGAGATGGACGGCTACGAGACTATGCAGGAAATCCGCCGGGACCCAGCGCACGCCCATCTGCCGCTGATCGCCGTCACCGCGAAGGCCATGGTGGGCGACCGCGAAAAGTGTCTGGAGGCGGGTGCGTCCGACTACGTCTCCAAGCCCGTGGACCTTGACCAACTCCTCGCCGTCCTGCGGGTCCAACTCGGACGCGCCGTCAACGGCGGATCCGGGGAGCACGTCAGACGCCCCGGCAACGGAGCCCTGGAGGCATGATGGGCTCCACGACCGAGCCCGTCGAATCGGCGGCCCCGCCGCCGGGGGCCTCAAGCCCCGGCGCACGCGTCGCCGGCCCGGAGCTTGTGAAGGCGAAGATCCTCGTCGTTGACGACGACGCCCGCAACCTCCTGGCCGTCGCGGAGATGCTGCGCGCGCCGGGGTTGGAGATCGTGACCGCGGACTCGGGCGAGTCCGCGCTGCGCCACGTCCTGAAGGACGATTTCGCCGTCATGCTTCTCGACGTGCAGATGCCCCGCATCGACGGCTACGAGCTCGCCGCGATGGTGCGCGGGCGGCCACGCTCGTCGCGCGTGCCGATCATCTTTCTCACCGCCTACAACAAGGACGAACTGCACGTTTTCCGCGGCTACACGGCGGGAGCCGTGGATTACGTCTTCAAGCCCATCGAGCCGCTGGTTCTCAAATCGAAGGTGGACGTCTTCGTCGATCTCTACCGCAAGACCGAGGAAATCCGCCGCCAGGGCGAGGAGGAGCGCCGGCTTCTCATCGAGAACCTGCGAGTTCGAAACGAGAAGCTCAAGGCGGAGCGGGCGTTGCGTCGGGCTCAAGAGAGGCAGGAAATGATCCTGCGCTCGCTTCCGATCGTGGTCACGTCGCGAGGCGTCGAGGCGCCGTTCCCGGCTCTTTTCGTCAGCGACAACGTCGAGCGGCTCACCGGCTTTCCGGCGGAACACTTCACCGGCGACTCCGCGTTCGGCGCGAGCCGAATCCACCCCGAGGACGTTGAGGGCGTCTACAAGGAACTTGAATCGGCTCTTGAAACCGGATCGTATGCTTGTGAATACCGCTGGCAGTGCGCCGACGGGCACTATCGGTATTTTCTTGACCAGGGCGTGCTCTCGCCCGAGGAAGAGGGCCGCGCGCGCGAGATTTTCGGGACGATGTTCGATGTCACCGAGCGGCGCATGCTGGAACAGCAACTGCTCCATGCGAGCAAGCTCGAAGCGATCGGGCGCCTAACAGGCGGCGTCGCGCACGATTTCAACAACATGCTGAGCGTGGTGATCGGCAACCTCGATCTCCTGCGCAACACGCTCCGGGCCGAGGACGACAAGGCGAAGCGGCGCGTTCGCCTGGCGATCGAGGGCGCGCAGCGTTGCGCCGATCTCACCAATCGCCTTCTCGCCTTCTCCCGCCGGCAGCCGGTGCAGGCCAGCGTCGTGCGGTTGCAGGACCTCATGCCGGGGTTTCTGGAGCTTCTGCGGCGCACGCTCGGCGAACGCATCGACGTGCAGCTGCGCATGGAGGAGGATGTCTGGCCGGTTGAGGTCGATTGCGCGCAGTTCGAGGCGGCGCTGCTCAACCTGGCGGTCAACGCCCGCGACGCCATGCCGGAGGGCGGAACGCTCGCCATCGCGGTCGAAAACCGGACGTTTGACGAGCCGCCGTCCTCCGGCGGGCCGGTGGGCGATTGCGTCCTTGTCTCGGTCGCCGACACGGGCGTCGGCATGCCGCCGTCCGTGCGCGAGCGCGTGTTCGAGCCGTTCTTCACCACAAAGGAGAGCGGCAAGGGCACGGGCCTCGGGCTGAGCATGGTTTACGGCTTCGTGCAGCAGTCGCAAGGCCGCGTCGAAATCGACAGCATGCCCGGCCAGGGCACCAGCATTTGCATGTTTTTCCCGCGCGCCGAGCGTCGAGCCGACGGCGAGCCGGGCCGGGACGAGCGTGAGGCCTTGACGCCCGCCTTCGGCGAGGGCGAGACGATTCTCGTCGTCGAGGACGACCCGGAGGTGCGGCAGGTGGCCGTCGCCACGCTCGAAACGCTCGGGTTTCAGGTCCGGGAGGCCGAGACCGGCGACGCGGCGGCCGCCATGCTGAAGCGCGGCGACGGGGTGCGCCTGCTGCTCAGCGATATCAGAATGCCAGGCGACCTCAATGGCATCGACCTCGCCCGCCTGGTGCGGCGGGAGTGGCCGGCGATCGACGTGATCCTGACCTCCGGCTACGCCGACGTGGAGGGCGCGCTGGACGAGTTCCACTTCATCCACAAGCCCTACCGTGCATCGGAACTGGCCGAGAAGCTGCGCGTGCTATTAGAATCCTGAGTGATCCCGTTTCGCGCATGGCGGGCCGAAGCTCTACAGATTGCCGTCGTTCTGGAGCGGACCTTGAGGCCCGCCGTTCCGGTTTGGGCCTAGGGGAGCCGCCGTCCCTGGACTTGATCCAGAGAGAAGTCCCGGCCATTCACGGGCTTGACCCGCACCCAAGAATCGACTCGGCCGCAAAGACCGGGCAGGACGGAAGCCGATGCCCCCATCATTAACCGGCCCGCGGCTTGCGCCGCGCTCGGGCCAGACCAAGCGGCTCGTCGTGTTCCTGCACGGCTACGGCGCCGACGGCAACGACCTCATCGAGATCGGCCGGCAGTGGCAGGCCTGGCTGCCCGACACGGCGTTCTTCGCACCGAACGCGCCCGAGATCGTACCCCAATCGATGGGCCGGCAATGGTTTCCGCTGACCTTCCGCGATCCGCACGAACGCTGGCGCGGGGTCAACCACGCCGGTCCGACGCTCAATGCGCTGCTCGACGCTGAACTGGCGCAGCACGGCCTGCCGGCCTCGAAGCTGGCGCTCGTCGGCTTCAGCCAGGGCGCCATGATGGCGCTGCACGTCGGCCTGCGCCGCCCGCAGGCGCTCGCCGCCATCGTCGGCTACTCCGGCCTCCTGGTGCTGGAGGAGGGGAAAGACCCGGCAAGCCTCAAGGCGGGCGTGCGCGCAAAACCACCGATCTTGCTCGTGCACGGCGACCGGGACGATCTCATCCCGCTCGAGGCGCTATTCTTGTCGGCCGAGGCGCTCGCGGGGGCTGACGTGCCCTGCGAGTGGCACCTGTCGCTCGGCGTCGGCCACGGCATCGACGGCGGCGGCCTAACGCACGGCGGCCTGTTTTTGGCCCGCGCCTTCGGATTGCCGTATCCAAAGACGTGAGCCTGAAACGGCTGGGCTTCACCGCCCCGCCATGATCTCCTGCGTCGCCTGCGCCATGAGCGTGTCCATCTGGGCGCGGATCTCGGCCTGGGAGGCGCTCTCGACGCCGGCGCCCTCGAGGTCGCCGCGCACCTTGTCCAGCACGTCGTCGTCGCCCGCCGTCTGGAAGTCGGCCAGCACCACGCTTTTCGCATAAGCCTCCGCCTCCGCGCCGGTTTTGCCGAGCCGCTGCGCCGCCCACAGCCCTAAAAGCTTGTTGCGCCGGGCGATCGCCTTGAAGCGCAACTCCTCGTCGTGCGCGAACTTATTCTCGAAGGCGGCCTCGCGATCGTCGAAGGTCGTCATAGGCACAGTCTCTTTCAAATTCTGCGGATGCTCCCGATATAAAGGGCAGGCAGAACGGACGCCAGTCTTAGCGTCGCCTTACGTATCGCCTTGGATTCGTCGCTTTCGTCAGCGCATGGGGCCCGTCCGCTTGAAGCGGTTCGGCCAAAAGTTGTGCTGGATCGGACGATCGGCTAAGTTGCGCGCCTGCGGGCGGCCGGGCATTCCCGGTTTTCTCGACCGCGCCCGCCTTCAGCCGCGGACCTTACTTCAGTTGGAGCCACGGCCCACCCATGGACTTTCTCAAACCACGGTACACGCCTATGAACCGCCGCCGTCGCATCTACGAGGGCAAGGCGAAGGTCCTCTATGAAGGGCCGGAGCCGGGTACGCTGATCCAGCACTTCAAGGATGACGCCACCGCCTTCAACGCCAAGAAGCACGAGGTGATCGACGGCAAGGGCGTGCTCAACAACCGCATCTCGGAGTTCGTGTTCCAGCACCTCAACGACATCGGGGTGCCGACCCACTTCATCCGCCGCCTCAATATGCGCGAGCAGCTGATCCGCGAAGTGGAGATTATCCCGCTCGAAGTGGTGGTGCGCAACGTCGCCGCGGGCTCGTTGGCGCAGCGCCTCGGCATCGAGGAGGGCACGCAACTGCCGCGCTCGATCATCGAATTCTATTACAAGAACGACGCCCTCAACGACCCGATGGTGTCGGAGGAGCACATCACCGCCTTCGGCTGGGCGACGCCGCAGGAGATCGACGACATCATGGCGCTCGCCATCCGGGTCAACGACTTCCTCTCCGGCCTCTTTCTCGGCGTCGGCATCCGCCTCATCGACTTCAAGATGGAGACGGGCCGGCTCTGGGAAGGCGACATGATGCGCATCGTCGTCGCCGACGAGATCTCACCCGATTCGTGCCGGCTGTGGGACATCAAGTCAAACGACAAGATGGACAAGGACCGCTTCCGCCGCGACCTCGGCGGCCTCATCGAGGCCTATTCGGAGGTGGCGCGCCGCCTCGGCATCCTGGGCGAGAATGAAAAGCCCGCGATGGGCGGGCCGCGCTTGGTGCAGTGACCGTTTGGATTCGCTCCCGTGAGAATGCCCGGCCTGCGCCGGGCATTTTTCTTTTGGGCCGGTCTGCGCGCCTTCCGCCTTGAACTGAGTTGGGTCGAACCTCGTTGTGTCCCTGAGACGAGTTCAGGCGAGGAGGATAGGCCATGATCGACGCCAAACGGTTGCTCGATGCTTTGGTGGGCGGTTCAGCGCAGGGCGGATCGCAGCGACCGCAGGGCGTCGAGGACGTGAGCCGGCTTATCGGCCAAGCGCTGGAGAGCGTGCGTCAGACCGGGATTGGGGCCACGGCCCGGCAGGTTTTCGGGCAGGCGGCCGAGGGGCTGGGCGATGCGGCGCGCCAACTCAACCAGGGAACCGGCAATCTCGGCGCTGGGGTCGATCAGGCGGTCGCCAAGGCTGCGGGCGTACAGTCCACGGGCGAACTCGTGCAGAAGGCCAAAGATGTCGTGAGCCAGAACCCCGGCGCTGCGCAGGCGGCCGTTGCAGGGCTCGCAGGCCTGTTGCTGACCTCGCGCCAAGCGCGGGGCGTGGCAGGAAACCTCGCGGGGCTCGGCGGCCTCGCGCTGATCGGTGGGCTCGCCTATAAGGCTTTTCAGAACCATCAGGCCGGTCGCCCGCTCCTCGACATGGGCGCGCCCGATCTGGCGTCCGCGCCGCAACCTGCCGCCGTGGCGGCTCCGGCGAAGGCTCTGCCGTCTCCGCCAGACTTCAATCCAGCCGCCTTCGACCCAGCCTCCGCAACCGATGACGATGCGGTCCTCTACTTGCGCACGATGGTGGCCGCCGCCACGGCCGACGGCCAAGTCGACCCCGCCGAGCGCGCGCGCATCGTCGATGCAGTCAGCCGCGCTGGGCTCAGCCCGGATGCCGCGCGCTGGCTCGACGGCGAGATCGCCGCGCCCTTGACGGTGGACGACATCGCCGACCGGGTGCAGACGCCCGAGAAGGCGGCGCAGGTCTATGCCGCGGCCCGCCTCGCCATCGACCCCGACACGCTCCAGGAGCGCGAGTTCCTGCGCCGACTGGCGGAGGCGCTCGACCTCGACCCGCGATTGCGGGCGCACATCGATGATACGGCGTCGGGGGTTAAGGTGGCGGGCTAATGATGTTGTCATCCCGGACGCGCCGTGGGCGTGATCCGGGATCGCAAGCCGAAGAGCGCCCTTTCTGCACACGATCCCGGTTCGCGCTCCGCGCGCCCCGGGATGACGCTTACCCTATGCGGGTCCTTGCGCCTGCAGAAACGCCCTCATTCGCTCCAGCGCCCTTAAAATGTTTTCGGCCGAGTTGGCGTAGGACAGACGCAGATAACCTTCGCCGTGGACACCGAAATCCGGACCGCCGATCGACGCGCACGCCGGCGTCCTCCAGCAGCGCCGAGGCGAGCGGCTTTGCCTTCCAGCCGGTGCGGGAGATGTTGGGAAAGGCGTAGAACGCGCCCTTCGGCGTACGATGCAGGACACGCCCGGCAGTCGGTTGAGGCCCTCGACCACGATCTTGCGCCGCCGGTCGAACGCCGCGCGCATCTTCGCGACCGCAGTCCTGCGGCCCGTTGAGCGCCGCGATCCCGGCGAATTGCGCCGCCGCGTTGACGCAGGAATAGGAGTTGACGGCGAGCTTGCGCGCCTCGTCGTAGAGCGGCTTTGGCCAGACCGACCAGCCGAGCCGCCACCCCGTCATCGCGTAGGTCTTGGACCAGCCGTCGAGCAGGATCAGCCGGTCGCGGATCTCCGGATAACGCAAGCAGCGAGCGTGCGCCTCGCCGTCATAGGTCATCGGTCCCGTAGATCTCATCCGACAGAATCGCCACGTTCGGGATGCGCGCCAGGCCCGCGACGAGCTTGTCGATCTCTGCTTTCGGCGTGACGCCGCCGGTCGGGTTGGCGGGGGAATTGAGGATGAGCAGCCGCGTCTCGGGCGTGATCAGCGATAAGCGTCTCCTCGGCCGAGAAGGCGAAGCCATTTTCTTCCCGCATCGGCACCGGAACCGGCGTCGCGCCCGTGAACTCGATCATCGAGCGATAGATCGGAAAGCCGGGGTCGGGATAGAGGATTTCGGCGCCGGGCTCGCCGAACATCATGATCGCCGCGAACATGGTCACCTTGCCGCCCGGCACGATCATGACGCTGTCAGGCGAGACCTCGACGCCGAGCGCCGGTGCAGATCGCGCCGCCGACCGCCTCGCGCAGCGGCGCAGATGCCGGTCGCCGGCGTATAGCCGTGCTGGCCGTCGCGCAGCGCCTTGACGGCGGCCTCGACGATGTGCGGCGGCGTTCGGAAATCGGGCTGGCCGATGCCGAGATTGATGATGTCGCGGCCCTGGCGCTGCAGTTCGGTGGCCCGCGCCAGCACGGCAAAGGCGTTCTCCTCGCCGATGCGCGAAAAGGCGGGCACGACGGACAGCATGGGCGTGGCTCCCTGATGCGGCGCTCAGGCGGCGCGCTTCACATCGGTATGGCCAAAATCGTCGCCTTTGAACAGGAGCGGGGCGTCATGGGCGACAGCAGCCGCGTAGGCGAGGCAGTCGCCGAAGTTGAGCCGGGCCGGGTGGCCTGTACCGCGCCCGTATCGTCGGTCGGCCTCCACGGCAAGGCGAGCTTGGACGGCATCGGACGGCAGCAGCGTCAGCCCGAGTGCAGCAACCAAGCCTTCTACGACATCGCGACCGCGGCCCCGATGACGCCAAGCAATGGCCGTCTCGACCAAGCAGGAGACCGGCATAAAGCAGTCATCATCCGATAAAATGTCTTCGAAGAGAGCTCGGTCGGGCTCACCGAAGAGGATGGCGCAAGCGGCCGACGTATCGACCACGATCATGCGTCGGTCTCGTGTTTCCCGTCCGCGTTCTTGCTCCCCTCCTCATCCTCATAGAGGTAGTCATAAAGACCATCCAACTCCTTCCACATGGCCGCGCGCTCCTCGTCAGTGAACACCGGGAGAGTGCTCGTAAAGGCGCGGATTCGCGCAAGCCGCTCCGCTTTGCGCTGCTTGCGCTCGGCCTCGATCCGCTCGCGATAGGCGCTTACGGCGCTGGTGATGACGGCAGACGGACCTTCGCCCGTGTGACGACCGATCTCGCGGATGTCCTTCTCAACCCTTTTATTCCGAAGCGTGATGGCCATGCTTCATGCCCCTTTCGGAAGCATATGCTTCAATGCAAGTTATGTAGCATAGAGAGAAGCTTTCGGCGAGGGCGGGCTCGACCACCGGCTACGCCTTTTCGCATGCGATCCGGTTACGCACGCTGTTGATTTCCCACCTTCGACAGGTCCACACTTCGTCTCAGAACGGCAAGGCGGCGCCACCCTTCTCGCGCTGCGCTCAGGGAGCGAAAAACATGGCGAACAGGCCGCACCGGATCGACCCCAAAAACCTTCGCTCGCGCCTCTGGTTCGACAATCCCGGACAATCCCGGGCATGACGGCGCTCTATCTCGAGCGCTACCTCAATTTCGGCCTGACCGCGCAAGGAGCTGCAATCGGGCAAGCCGATCATCGGCGTCGCCCAGACCGGCTCCGACCTCTCGCCCTGCAACCGCCACCACCTTGAACTCGCGAAGCGCGTGCGCGAGGCATCACGGCGGCGGGCGGCGTCTCGCTTCGAGTTCCCGTGCCATCCGATCCAGGAGACCGGCAAGCGGCCGACCGCCTGCCTCGACCGCAACCTTGCCTATCTGTCAGCTCGTCGAGGTGCTCTACGGCTACTCCGCTCGACGGCGTCGTGCTGCTGACCGGCTGCGACAAGACCATGCCGGCCTGCCTGATGGCGGCGGCGACCGTCAACATCCCGGCGATCTCGCTCAATGTCGGCCCGATGCTCAACGGCTGGAGCCAGGGCGAGCGCACCGGCTCCGGCACCGTCGTCTGGAAGGCGCGCGAGCGCCACGCCGCCGGCGACATCGACTACCAGCAGTTCATCGACATCGTCGGCCTCCTCGGCGCCCTCGGTCGGCCACTGCAACACCATGGGCACGGCCTCGACCATGAACGCGCTCGCCGAGGCGCTCGGCATGTCGCTGCCCGGCTCGGCCGCGATCCCGGCGCCGTATCGCGAGCGCGGGCAGATGGCCTATGAGACCGGCAAGCGCATCGTCGACATGGTGTGGGAGGATCTGAAGCCCTCCGACATCATGACCCGCGAGGCGTTCGAGAACGTCATCGTGGCGAACGCGGCCATCGGCGGCTCGACCAACGCGCCGATCCACATCAACGCCATCGCCAAGCACATCGGCGTCAAGCTCGACTGCGACGATTGGGAGAGGATCGGCTTCGACATGCCGCTGCTCGTCAACATGCAGCCGGCGGGCTTCTATCTCGGCGAGGAATATTTCCGGGCCGGCGGACTGCCGGCGGTGATCGCCGAGCTGATCGACGCCGGAAAAATCCACGAGGGCTGCGCTCACCGTGAACGGCACGCACCATCGGCGAGAACTGCCGCGGCAAGTTCACCTGGGACCGCGAGGTGATCCGGGCCTACGAGCAGCCGCTGAAGGAGAAGGCCGGATTCCTGAACCTGAAGGGCACGCTGTTCGACTCGGCGATCATGAAGACCAGCGTGATCAGCCGCGGAGTTCCAGGAGCGCTATCTCGACAATCCGGACGACCCGAACGCCTTCGAGGGCCCGGTCGTCGTGTTCGACGGGCCGGAGGACTACCACCACCGCATCGACGACCCGTCGCTCGACATCGACGAGCACACGATCCTGATCATGCGCGGCGCCGGGCCGATCGGCTATCCGGGCGCCGCCGAGGTCGTGAACATGCAGCCGCCCGGCGCGCTCATCCGGCGCGGCGTGCATTCGCTGCCCTGCATCGGCGACGGCCGCCAGTCCGGCACCTCGGGCACGCCCTCGATCCTCAACGCCTCGCCGGAGGCGGCGGCGGGCGGCGGGCTCGCGCTCCTGCAGACCGGCGACCGCGTCCGCATCGACCTCAACAAGCGCACGGCCGATATCCTGCTGTCGGACGAGGAGCTTGCGCGCCGCCGCGACGACCTCGAGGCCCGCGGCGGCTATCCCTATCCGGCGAGCCAGACGCCCTGGCAGGAGATCCAGCGCGCGATGGTCGACCAGCTGTCCGAGGGCATGGTGCTGAAACCGGCGGTGAAGTACCAGAAGGTGGCGCAGACCTTCGGGTGCCGCGGGACAATCATTGAGCGTCGTGACCGACCTCTCTTGCCGGGGGCCACGATTACGCCCCGAGCGCCGGATCCTTGACGGTCGTTACGTTCGCCTCGAACCGCTCGATCCGGCACGCCATGGCGACGATCTCTTCGCGGCGGGCGCCGGTCCCGAAGCCGAACAACTCTGGCGCTATCTTTGGGAGCATCCCTTTCCGGACCGAGCCTCCTCTGACACCTGGCTCGCCAAGGCGGCCGCCTGCGAGGATCCGCTGTTCTTCGCCGCGGTCGATCCCGCTACGGGCCGCGCCGGGGGGCGGCTCGCGCTCATGCGCATCGACGCCGCCAACGGCGTCATCGAGGTCGGGCACATCCTGTTCGGGCCGCGTCTCGCCCGCACGCGCGCGGCGACCGAGGCCATCTACCTGCTGGCGCGTCATGTCTTCGACGATCTTGGCTACCGGCGCTTCGAGTGGAAATGCGACGACCGCAACGAGCCCTCGAAGCGTGCTGCGCTGCGCTTTGGCTTCACCCTCGAGGGCGTGTTTCGGCAGCACATGATCGTCAAAGGCGAGAACCGCGACACGGCCTGGTTCTCGATGCTCGACCGCGAGTGGCCGGCGCGCAAGCAGGCGCTCAAGGGCTGGCTCGATCCAGGCAACTTCGACGCGGCCGGACGACAAAGGACGCCGCTCCGCAGGCCTGTTTGAATCCGGGCTCATGCGCGTCCATGATTGAGTTACTCGACTGAACGGAGGATGCGATGGGCGGGCGTTTGGACGGCAAGATCGTGGTTGTGACCGCGGCGGGGCAGGGGATCGGGCGCGCCATTGCTGAAGGCTTTTTGCGCGAGGGTGCAGCCGTCTGGGCCACCGATCTCGATCAAACCAGGCTTGAAGGCCTGAACGGGGCGGAGCGCCGCCCGCTCGATGCGCGCTCGACCGAAGCCGTCGCGGGGCTCGCCCGCGAGATCGGCCCCATCGATGTGCTCGTGAACGCCGCCGGCTTCGTCCACCACGGCACGGTGCTCGAGTGCTCCGAACAGGATTGGGACTTCTCGTTCGATCTGAACGTCAAGTCCATGCACCGGACCATTAAGGCTTTCTTGCCCGGCATGCTGGAGCGGCGCGGCGGGTCGATCGTCAACATTTCCTCCGGCGCGTCCTCGATCAAAGCCGCGCCGAACCGCTACGTTTACGGCGCTACCAAAGCGGCGGTGATCGGACTCACCAAAGCCGTGGCGATCGATTTCATCACCAGGGGCGTGCGCTGCAACGCCATCTGTCCCGGCACGATCCAATCGCCTTCGCTCGACGAGCGCATCGCGGCGCTCGCCGCGTCATCGGGCAAGTCGGAGGACGAGGCGCGCACGATGTTCGTGTCGCGTCAGCCGATGGGTCGGCTCGGCACGGCGGAGGAGATCGCCTCTGCCGCCCTCTACCTCGCCTCCGACGAGAGCGCCTTCACGACCGGCACCCTGCTCATCGTCGACGGCGGCTGGACGCTGTAACGGAGGCTTCCATGCGTGTTCTCGTCCTCGGCGCGGCCGGCATGGTCGGCCGCAAGCTCATCGAACGGCTCGCCCGCGACGGCGGCCTGGGCGGCCGCGCTATCGCGCACCTGACGGCGGCGGATGTCGTCGAGCCCGAGGCGGTCGCCGCCTGCCGGGATTGCCCGTTTCCAATGAAAGCCGCCGTCGGCGACTTTTCAGCTCCGGGCGAGGCGGAAAAGCTCGTGGCCGAGCGGCCGGACGTGATGTTCCACCTCGCTGCCATCGTCTCCGCCGAGGCCGAGGCCGATTTCGACAAGGGCTACCGCATCAACCTCGACGGCACGCGCCGGCTGTTCGAGGCCGTGCGCCGGACCGGCGACGGCTACATGCCCCGCCTGATCTTCACCTCGTCCATCGCCGTGTTCGGCGCGCCGTTCCCGGACGCCATCGGCGACGAGTTCCTGACCGCGCCGCTGACCAGCTACGGCACGCAAAAGGCGATCGGCGAACTGCTGCTCTCCGATTACAGCCGACGCGGCTTTTTCGATGGCGTCGGCATCAGGCTGCCCACCATTTGCGTGCGGCCCGGAAAACCCAATAAGGCTGCGTCCGGCTTCTTCTCCAGCATCATCCGCGAGCCGCTGAACGGCCAGGAAGCCGTGCTGCCGGTGCCGGACGACGTGATGCACTGGCACGCCTCGCCGCGCGCGGCTGTCGGCTTCCTGATCCACGCCGCCACGATGGACACCACGCGGCTTGGGGCCCGGCGCAACCTGACCATGCCGGGTGTCGCCGCGACGGTTGCCGGGCAGATCGAGGCCTTGCGCAAGGTCGCGGGCGACAACGCGGTCAACCGCATCCGTCGCGAGCCCGACCCGACGATCCAGCGCATCGTCGCCGGCTGGCCACGCCGCTTCGACGCGCGCCGCGCGCGTGAGCTTGGGTTTGTGGCGGAGGACTCGTTCGAAGATATCGTCCGCATTCATATTGAGGATGAGTTGGGTGGGCGGTTTGCAGCATGAGCCCCTCTCCCGCACGGGAGAGGGTGGTTACGGCTCCGTTTTTCTCAGAACCAGCGTCGTGCCGACATCGGGGTCGCGCCGCCACTGACCGTCGCGCTCGGAGATGAGCGACACTTGGTGGCCGCGCCGGGCCTGAAGAGTGAGGCGGCCCGCCTCGTAACGCCAGGCGACCGGATCGAACACCTGGAGGCCGCTGTCATGGCAGCCGTCGAGCAGCCGGGCTTCGTAGCGGCCTGACGCATCGAGCATGGCGAAGCCAAGGCTGACCCGGCACACCTCGCGCTCCAGATAACGGTCAATGACATAAACGCCAGGCACGGCCGCGAAGGGCGGCGCTTTTTCGGGGTCCACGGGCGTCGATGGCGGCACGGGACGCGCCAGCAGCGGCGGCATGAGCCGCGCGGCCGCGCGCTGTTCGGGCTGGATCGGCTTGTCCGCTATCCCCAGGAGCTTGTCCTTCAGCTCCAGAAAATAGGTTTCGCCCACCGACGTGCGTGCGACGAGGCCCTCTTCCTCCGCCGTCCGCGGCTCGAAGGCGAGCACAGACTGCCCATCCTTGCCGATGAACCGGATCAGGCCCTTCTCAAAACCCCAACCCGCCGCGGCGTTAAGGATCGGCAGCGCGCGCCGGCAGCCAGCTGGAAAGCGCAGGGGCCGGGCGGGGCCCAGGTCTTCCGCCCCGAGCGTGACCCGGCATTTGCGGTGCGATCCGTCGAGCGACATCTCCCACGCGCCCGCGGCCTCGTCCGCCCGATCGAGCGGGGCCGCCGCTAATCCGAGAGCGACTGCCGCGAAGGCCGCAGCCGCGCGCGCCGACGGCGTTATGCTGGGGCGGACCATGGCGTTTCGGAAACCGGCGTAAGCGGACCCTTGCCCGAGAACCACGAGACGAGATTGTCGACTACGAGCTGGCCCATGGCGTTCCGGGTGTGGACCGACCCGGAGCCGACGTGAGGCAGCAGCACCACATGATCCAAGGCGATCAGCTCTTGGGGCACGCGCGGTTCGTCCTCGAACACATCGAGGCCGGCCGTCAGGATCGTGCGCGCTTTCAGCGCGTCGATCAGCGCCCGCTCGTTCACGACGCTGCCGCGGCCGACATTGACGACGACGCCCTCGGGACCGAGGGCTTCCAGCACCTCGGCGTTGACGATGTGCTTCGTCTCCGGCCCGCCCGGCGCCACGACCATGAGGATATGGACATCGTGCGCCATGCCGGCGAGCGTCGGGTAGTACCGGTAGGGCACATCCGCTTGCGGGCTGCGGCCGTGATAGGCGATCTCCAGCCCGAAGGCCTCCAGGCGCTTGGCGATGGACTTGCCAATGCGCCCGAGCCCGAGGATGCCGACCGTGCGCCCGCGCAGCGTCGCGGTGAGCGGGAACGGCCGCGCGAGCCATTTTCCTTCGCGCAGGTAGCGATCCGCCTGCGGCAGTTGACGAATGGTCGCTAGCATCAGCCCGATCGCGAGATCCGCGACCTCTTCGGTCAGGACGTCGGGCGTGTTGGTGACGACGATGCCGCGCCGCCCCGCCTCGGCTGCATCCACGGTGTCGTAGCCGACGCCGTAGTTGGCGATGATTTCGAGCCGGGGCAGCCGGTCCATGTAGCCGGCGTCCACATTGGCGTGGCTGCCGGTCGCCACGCCCCGGATGCCGGGTCCGATCTCGCGGAAAAAAGACTCCTGATCCGCGGCTTCCGAAGGGCGATGCACCGTAAAGTGCTGCTCAAGTCCGTCGGCGACGAGGCGCATCATTGGCCCGGTCATCGCGATCTCGATGTCTTTCACGACTGCCCCCATCGCGCCGCGTCCAGATTTCCTATCGTTCCGGCACGTGGGCCGGCCCTTGATCTTGCGGCTTCCCGGATCAATGATGGACGCCAATCGAACGGGCCGCAAGCATGGATCATGAGCGGCCCCGAACGAAAAAATGCGTGTCGGGACGGGACGCAGGGCTGAACATCGCGGGGGGCCGCGAGGATTCCGTTCAATTGGCCGTTCATGAGGACGAGACGCCCGGCCGCGGCCCGTCCGACGATGAAATCCCGGCCGGCGGGCTGCGGGCGCGGCCGAGAGAGCCAGCGAGGACGGGCACATATCATGGCGACAGTCGAGGTCAGGAACGTCCGCAAAGCCTTCGGGGCGACGCAGATCATTCATGGGGTCTCGATCGAAATCCCGGACGGCGAGTTCGTGATCCTGGTCGGCCCCTCGGGCTGCGGGAAGTCGACGCTCTCTGCGCATGATCGCGGGGCTCGAGAACATCACCGGCGGCGAAATCCGCATCGGCGACCGGGTAGTCAACAACGTGCCGCCGAAAGAGCGCGACATCGCGATGGTGTTCCAGAACTACGCGCTCTATCCGCACATGACGGTCGCGGACAACATGGCGTTCTCGCTCAAGCTGCGGCGCGCGCCGAAATCCGAGATCCAGGCCCGCGTCGACAAGGCGGCGTCGAATCCTCGGGCTTGCAAAAGCTCCTGGACCGCTACCCGCGCCAGCTCTCGGGCGGGCAGCGCCAGCGCGTCGCCATGGGTCGCGCCATCGTGCGCGATCCGCAGGTGTTCCTGTTCGACGAGCCGCTGTCCAATCTCGACGCCAAGCTGCGCGTCGCCATGCGGGCCGAGATCAAGGAGCTGCACCAGCGCCTCAAGACCACGACCGTCTACGTCACCCACGACCAGATCGAGGCCATGACGATGGCCGACAAGATCGTCGTCATGCACGACGGCGTCGTCGAGCAGATGGGCGCGCCGCTCGAACTCGTACGATCGGCCCGACAACCTCTTCGTCGCCGGCTTCATCGGCTCGCCCGCCATGAACTTGCTGAAAGGGCGGATCGAGGGTGGCGGCTTCGTGATGGACGAGGGGCTGACCTTGCCGCTGAACGGCGCGCCGGCGGCCTCGGCGGGCCGCCCGGCTATCTATGGCGTGCGCCCTGAGCATTTCCGCCTCGTTTCGGACGATGCCGGCGTACCGGTCGAAGTCGTCGTCGTCGAGCCGATGGGTTCGGAAACGCAGATCGTGGTCCGGGGCGGCGGGCAGGAGATGATCTGCGTGTTCCGCGACCGCATCCTGCCGAAGCCCGGCGAGGTCATCCGCATCGCCCCTGACTCAGCCGCCACCCATCTGTTCGACGCTGAAACAGGCCGACGCCTGCAGTGATCCCGTGAGCGACACGCCCCAAACCAAAAACATTGGAGGAGACGACATGACCCTTTCCAGGCGCGATATCTTGCTCGGCAGCGCCGGTTTCGCGGCCGGGGCTATGACGCCGCCCTGGCGCAGCGGCCCGGCCTTCGCCCAAGCTCCGGCGCCGACCTTCAAGCCCGAGCCGGGCGCGACCCTGCGCGTCCTGCGCTGGTCGCCCTTCGTCAAGGGCGACGAGGACCAATGGATCGCGAACACCAAGAAGTTCACGGAAGCGACCGGCGTCGATGTCCGCATCGACAAGGAAAGCTGGGAGGACATCCGCCCGAAAGCGGCGGTGGCGGCAAACGTCGGCTCGGGGCCGGACGTCATGCTGGTGTGGTTCGACGACCCGTTCCAATACCCGGACAAGCTTCTCGAGGTGACGGACATCGCCAGCGCGCTCGGGACGAAGTACGGCGGCTGGTATCCGGGCCTGGAGTCCTACGGCAAGACCAAGGACGGCAAGTTCGTCGCCCTGCCGCTCGCCACCATCGGCAATGCGCTCTGCTATCGCGAGTCCTGGGTCAAGGAGGCCGGCTTCTCCGAGTTCCCGACGGACACCAAAGGCTTTCTCGAACTCGCGCAAAGCGCTCAAGGCCAAGGGTCATCCACCAGGCTTCGCCCACGGCAAGGCGGTCGGCGACGGCAACAACTACGCCCACTGGCTCGTGTGGAGCCACGGCGGCAAGATGGTGGACGAGAGCGGCAAGGTCGTCATCAACTCGCCCGAAACCATCGCCGGCCTGCGCTATGCCCGCGAGATCTACCAGACCTTCATTCCGGGCACCGAAGCTTGGCTCGACATCAACAACAACCGCGCCTTCCTGGCGGGCGACATCTCGCTGACCGCCAATGGCGTGTCGCTGTACTACTCGGCCAAGAACGATCCGAAGCTGGCTGACCTCGCCAAGGACATCAAGACCGCCAACCTGCCGGTCGGTCCGATTGGGCGGCCGGTCGAATTGACGCAGGCCACATCTGCGGTGGTGATGAGGTACACCAAGTTCCCGAACGCCGCGAAGGCGTACCTCCAGTTCATGTGGGACAAGCCCCAGATGGACGCCTGGATCACCGCGTCGAGCGCCTATTGCTGCCCGCCGCTGAAAGGGTTGATCGACAACCCGATCTGGGCGGCGGACCCCAACAACGATGCCCTATAAGAACGCCTCGGAGACGCTGCACCCCGAACGGCTACGCCGGTCCGCTCGGGCCCGCCTCGGCGGCTGTCATGGCGGACTACGTGATGGTCGACATGGTGGCCGAAGCCGCCACCGGCCAGCGCACTCCGGAAGAGGCGGCGAAGCGCGCCGAGCAGCGGGCGCACCGGTACTACCGGAACGCATGATGCCGACCACCTCTCCCCGCAAGGCAGGGAGAGGGTCTTGCGCGCGAGCGCAAGGCGAGCCCCGGATCAAGTCCGAGGTAAACTCCGCGGGGGTGAGAGGGCGTGTCCGGAAGAGCCCTCGTCCTGAGAGCCCCCTCGCCGGACGGCTGCAGCCGTCTCGTCCTCTCTCTGCACGCGGGGAGAGGAACAAGAGGAGGCCCATATGGCTGACGCAGTCCTGGCCCGTCCCGTAGCGCCCGCGCGGTCTTGGGGCGAGCGGCTTGCGCAGAGCCGCGGCCTCGTCGCCGCCCTGTTCATGCTGCCGGCGGCCATCTTTCTGTTCTTGTTCCTGACCTACCCGCTTGGCCTCGGCGTATGGCTCGGCTTCACCGACACGCGCATCGGCCGGTCCGGGCGTTTTCGTCGGCCTGGAGAACTACGAGTCGCTGTGGAACGACAGCATTTTCTGGCTCTCGGTTTTCAACACGGTCCTCTACACGGTCGCCGCCTCGATCCTGAAATTCGCGCTCGGCCTCTGGCTGGCGCTTGATCCTCAATGAGCGCCTGCCCTTCAAGGCGTTCATCCGCGCCATCGTGCTCCTGCCGTGGGTGGTCCCGACCGTGCTCTCGGCCATCGCATTCTGGTGGATCTACGACACGCAGTTCTCGGTCATCTCCTGGTCGCTGATGAAGCTCGGCCTGATCTCCTCGCCGATCAATTTTCTCGGCTCGCCCAACAACGCCCGCGCCACCGTGATCCTCACCAACGTCTGGCGCGGCATCCCGTTCGTGGCCATCACCCTGCTGGCTGGGCTCCAGACCATCTCGCCCTCGCTGCACGAGGCCGCGACGCTCGACGGCGCGACGCCGTGGCAGCGCTTCCGCCACATCACCCTGCCGATGCTCTCGCCGCTCATCGCGGTAGTGATGACCTTTTCGGTGCTGTTCACCTTCACGGACTTCCAGCTCATCTACGTGCTGACGCGCGGCGGGCCGCTCAACGCGACGCATCTCATGGCGACCTTGAGCTTCCAGCGCGCCATTCCGGGCGGGCAGTTGGGAGAGGGCGCGGCGATCGCCGTCGCCATGATCCCGTTCCTGCTCGCCGCGATCCTGTTCAGCTATTTCGGGCTGCAACGCCGCCGCTGGCAGCAGGGCGGCACGGATTGAGGGTGCGCCCATGACCACAGCCACGAACACCGCCGCACCCGCAGCCCACGGCGACGAAAGCGTCGGCATGAGCTATCTCGACCGCCTGCCGCGGCGGCTCGTGGTGATCTATCTGCCGCTCGCGGTGTTCGTCTTCGTTCTGCTGTTCCCGTTCTACTGGATGACGGTGACGGCGCTGAAACCCAACGTAGAACTGACCAACTTCACCGACTATAGCCCGTTCTGGCCCGAAAACCCGACCCTGCGCCACATCCAGTACCTTCTGTTCGAGACCTCCTATCCGGGCTGGCTCTGGAACACGATGCTGGTCGCGCTCGGCTCGACCATCCTCTCGCTCGTCGCATCGGTGTTCGCAGCCTACGCCATCGAGCGCGTCCGCTTCCAGGGCTCGCGCTGGGTGGGCTTGGGATCTTCCTCGCCTACCTCGTGCCCGCCCTCGATCCTGTTCATCCCGCTCGCCGTGATGGTGTTCGGGCTCGGCATCTACGACACGAAGCTCGCGCTCATCTTCACCTACCCGACATTCCTGATCCCGTTCTGCACCTGGCTGCTGATGGGCTACTTCCGCTCGATCCCCTACGAACTGGAGGAATGCGCCCTCGTCGACGGCGCGTCCCGCTGGCAGATCCTCATCCGCATCATGCTGCCGCTGTCGGTGCCGGGCCTGATCTCGGCCGGCATCTTCGCCTTCACGCTGTCGTGGAACGAGTTCATCTACGCGCTCACCTTCATCCAGTCGTCCGAGAACAAGACGGTGCCGGTCGGCGTGCTGACCGAGCTGGTGCGCGGCGACGTGTACGAGTGGGGCGCGCTGATGGCCGGGCGCGCTGCTCGGCTCACTGCCGGTTGTGCTGCTCTATTCGTTCTTCGTCGATTACTACGTGTCGTCGATGACGGGCGCGGTGAAGGAGTGAGACGGGCTGGAGCCGATGTGAACGGAAAATCCAGTCCACCTGCTTCGGTTTGCGCCGGGTGGGCCCAGATCGTATGCTCCCCTGAAAACACGGTCCGCAACGGACGGAGGGGATGATGAGCGGCTCGTCGTCGGTCAAAGCCAATGGCGCCGCTGGATCGAACGAGCGGCCGTGGCTCAAATCCTACCCGCCTGGCGTGCCGGCCGAGATCGACCCGGCGCAGGTTGGCACGCTCGCCGATCTCTTCCGCGAGAGCGTATCCCGCTACGCGAACCAACCAGCGCTCGAAAGCTTCGGCAAGCAGCTCACTTATGCGGAGTTGGGCCAAGCCGCGGACGCGGTCGCGTCCTGGCTCCAGGGGAGGGGGCTCGGCAAGGGCGACCGCATCGCCATCATGCTGCCGAACGTGCTCGCCTATCCGGCGATCCTATTCGGGGCGCTCGTCGCCGGCTGCACGGTCGTCAACGTCAATCCGCTCTATACGGCGCGCGAGTTGTGCCACCAGGTGAACGACGCCGGCGCCCGCGTCCTGTTCGTGCTCGAAAATTTTGGCCACACCGTCGAGGAAGCGGGGTCTCGGCTCACGCTCGACGAGGTGGTCGTGGTCACGCCCGGCGACCTCATGGGGCTCAAGGGCGTTGTAGTGAACCTGGTGTCCCGCCGAGTGAAAAAGGCGGTGCAGCCATTCCATCTGGTCAAGGCCGAAACGTTCAAATGCGTCCTCGCGGACGGGCGTAAAACCCCGCCGAAGCCGGTGACGGTCTTGCCCGACGACATCGCCTTCCTGCAATACACGGGTGGAACCACGGGCGTCGCCAAGGGGGCGATGCTGCTTCATCGGAACGTCTCCGCCAATGTGGCGCAGATCGAAGCCTGGATGCGCCCGTTCGTGATGACCAAGGCGCAGCACGTGATCGTCACGGCGTTGCCGCTCTACCACATCTTTGCGCTCACCGGATGTTGCCTCTTCGCCTGCCGCATCGGCGCGTGCCAGATCCTGGTCGCCAACCCGCGCGACATCGCAGGCTTCGTGAAAACCCTGAAGACGCGCCCCTTCACCGGCCTTCTGCTGGTCAACACGCTTTATAATGCGTTGGCCAACCATTCGCAGATTGGCTCGGTCGACTTCTCAAAACTTGCCTTCTGCATCGCGGGCGGAATGGCGACGCAGGCCGCCGTCGCGCAGCGCTGGAAGGCGCTGACCGGAAAGCCCATCATCGAAGGCTATGGACTGTCCGAGACCTCGCCGGTGGTCTGCGTCAACCGTCTCGATCTCGATGAGTTCTCGGGCACAATCGGCTTCCCGATGCCCTCGACCGATGTATCGATCCGCTCAGGCGAAGGGCGCGTGCTGCCGCTGGGCGAGGCGGGCGAGTTGTGCGTCAAGGGTCCCCAGGTCATGGCGGGGTACTGGAACCGACCCGACGAGACCGCGGGAGCGATGACGCCGGACGGTTTTTTCCGCACTGGCGATGCGGCGGTGCTCCTGCCGGATGGCCAGGTCAAGATCGTCGACCGCATGAAGGACATGATCCTGGTTTCCGGCTTCAACGTTTATCCGAACGAGGTCGAGGACGTCCTGATCGGCCATCCGGGCGTGTCGGAAGTGGCCGTGATCGGCGTCCCGGATGAACACGCGGGCGAGGCGGTTGCGGCCTACGTCGTGCCGAAGGACCCTAAGCTGACGGTCGAGGACATCCGCAAGCATGCCCGCGAGAATTTGACCGGCTACAAAATCCCGCGCCGGATCGAATTTCGCGACAGCCTGCCGAAAACCAACGTCGGCAAGGTGCTGCGCCGGGCGCTTCGCGATGAGGTGATGGGCGAGACCGCCAGCGAAAGCGAAGCGCAAAGGCCGCGTTGAGGCGACCGCGCTTCAGCGATCATGCAGGAAGAGGCCGAGCGCGCCCGTGCGATCGAAAGGCTTTCGCCGTCCTGCCTTGGCGCGCCGCCTGGGGCCAGGCTTCGCCTGAACGCTTCAGCTGAACAGCTTCAGGATCATTTGGCTGTTCTGGTTGGCGATGGCGAGCGATTGCACGCCGAGCTGCTGCTGAACCTGAAGCGCCTGGAGACGCGTCGACTCCTGGTTCATGTCGGCGTCCACCAGCGAGCCGACGCCCTTCGTGATCGCGTCCGAGAGGTTGGAGACGAAGTCCTTTTGCAGATCGATGCGAGCCTTGGCGGCGCCAAGGTCGCTCGCAGCGGTGATGACGTCGGCGAGAGCCGCATCGGCGATCTGGACATACTCCTGGAGCGTGGTCTGGTCCGCTGCGGCGTCCGTCAACGTCGAGATGTCCAGCGTCGTGACGGAAGCCGTCGAGCCGCCCGCGGTCCGATCCTTGTCGAGGAGGCCGCCGGTCGCGCCGGAGGTCTGCGTGTCGAACAGGATGGTGTTGGTCGTGTCGATGTCGATCGTCCCCGTCGTGACCAAGCCGGCCGAATCGCGGGTGAACGAGGCGACGACGTTCTTGGTCGCGTTGTAGCCCGCCGCGCTGGAGTCGACGGACAGCCAGTTCCGGCCCGAGAACGAGGCCGAGTCGGCGATGCTCTTCAACTGGCCCTGAAGCGCCGTGATCTCGGCCTGCACCTTCGTGCGTGTGGCGGCGGGTCAGAGAGCGCCACAGGTCCTCGCCCTTGCGAGCGGCGCGATAGACGAAGGCGTAGATGGCTTCGAACCCCAGGGCGCGCAGACCGCGCTCATGGCCGGCCTTGAGCCAGCCGGCGATCTGCTCCGGTGTCCATCCTTCGGCGAGGCGATCACAGACGAAGTCCCTCAGCCTGCGATCCCGTTCGAGGATGGCTTCACGCCGTCTGCGCCGTTGATAGGCTCCAGCGGCGTAGAGTGGCGAATAGCGGCCACTGGGCAAGGCGTTTCGGCGCAACTCCCGCGACACGGTGGATTTGGCCCGCCCCACCGCCTTGGCGATGGCGCCGATCGAACGGCCAGCCGCCTTCAGCGCAGCAATTTGATCTCTTTCTTCATCCAGCAGATGCGAATAGCTGGGCATGGCAACACTCCCGAAGGTCTTGATCAACCAAGCCGATAGCAAATCGGCAGGGGGTGTTGCGCTTCGCGTCAGAACTCACGGTGCGGTCCACGCCGGGTTGAAGCGCGGCGACGAGCTTGTTCTTGATCTGGTTGACCACGTCCTTGGTCGCGTTCAGCGCCGACGAGGCGACGTCGATCGTCGCGGAGCCGAGATTGAGGGCGTCCTTGACCGCCCCGAGCGCGCCGTTGTCCGACTTCATCGTGGTCGCGATCGACCAGTAGGCCGCGTTGTCCGAGGCGTTGGCGACGCGCATGCCGGTTGAGATGCGGCTCTGGGTCGTCTGAAGCTCTTGCATGGTCTTGGTCAGCGTCTGCAACGCGACCATGGCCGAATTGTTGGTGAGGATGCTGCTCATCGGAGATGTCCCTGTGATGCGAGGGCGAAGGGGACATCCGGATTTTCACCGGGATGACAGGGCGGCATCATGCCTTTGGGCGCGGCAACCGCGGATGCCCAATCCGTCATGCCGGCACTTTGGGCCAGCCGCGGTTGCGATCCTCTTAACGTCGGCCGGCCTCGCCGCATCAGCGTTAAAGCTTCGTGCGCCCGCTCAATGAAGCGACCGCATCAGGCTGCCGACCAGCAGGTTCCAGCCGTCGATCAGCACGAAGAACAGCATCTTGAAGGGCAGCGAGATCACGGTCGGCGGCATCATCATCATGCCCATCGACATGGTGAGGGTCGCCACGATCATGTCGATGACGAGGAACGGCAGGCGATCAGGAAGCCGATCTCGAAGCCGCGCCGCAGTTCCGAGATCATGAAGGCCGGGATCAGGATGCGCAGGTCGACGGTCGCGTCGGATCGCGCGGCGGAAGCTCGTCTTGGCGAGGTCCGCGAACAGCCGCAGGTCCTTTTCGCGCACCTGGCCCAGCATGAAGTCGCGGAACGGCTCGGAGACGCGCGCAAGGCCTCCTGCTCGCCGATCTGGTTGTCCATCAGCGGCTGGACCCCGGAGTCCCAGGCCCGGTCGAAGGTCGGCGCCATGACGTAGAAGGTCATGAACAGCGACAGGCTGATCAGGACGAGGTTGGCGGGCGTGGTCTGCAGGCCGATGCCGGAGCGCAGGAACGAGAACGCCACGACAAAGCGCGTGAAGCTCGTCACCATGATGAGGAGGCCCGGCGCGACCGACAGCACCGTCAGGAGCAGGACGAGCTGGATGATCCGGCCCGAGACGGCGGTCCCGCCCTCGGGAAGGAGCTTTTGCAAATCCAGCGTCTCGGCGCCCGCGGCGGTGGCCGACAGGAGGACGATGGCGACCGTCAGCGCGCGTCTCATTGCAGCACCATCGCTTGAATGATCAGTTCCCGGACGCGGCCCTTGGAGCGGGTCGCGGCCCGCTCGTTCAGATCCTCGCGCAGGTGTTGAAGGCCGGATGCGCCCTGGAGCTGCGGCAGCGACAGGGTGCGGACGAAGGCGAGAACGTCGCCCGTGATCTCGCGCGCGAGCCGGTCGGCCTCCGGCAGGGCGGCGCGGTCGAGGACGATCGCTGTCTCCAGCCGCATCCAGACGTTTTTCGGCTCGCTCAGCGTGGCGACGATCGGCGGCAGTTCGCGCGTGAGGTCGCCCGTCGCCCCTTTCATCTCGCCATGCGGCTCGGGCTGCGCGGTTTTAGCAGCTTCGGGATGGTCCTGCGGCTTCGCCGCGCGCAGCCCGTGGGCGGCGCCCGCCCCCGCCGCGATCACCGTCACGAGGACGAATGCGAGCGCCGTCGTCGCGCCTGACAATTTCGCGCTTCCGTCCGCCCGTTTATGCGCTTTCGCCACGCCCTGCCCTCAAAACGGTTTCGCCAGATCGTAGACCTGATGGCCGAGGGCCGGCTGCTGCACCTCCATGATGCGCCCGCGCCCGCCATACGAGACGCGCGCCTCGGCGATCTTGTCGTAGGAAATCGTGTTGTCGCGCGAGATGTCGCGCGGGCGCACGATGCCGGCGATCTCGAGGTTGCGCAGCTCGTGGTTGACGCGGATTTCCTGCGAGCCGCTGATGAGAAGATTGCCGTTCGGGAGAACCCCGGTCACCACGGCCGCGATCGACAGTTGGATCTTTTCGGATCGGTCGATGACGCCCTGCCCCTTACTGGACGAGGCGGACTCGATCCCGACCGACGCCTTGCCCTCGGCGTCGAAGAGGCCGAACAGGTTCGCCAGGAAATCGAAGCCGCCCTTGACCTTCGCTTCCTTGGAGCGGCCGGTCGTGTTGCCGAAGCTGGCGCGATCGTTGATCGAGATGTTGACGGTCAGGATGTCGCCCCCGGTCGCAGCGCGCTGATCCCGGAACAGAGAGCCCCGCCCCTCGCTCCACAGCGAGCCGCGCGTGGGCGCGTCCGTGTTGGCGAAGGCCGCGAGCGGGATCGGCTCGGCCGCTGCGCTCAGCCCGCTGCCGACCGGCGTCATGTGCGGCTCCCGTCCGATGTCGCGGATGTCGGCGGCGCAGCCGCCGGTCAGAAGACCGACGAGAAGAAAAGCTCGGTGGATCATCGGCGCGATCACGGATTGCGCACTGCTAAGGCGACGCGGGTCATGGTGTCGGTCAACCGGGCCGCCTTGGCGGCAGTCATTTCGTTGAGGACGGCGCCAGCCACGCGCGGATTGACTGCGTGAAGTCGGCGCTTTGCGCGCCTCCAACGGATCGTGGCGCCAAGGCGCCGCGCTGCCCGTGGGCGCGCCGACGGCGCCGGTCGAGGTGACAGCTTCGAACATCGTCTTAAGCCTTCAGGAGATCGAGGGTCATGTTGATGAGTTCGCGCGATTGCCGCACGGCCTGTAGGTTCGCCTGGTAGGAGCGGTTGGCCTCGCGCAGGTCGGCCATCTCGATCAGCACGTCGATGTTTGGCAGCGCTTCACCTGGCCCTTTTCGTCGGCCGCCGGATGATCGGGGTTCAGATCGACCCGGAACGGCTTCAGATCCACGTCGATGCTGCGGACGCGCACGAGCGGCGCGCCCTCCGCCCGGCTCAGTTCGTTCTGGAACGTGATCGTCTTGCGCGCGTAAGGGTCCGCGCCGGGCGTCGAGCCCGTAGAGTTTGCGTTGGCGATGTTTTCGCTCACCACGCGCATGCGGGCCGACTGAACGTCGAGCCCCGCGCCGGCGATGCGGATCGCGGCCTGAAGCGGGTCGATCATGCGCCGCCCTTCACGCTGGCGAGAAGCATGCGGGGAATGCCTTCACGACGCCGCTGTCCATCGCGTAGTTGCGATTGATCTCGCCGGCTTTGAGCAACTCCTGCTCCAGGCCGACCGAGTTGCCCGACGCCGTCACATCCGATCCGTCCGCCTGCTTCAGGGCCGCGGCCGACGCGCTCAACGGGCTTGCCGTGATGTGCCCTGCGTTAGTGGTCGCCAGATCGGTCTGGACGCGCTGCAAGACATCCTGAAAGGGGCGGACGTCCAGCGCCCGAAAACCGGGCGTATTCACGTTGGCAAGGTTTTGCGAGACGGCGGCTTGTTTGACCGACAGCCACTTCGCGTGCTGCGCGGCCAATCCGAAAAGGGGGAGCGGTCCCATGAGCAGCCTCAACGGTCGATGTCATGGGCCGGTTATGGTGGAGGAGCCTTGCGCCGGGCTGATTTTACGTCCGCCTAAAGCAGGCCGAGGGGTAACGACCGGGCGGCATCGTCATCAAGCAGTGCATCGGCGATGGCGTTCGTCAGCCGACGAGTTTTCTCGGCCGGGTCGTCAGCACGGCTCGTCGCATCGGAGCTGTCAGATGGCGACGCTGGCGCACGCGCCCTCCAAGCCGAGGCGGAAGAAGACCGTCAGGCCGCGGTTCTGGAACTCCATGTCGAGGCTGACGGAGGGCGGAACGGCCCAGCCGACGCGCACATCCACGCCCCAGCCGAAGCTCAAGGCGCCGGCCTTGAATACAGCTCGGCCGAAGAGTTCACGAGATCCTGGATGTTGGCGTACTTCTGCGCCCAGATCGAAGCGATCAGGTCCGCGGCGTCGATCAGCCTTAGTTCTCCGGCGACGGGACGGACCGCGAAGGCGAGCGCTTTCTCGCGTTCGCGCATGAGCGTCTGATTGGTGGCGTTCACGGGCGGCCTCGCCGGTTTGCCTCACGCGACATGCGTTCTGCTCCGCGTCTGGAGATAATGGATGATCTCCGCGACGGCCCGGTAGAAGGGAGGCGGGATCATTTGGTCCACCTGCACAGCATCGTACAGGGACCTTGCGAGAGCCTTGTTTTCAATCACAGGAACTCCGTGCCCCTCGGCGACTGAGCGGATCTTGAGAGCAATAAGATCCTGACCTTTCGCCAGCACGACCGGGACGCCGCCCTCCTCGCCATGTACCGAAGGGCGACGGCGTAGTGGGTCGGGTTTGCAATGACGAGGGTGGCCTTCGGCACCGCCGCCATCATGCGCTTACGCGCGCGACTGAGGGCGATCGACCGCTGCCGCGCCTTGACCATGGGATCGCCTTCGACCTCCTTGAACTCCTCCTTGACCTCCTGGCGGGTCATGCGCAGGTCGCGGCGCCATGACAGGCGCGACCAGACGAGGTCCGCAGTTACAAGCATTCCGGTCGCGACCGTCATCGCCGATAAAAGCTTCATCACCGTCGCGAACAGCCGGTCCGGGATGTCGCGCGAATCGCCGAGCATTATCGCGAGCACGGCCTGTTGCTCCGACCGGATCAGCAGCCCCAGAATGATCGTCATGGCGGCGAGCTTGAACGTCGCCTCGCCGAACTCGATCTGCCCCCGCATCCCGAGCAGCCTCGACCATCCGCTTCCGGGGCGGGTCTGCAACGACGCGACGAGCCGAGGACAAGGATCGAGTGAGATGGGGAGAGAAGATCGCGCAGCTTTCGAGGGTCGCACGGAACAGGAGGGCCGCGTCCCCGCCGTTGCGAAGCGACCATCCTCCCGGATCGTCGAGCATGCGCGACAAAACATCGAGCAGCCGATGCGCGCCGTCGCGCAGAAACAGGAAGCCCGCGAGAAGGAAAGCCGCGAGCGAAGCGAAGGCGGCAGCCTCGCGCGAAACCGGCACGTTGCCCTTCTCGATCGCCTCCCGCAGCCGCTTTTCCGTCGCCTCTTCGGTCTTGCTGTCGCGCTCCGGCTCCGACATGGCTGAGGTTAAGCGGCCTCGGTCTCGGCCTGGCCAAGCTCGATCTCCCCGCGTTCGGCGAGTTCCAGCACGGTTTCGGCGATGGCCCGACGCGCCTTATTGACGTCGCGCGCGGCGGCGTCCTGGCCATTGTTCAGTTCGCCTTCGACCATGCGCCGGGCGCGGGCGGTCAGCGACGAGAGCACGATTTCGCGCAGCTCCGCCTCCGCTCCGTTGAGAGCGAGGATCAGCCGCTCGGGCGCGACCTTCTCGAACAGGATCAGGCGGGCTTTGACGGACAGCGTCGCGATGTCCTCGAAGTTGAACATCATGCTTCTCAGAGCGTCCGCCGCTTCGGGCCGCACTTTCGAGAGGTCTTGCAGAACCTCCTCGCCGTGCTCGCGCTCCATCTTGTTGATGATGCCGGCCACCCGCGCGTGCGGGCTTGCTTTGGCGTCCTGGGCCGGGCCGGCGAGGAGGTCCGCCTGGAGCGCGTCCTCGACAAGGCGCATGACGCGCTCGTTCACCGGACGCAGGCCGATCATCCGCCGGGTCACTTGATGGCGCAGGGCGGACGGCATGCGCCCAAGCACGGCGGCCGCGCACGCCGTCGTGACCTTGGATAAGACGAGCGCCGCCGTTTGCGGATGTTCCCCGGCGAGATGTCCCGCCAGAACCCCATCCGGCAGGTTGGAGAGCCGCTCCCAGGCGGTCTGGTTCGACCGGCCGAGGACATCGGACATGATGTCGGACACCCGATCTGGCGGCAGAGCGTCGGCGAGAAGCTGCTCCACGCCCCCTGCGGAGCCGACCAGATCGGCTCCGGCCGAAAAGGAGTTAGCAAACTCCGCGACCAAGTTCTCCAGCGCAGCCGCGGGCACCCGGCCGAGTTGGGTGGCGCAGCGCGTGACCCGACGCAACTCGTCGTGATCAAACCGCTTGAGCAGCCGCGCCGCGACCGTCTTGTCCATCGCGAGCGCCCTGTCGCGTCCCAAGAGACCGGCAAGGTCGTCGAACACCGGCGGTTCCAACAGCGGCAACCGCTCCATCGCCTCTGAGTTGGCGGCTTCGGCGGGCGCCTCTTGCGTCTGGCCGGCGGCGAGCCTCGCGTCAGGCAGCCATCGCGAGACGGTCTCGATCAGCGCCTGTTTCTGGAACGGCTTTCCCACATGGTCGTTCATGCCCGCGAACTTGAGCCGGGCGACCTGCTCGGGCAACACGTTGGCCGTCATGGCGATAATCGGGACGTGGCGCTCAGGCCCTGGGAGATGGCGAATGCGCTCGGTTGCGGCGATTCCGTCCATGACAGGCATCTGAACATCCATGAGCACGATATCGTACTCGCTGCCTTGAACCGCCATCACGGCCTCGGCGCCGTTGGAAGCGGTCTCTACGGCGTGTCCTGCTCCTGTCAGCACGGCCTGGATCAGCTCCTGGTTGATCTCCAAATCCTCAACCAGAAGGATGCGCGCCGGCGGGGGCGCGAGCAGCGATACGGCCTTTGCTGGTTCCGCCGCGGCGGCCGGTTCCGAAGCCATCGGCAGCGTGAGCGTGAACCAGAACGTGGAGCCCTGGCCCGACGTGCTCTCGAAGCCGATGTCGCCGCCCATCAAGGCGACAAGCTGTTTGGCGATGGCAAGCCCCAGCCCGGTGCCGCCGAATTCGCGCCGGATCGAACAGTCGGCTTGGCTGAAGCGCTGAAACAAGCGAGCCTGCCGCTCTTTCGCAATCCCGATGCCCGTGTCGATGACCGCGAAGCGTAGACGCTCGCCCGATCCGGCCGCGCCCTCATGGCGGAGCCTGAGCGTGACCGAGCCCTTCGGCGTGAACTTCACGGCGTTGTTGAGCAAGTTCAGCAGAACCTGCCGGAGCCGGTCGGGATCACCGATGACCCGATGCGGCGCGCAGGGGTCGATCTCGGCCCGAACGTCGAGACGCTTGGCGTCGGCGACGCCACGGGTGATATCCAGGGCGTCTTCGACTAGCGCGGACAGTATGAACGAGCGCGCGTCAAGCTCGACCTGACCCGCCTCTATTTTCGAAAAATCCAGGATGTCATTCACGAGAGTCAGCAGTGCCGCGCCGGCGCTCTGGATCACTTCCAGCTTTCGACGGTCTTCAGGCGCGAGACTGTTGCCCTCGGACAGCAGATCCGTGAAGCCGAGGATCGCGTTCAGCGGCGTCCTGATCTCATGACTCATGGCAGCCAGGAACTCGGTTTTCGAGCGGCTCGCTTGCTGCGCTTCGGCGAGCGCGCGCTCGGCGGTTTCCTTGGCCAGCCGGAGTTCGTCGGCTTGCCGCAGGCGCTCGCTCACGTCCCGGATGACGCCGATGATCGCCGTAATCCGCCCATCCGCATCTCGCGCAGGCTGGAAGGTCTCCTCGACCCACACCCAATGTTTCCGCTTGTCCCGCAGCCGGTAGATGGCGGCGCCGCGTTCGAGATCGCCCGATGCAACCCCGCGGAGGCTCCGGAGAAGCTCGGCTCCGGCCTCATCGAGGTGGATGGTGTCCGACACGGCGCGGCCCGCCCACTCCTCGGGCTCGCAACCGAGCAGGCGCTTGCAGGCCGGCGAGACAGCCTCGCGCTTAAGGTCAAGGCTGGTGCGCACGACGACGCCGGAAAGACTGTCGGCCAACAGACGAAAATCCGTCTCGCTCGAACTCGGGAGCGAGGCGGAACCATCGAAGACGGCCCAGCCCGCCGAGACAGTCGGTCCTGCGATGCTGCACGCATCCGATATTCGTGAGGACATGGCGGCTACGGGCCCGGCTCAAGACCAGCCCGCGTTTGGGAGCTGTCTCAGATTGCCGCCGCAGCGTAACGCGAGGGCCTTTAACCGAGTGTGATCGGGTTTGACGGGCCAATCCTGCTTCCGCCGGGCAATGAAATAGGGCCGCTTTCCTCGCTTCCGATCCGAGCGACGCTTGGTCGGTCGAACGGCGCTGGACCGCGCGAGCGCTGCTTATGGGCGAGCGACGCCCACGGTGGGATTCAAGGCGCTGACGACGAGCGCCCGTGCGATGTGCTCGGCCATGCAGCGGTAGCCGAGGTCGTTCTGGTGCAGATCGTCGCCAGAGAGGAGTTCGCCTTCCTTGGCGTTGGCGATGAACTGCATCGCCTCGTACCGCCGCACGAGCAGCACGCCTTCCTCGGCTGCGAGATCGCGGATCGCCCGCCGGATCGCGGTCGCGGATTCGTCCTGGGCCACGCGCGGACTGTACTGCAAGCCGATCAACACCGTGTCGACAGCCTGCCCCTTGAGCCATTGCATCGCCTCTCGCACGACCGACTTGAACCCCTCGATGGGAACCCGCCCCAGCGCGTCGTTGGTTCCGACCTGCCACAGGACGAGATCAGGCTTGTTTTCGGCCACCTCGCGCCTGAGGCGTTCGGCAGTCTGCGCGGCGACTTCCCCGGAGACGCCGCGGTTGACGACCACCACGTCAAGGTTTCTGAACGTCCGCTCCAGAATTGCCTCAAGCTGCGCCGGATAGTTCTTGGCCGGCGAGGACGCGCCCACGCCGACCGTTGAGGACGAACCGATCGCCAGGACGCGGATCGTCCTCGCGCCTTTGAGGGCAGCGGTCATATGTGGGAGCGGCGCAGGAATGGCGATGTCGGACGCCGGCGCACGGCAGCTCGGACTGAGGGGCGGCGTCGCGGCCTCTTGCGCCTTAGCCGGCGGGGTGACGATGCCCGCCAACAACCCGAGCGCGTGAATGCACCTGCGCACAACGGCCTGACGCGCGCTCGCCGCTTTGACCTGCATCGCTCTCCCCAGTCTCGCCATAGGCTGACTACAGCGTCGCGGCGCACCCTTAACGGGAGGTGGATAAGCCGCTCGACATGATGGCTCAGGCCGCTCTTGTGAAGGGGATCGGGTCCGCTAAAGCAGCTTCTCCGGCGTGATCGGCAGGTCGCGGACGCGCTGTCCCGTCGCGTGATGAACCGCATTGGCGATCGCGGCAGCCACGCCCACAAGCGCGATCTCGCCCACGCCCTCCACGCCAAGCGGGTTCACATGCGGATCGTGCTCGTCGACGAAGACGACCTCGAACTGGCCCACGTCCGCATTCACTGGCACGAGGTATTCGGCGATGTTGCCGTTCGCCGAGGCAAGCAGGGCTTGGCTAAGCGCGGGAAACCCGTCGCGGACCAGGGAATGATCGGCGACCGCCGTCATGGTCGCCAGCGCGCCGAGACGCAGGCTCCGTCCGGGCCGGCCGCGATACGGTCGTCGAGACCGGCGAGGCCGGCCGTGAGATCCACGAGACGGGACGGCCGACGCACGTTCTCCTTGAGGAGCTGGTTCATATCCGTACCGCCGGCGATGTACTCGGCGTCGGCGGATCGGACCGGGCCTGCGCTGGCCTAGACGCCTTTTCCGCACCCATGTTGAACCGAAGGCATCTGCTGAGCATCATGCTGCTCCGTGGGTGGTCAGCAGGCCGCCGCCGGCGCGACTAGTTCATCCGCACGGAACGTGGGCTCCGGCGTGACCCCGGACCTCTGCCAGGCCTTAAGGGACCATGCAAAGTAGGGGCCGAGCTTGGTCCCTATCTGGAGCGCGTCAGCGTTGTCCGAAAAGCCGTGCTCAGCGAAATCGAGGCGCTGGAAGCGACACGGCCGCGCTGAAGGCCATGCCGGAACGGCTCTTCAGAACGACGCTGCGCGAAACCATGTCCCAGACCGCGTCTCCTGAAGACCTCAAAGCGATGTGGCGCCGGCCGGATCGATGAAACGCAGCCGATTCACCGGGCCGGGGGCGGCCGCCGGCGACCTGGGGCAGAGGCGCACCGTCTTCGACGAGCTGCTCTCCGATCTCGGCGATCTGGAGCAGGACGAAGCGTTCAGGAGTGGACTGCAATCGGTTCGCCTGCCCCATCTGGATTTAGGTGCACCGTCCCGGCTAACCATTGATCGAGCCAAGCAAGCCTATCGCGGTCTGGACGACGATGGGTCCCGTGCGGCCAGCGTGACCGCGAGCGAAGAAGAGGCAGTTCGGATGGAACTGGGTTTCGCTCGGTCCCGCACCATCCGTGAGTTGCAGCAATTGCGCCGCCGCTTCGCCCGCGCGAACCATCCCGATCGCGCCCCGCGTGTCCGGAAGAGGCTTGTCCTGAGACGCCCCCTCACCGCCCCCGGATCACAGTCCGGGGTCGGCCTCTCCCCGCATGCGGGGAGAGACGATCAAAGAGCCTCCGTCAGCGCCCTGAGGCGCACGGTGGCGCGGGCGAGGCCGGTCTTGTCGTCGCGCGCGGCTTCGATCGCCGCGACGCGCAAGAGACGAGGCGGTGGCCGTCGAGCGTCAGCGCCGCGTCGTGCAGCAGCGCGGCGATCCGCGCGGCGGCGTCGAGCGCCGAGCGGGCGCCGCCTTCCCCGCCCAGACGACGATCGCGGCCTCATGCGCGTGGCCCGCGTCCGAGCCGGTCGACCAGTCGCGGGCGGCGGCGTCGCCGAACACGGCGTAGACCGGCTCGGCCGCGCGGGGCGGCTCGTCGTACAGACGCACGGTCCCGCCCATCAGCGCGGCGAGCGCGGCGTCGCTTGGACATGCGCCAGAATGGCGCCGCGCAGGGCCAGGATCGGGCTTGTCATGGGGTTCGTCATGGCGAGACCTCCTCGACCAGGCAGACGAGGTCGCGCCGCCGCCCGTCCGGATCGGCCGCGCCTTGATGCGGAAGCGGCGCAGGCCGCAGGTGAGCCGCATGGCGGGGGTGACGCCCTCGCGGTAGCGCACGGTCACGCGATGCGTGACCGCCTGCTCGGGCCGGTCGGCGCGGACGCGCTCTTCGCCTTGCAGCATCTCGATCGCGCCCCACAGTTGCGGGCCGGCGGCGTAGCTGCGGACCACGCCGCCGAACCCGTCCGGGCTCTCGAGCGGCAGTTCGAGCACGAAGCGGCGCGCCCGCGCGCCGAGGGTGGGGCGAGGTGTCATGGGCGGTCTCGGGTTTTTCGAAGAAGAAGGCGTGACGCCCCGCCTCTCCCTGGGGAGAGGCGGGCGCTAAATCCGCACCCGCCGGAACGGCGCCACGAGCGCCATAACGTCGGGCGGCGCCGGACCGGGGTCGGCGTCGCCGCGGTTCTCGAACCAGCGCGCCACGAGAAGCCGCACGGCCTGGCGCAGCGGCGCGGGCACGGTTTCGGCGGTCGCGCCGTAGCCGGCCCGGACCTCGATCTCGATGCCCTGGCGCGGGCGGCCCGGCTCGGGCGCGGCGGATCGACGATGACGCGCGGCGGATCGCTCGCGCGTCGGCTTGATAAAGGCCGTCCGGCACGTCCGCCGCCTGCCCGTCCCGGTCGAACACGCGGATGCGCTCGACCGCGAGCAGCGGCGACAGCGGCAGCGGGAGCACGCGGCTCGCCGGCCAGCCGTCGAGCGCAATGCGCCAGAGCTGTCGACCATCACGCGGCCCGCCAGCGCCTCGACGATCAGGCGCGCGGCCTTGACCAGCGCCGCGACGAGATCGTCCTCCGCGTCGTCGTCCAGGCGCAGATAGGCCCGCATCTCGGGCAAGCTGACGGGCTCGACGGCCGGGCCTTCGATCGGTATGGGGATCATCAGAGTCTCCAGGAGCAACGAGCCACCTCCCGTCATTCCGGGGCGACGCGCAGCGTCGAGCCCGGAACCCATGAACGCGAGCGTTTCAGAACAGAGCGGGACGGGCTCGCGCTCTCTGGAACCGCCTGTGTTCATGGGTTCCGGGCTCCGCTTCGCGGCCCCGGAACGACAGGGGTGGCGGGAAAAACGATGTCGAACGGGTCCGCTCTCAGCCTCACGGCGCTCGCGCTCAGCCTCACCGCCGTCGCCCCCGCCCGCGCCATCGTCGGCGGGCAGCAGACGCCGGTCCGCTCGCCCGCGCCAGCGTGATGGTGCTGTCCTCGAACGGCGGCGTGTGCAGCGCCGTCGTGGTCGCGCCGCGACGTGGTGCTGACCGCGGGCCATTGCGCCGCCGGCGCGGGCCAGCGTCGGGTGCATTGGCGCGGCGACGACGGCGCGCCGGTCCTGGTCGCGCCCGCCGCGAAGGCCATGCATCCGGGCTACGCCGCCGACGCCGTCGAGGCGCGGCGGCGCTCGATCGACCTCGCGCTCATCCGCCTGCCCGAGCCCCTCCCCGCCCGCTTCGAGGCCGCGACGCTGTCGGCGACGGCGGCGCCGTCGGTCGAGCCTCACGTTCGGCGGCTATGGCGTGGCGCGCGAGGGCGACGGGCGCTCGAGCGGCACGTTCCGCACCGCGGCGCTGCCGCGGTCGAGCCCCACGGGCCAAGCGCCATCCTGGTCTGGGCCAGGGGCGCGGCCGGCGCGGGCGCGTGCCAAGGCGACTCCGGCGGGCCGGTCGCGCAAGGCGGGTCGAGCGCCGTGTTCGCGATCGCCGCCTGGGCGGCGGGCGTGACCGGCGCGGGCTGCGGCGGCCTCAGCCAGGGCGTCCTGCTCGGTCCGCAACGCGACTGGATCGACCGCACCCTGAAAGTCTGGGGGCGAAGCGCCGCATGGCGTTGAAAAAACTTGCCGAACCGCCGCGCCTTTGCTCGGAATGAGGGAACTCGCTCCGCCCCCCCGCGCGTTGCCTGCTCGAATGCGAAAAGGCCAAGTTGCCCCATGCGCCTCCCCCTTGTCTCGTCCATCGCCGCCGTCCTGTTCGCCGCCGCCGCGCCCGCCCACGCCGTCGTGGGCGGCGCGGTCGCGCGCGACCCCAACGGCGTGCGCCAGTCGGTGGTGCGGGTCGAGAGTTCGCGCGGCGAACTGTGCTCAGGCGTGCTGATCGCGCCCGACCTCGTGCTCACCGCCGCGCACTGCGTGCTGCAGCGCGCCGCCTATCGCGTCATCGCGGTCGACCGCTCCTTCCGGCAGAGGGGCGTGATGGCGGTCGCCGCCGCGCTGCACCCGGCCTTCGTGCCGGGCACCACGCCGCGCACGCAGCCCGGCGTGGACCTCGCGATCCTGAAGCTGAGCCAGCCGCTCGGCCCCGACTTCGTGCCCCTCGATCCGCGCGCCGCCGCGCCGGTCGGCCCCGGCGAGGCGGTCGAGCTGGCCGGCTTCGGCGTGACCGCCGAGAGCGCGCAGGGCACCGCGCGGGTTCTGCGCCAGACCCAGCTCGTCTCGCTCGGCACGTTGCAGGTCGCAAACCGCGTCCTCGTGGTGGCGGATTTGCAGCGGCTCGCCGCCACGAGCGGGGCCGGCGCTTGCCGGGGCGATTCCGGGGGGCCGATCCTGCGCGGGCGCCAGTTGCTCGGCATCGTGAGCTGGTCGAGCGGGGCGTTGCGGGCGCGGGTCAAGACCGCCTGCGGCGGCTTCACGGCGGTGACGCCGGTGGCCGAGCACGCCTCCTGGATCGCAGCCCGCACGAACGATTTGCAGCGCTACACCCCCGCCGAGGCGATCGCGCGACCGCGCGCGCCCTCCAACGCCGCCGATTGGGTCGGGCGATAGCGCTTCTCTCTGTCGCGCCGACAGGCCACCCACCGACCAGCCATGCGCCAGCCGTCCAACGCCGACCCGCCAGCGTCGGCGGGGATTTACCGCCGCGGCTGGCTTGAAACGCCCCGACCCTGGGCGGACGGCTGCCCACGATCCGTGGGTTCTCCCGCACGTTTCGAAAGAGCCTGCTCCGCGACCTGGTATCGGGTCCAACCCGGCACAGTTCCGGCGAGGTTCACTTCCCTCCACTTTGGTTGGTACGGCGGGTTCTCGAGCCGCTCGAACTTGGCGAAGAAAGCCTCGATGAAACGCGCAATCCGACGATAGCGGTCGCTGTTGACCGGCCAATTATAGACCGCAAGAACCGTTTGCACGGCGATCGTCGGAACCGCCTCGCCGATTGCAATCAGGGCCGGGTAATCCTCCGCGTTCAGAAAGGTCGGTACATAATAATCCTCAAACACTGAACTGTATTCGACGGGAAGAAAATGGAAGCCGCGCTCAGGTTTGAGCTTGGCGAAGAGATCGTTCGGCTTCCCGACGACTTGCACGACGGCGGCGATGTCCCCGCTGCGCATCGTCTCGACCGCGACCGCGTTGTCGATGAACACCGGCTCGATCTTGATGTTGAGCCGTTGAAAGATGATCTGC
>CAVSLO010000005.1:0-50953 GCA_963728675.1 uncultured Alphaproteobacteria bacterium | reverse complement strand
CGCCGTCCTCGAACACGAGCAGGTCCTGTTTGAGCCGCAGCCGCCAATCCCAGCCCTGACCACTGCACCAGGCGATCAGGTCGGGGCTGCCGTCAAACCGATCCCCCATCAGCACCGGCTTGGTGCCCGCCGGGAGAAGACGTGCCGCCGCCTCAAGCGCCGCGCGCTGCTCGGCAAAGCCGATCGCGCCCTGGGTCTCCTTCACCCGCCAGGCCAGCGGCAGTGCGCGGCCGCCCAGGCGCACCGCCACCATCACGACCTGATGGCGCTCGCTCACCTTGGTCTGGTCGATGAGCAGGACCACGGTCTGACCCTGCGCCGACAGCCGCGCCAGAACCTCCCGCCCATCGGGCGCCATGACGGCGTCGCTGACCACGCGCGCGTTGGCCAGAAACCGCTTGATCCACTGATAGCGGCTGTCCAGCCGCTCGGCCGGGCGCGGCAGGCACGCCGCCACGTCCATCAGGTTGGCGCTGCGCACCTGAAGCATCGTCGCCACCAGCAGCGCCAGCTTGCCCCGCTGCGTCTTACGCTGGCCCGGCAGGCGTTGCTCCATGTCCGTCGCGACGGTCTCGGCCAGTTGCTCGATCCCACCCATTCAAGGTGCTCCGCTCATCCCGGAGCCTTGAACCACACGCCGAGCCTGCTCGCTACCAAACTGACCCATGATAAGCGTTTCGGCCTCGAGACGATGGCCAACACCCCCTCCCGCCTGTCATAGGAGCCGGTTCAGGTGAGCCTCAAGGCGCTCCAGAACACGGCTCCTCGCATCCCCCATGCTTGGGTAGAGCGGCAGCCGAACAAGACGGGCGCTCAGATCGTTGTGCGGTACAGGTCACCAGAGGTCCGGCCGAAGCGCTTACCTGCGGGGGCGCTATGCAAAGGCACATAATGGAACGGGGTGATAATCCCGTCACCCCTCATGCGCGCGATAAGCTCGTCCCTCAGGTCGAGCGAGGGCATCAAAATATAATAGAGGTGGCCATTGTGCTCGCAATGCAGCGGGATGGAGGGCGTGCCCAGGCCGCGGCCACGGAAGGCGCGCAACGCCAAGTCGTAGGCATCCCATGACGCTATTCGGTCATCAAGTATTTCATGTATCCGCTCCAGCTGACCAAATAAAAAAGAAGCGACCAGCTCCCCCGGTAAAAATGAAGAGCCAATATCAACCCAAGTATACTTATCCACTTGGCCGCGGAGGAAGCGCTTGCGATTGGTGCCCTTCTCACGAATGATTTCGGCTCTTTCGATAAGATCAGGGTCGTTCAGGGCGAGCGCTCCCCCCTCTCCGGAGATGATGTTCTTGGTCTCGTGAAAGCTGAACGCCGCGAGATGCCCCATCGAGCCTGCTTTCCGTCTCCTATATGTGGAACCCAGTGCCTGAGCGGCGTCTTCGACCACTGTCAAACCGTGGCGATCGGCGATCTCGCCGAGAGGTCCCATCTCGGCGGGAACGCCCGCGTAGTGAATGGGGAACAAGGCTCTTGTGCGCGGCGTGATGGCGCTCTCCACCTGCTCCTCGTCGATGTTCAGCGTGTCCGCGCGGATGTCTACGAAAACAGGAACGCCGCCGCGCAGAACGACTGCATTCGCAGTGGAGACAAAGGTGAAGGACGGCATGATGACCTCGTCCCCGGGCTCTATTCCGATCAGGATTGCAGCCATCTCCAGGGCTGCCGTGCAAGAATGCGTGAGGAGAACAGCTTGCGCTCCGATCTGCTCCGCAAGCCAACGCTGGCACCGGAACGTAAAAGCGCCATCGCCGGCGAGTTGCCCGGAAGATATGGCCTCGCGAATGTAATCTATTTCTTTGCCGGCAAGCTTGGGGCGGTTAAAAGGTATCAAGGCGAATGTTCCCGCGCAGGCACC
Source organism: uncultured Alphaproteobacteria bacterium (assembly GCA_963728675.1). GTDB lineage: Bacteria > Pseudomonadota > Alphaproteobacteria > Rhizobiales > Beijerinckiaceae > JAJKJG01. The sequence continues at coordinate 49,084 of CAVSLO010000005.1, read as the reverse complement.
GAAAGGGATGAGGAACGACCTTACCTTCCGCTCAGGTGGCCGGCAGGTCGCCTGGAGTTACGCTCGCAAAGTGCGATGGCAGCACGCCAGCCGGGCTTGCCGTCAGCCCACCGCAAGAGCAAAGAACAGCCGTGGGAACGCTGTTCGCCGTGATAGCGCACTTGGCTAGGGTAGCATACCCCTTGCGGGGCTTCTCCGACCCGGAGGCGCCTTGGTCCATGCCCATTACGGCGTATTCGCGGCTCGGATCGAGGCCAACTCGAGATCGACGGGTCCTATCTCCGTGATTTCAACATTATTGCTGGTCGCACCAGGCTCTAAGTTGTTGAACAGCACGATCTGGTAGTCGCCATCGGTAGGCGCCTCGAGCGTCGTCACGAAGGGACCAGGGGGAAACAGCTTGGTTGGAGCAGCCCATTTTTGCTGAGCGTCCAGAAGTCCAATCCCACCTCCCCCGTGATGTAGGGCGCCTCGCACAGCGACGAGAGTTCCTCGTGGGAGGCGCAAGTATCGGGACTTGGCTGCATAAGCTGTCAGGGGCGCCTCTCCCTGAAGCCGCAGGGTCGTCCCCTCAACCTGAGCCGGGGGACCAAGCCAGTCCCAATCGCTCTCCTGTAAAGGTTTAACATCGAGACGCCTGAAAAGAGCGTCATCGAGGAGATCCAGTTGCCTCGTCGCTCCCTCTGCCGCGCTATCCGTCCAGTCTTCCAGCGTTTGATAAAGATTGCTGGTCTTCCAAGCCGGTCCAAGCCGGAGCCAGAGCGGAAGGCGCAGGGATCGATACTCGGTAACGGCGGCGAGCTCGCGCAGGCAGGAGAGCTGATCGGTGAAAAGCTCCACGCCCTCGAACTGTGATGCTGCCGAGTGAAAGACGGGGAACAAGATCTGGGTTTCGCCCCCATTGCGGCTGATCGGTGCAGTCAGTACACGAGAAAAATCGTTATAGGGGTCGGCTCGATAAGTTACGCGCATCCTGAAAGCGGGCCCATGGCAGTGATCCGGATCAACGGAAGCGGCAAGATAGAAGCTGTCAGGCATGATCTGAGAAGCCAGATGCACACTGGCACCGCTCATATCAATGATCGGTCCAGCCGGCCGAAGCAGAGTCAGGTGCCCCGACCGGCTCTCGACGAGTTGAATGGACTGCCGGTGCGCCGATAGGTAGCGGTCGAAGAGCTTCGTCGAATGGAGCTGCTGGTAAGCACGCGCTGCGGTGATCGCAAGCGCGGCTAGGATGACGGCGGAGACGGGAAGAGCGAGAGCGCACAGGCCTTTCGCGACGCTTGAAAGAATCGATCGAGCACCGTTCTGCGACTCGGCCGAGCCAGGCGCGGTTGCTCGCCGTTGAACACGTCTCGACAGGGCGACGAGACCACGCCACGTTAGCGTGATGAGCGTAGATACAATAATTATTTCAGAGAGCCAGTAGAACAACTCAAGATGGAAAAAATGCCGGACGCTGAACTGCAACGCAGAGAGACCACAGAAAAATGCTACTGTAATTATAAAGAATAATGATAATAGATTACTTCGGATAGATATTATGAATATTGCTATAAATAAAAGGAAAATACCAATCCATCTTGTAAAGAGATATGATTTTAATTAGAAAGATACTCAAAGCCTGCTGCATAAGGGGCACCTACGAACTCAAGGCTTACGACTCGATAGATCGCCGACAAAGCGCGGACTAGAAAATCAGCCGGAAAGTTAACCAATAACTCTGCAAGCAGCAGCAACGAATAACCACCATATGCCTGTCCATGGATAGTCAGCTTGCCAGGCGGATCATCGGAGTGATAGGCATAAGCCTGAACGGTATTAGCGGCAAAGGAGTCATTGTAAAGGTGCCCTATGTCGTAGACGGGCACATTGAGACCGAGTGGTTCGCTGAACGGCGTCATCAAGCCGAGCAGAGCAACATGCCCCAAAGCGCCGCCGCCGGCCCGATAAGCCATTAAGGCCGGGAGCGCACTGATCAGGAACGCCGCCCCGAACACGGCACCAGCAATTAGGACAGGCCGTGTTTTGCGAAACCGCGTCCATAGCAGTAGGGCGGCGAGCAGCAGCGCGAAAAAGCCAGGCGCAATGATCAGGTCAGCCCGAATGCCTGTCCCTATCCCAGCCAATATTCCAGCAAGCGCTGCGGACGAATAGAACCGACGCGGGTGCCCCAGGGAATTGAAAAGCCACCCCGCAAAGAAAATGAAGCCTAACAGAAACGGCGCCTTGGCATAATCTCGCATGTGCCCAATCATGTTCAGATTGGCGGATGAGAGAAATGAAAGAGTAGTGACCGCGATGGCCCATGGCACCGAGACAAACAGGCGTGCGATGGCGTAGATGGCAGAAGCCGTCAACCCAGCCAGGGCAGCAGCCATTGGGATCAGAGCGCTCCAGGAAACGCCTGTTATTGCCCAGACTGCGCTCGTGGCTTTCAGCAGGTAAAGGGTTCCAATCTGAAGATCATTGAGAGGTCTGATTTTGTCCTTAATACTTGGCGGCAGCTCCGCACAATCAAACTGGTCTACGTTATTTATCAAAAATTCTCGTAGTCGAGAGAGACCTGGATCCGCGCCCAGATTATTAGGATTTCCAAATATTCCGACGCACGTTTTTAGAACTGCTGGTGCATATTCACGCTGATAAAACTGCCCGAGCTTTGAAGTTTCAAGATACTTCATGGCGAAGATGCAGCTTAAAACTGCCAGCCCAATCGCTATGGCAATGTCTGAACGCTGCAGGCGCATCCATGTTCTCCTGACTAGCCGAGAGGCGCGGCTTATAGGACCGGCTCTGCCGCTTGTAAAGCTGGAGACCTCCAAAAACCGCGCTTCGTCAGCTCTTGAGAGATGCGGACCATGTGTAGGCTTGCCGTTCGGCTTCTTGCGGTGTGCGCGAGCGCAGGCCGGTGCTGGCCAGATGCCGCTCGTTCGCATTCGAGCGGTAGGCGGTGTCGGCCCAGACATCGCGCGCCGTGTTCCTCTTGTCGAGCAGCACCGGCGGGAGAGCGCCCACCTCCTCAGCCCTTGTAGAACTCGCGAACCAACCACGAATCGCGCGATGCCGTCCTCAATGGAGGTGCCGGGCGAGAATCCGACCGCGCTCGCGAGGTCGTCCACGTTCGCATATGTGATCGGGACATCGCCGGGCTGCATCGGCAGCAGCCGCTTCCGCGCCTTTCGGCCGAGCGCGGTTTCAATCGCTTCGATGAAGCGGACCAACGTGACGGGCGCGTTGTTGCCGATGTTGAACACCCGATGGGGGGCGGCGGCACGGGCCGGATCGGGGCATAGGCGATCGAATCCAGGATCCGGCGACGGCGGTTTCTCGATCAACTGCACGATGCCGTGGACGACGTCGTCGATGTACGTGAAATCCCGCTGCATCAGGCCGTCGTTGTAGACGTCGATCGGATCGCCAGCCGCGATCGCTCGCGTGAATTTGAAGTAGGCCATGTCCGGCCGCCCCCAAGGGCCATACACGGTGAAGAACCGAAGCCCCGTCGCCCGCACGCCGAACAGGTGCGCGTAGGTGTGCGCCATCAGCTCATTGGCGCGTTTGGTGGCCGCATAGAGCGAGACGGGGTGATCGGCGGGGTCGTGCTCCGAAAACGGAATCGCCCCATTCATCCCATAGACCGAGCTCGAGGACGCGTATATGAGGTGGTCCACTGGAGCGTGGCGGCAGCCTTCCAGCACGGTCAGGAAACCGGAGATGTTGGAAACGTAAGCTTCAGGGCAGTCCAGCGAGTACCGCACTCCCGCCTGAGCGGCGAGGTGAATGACGGCCTGGGGCGCGAACCGGGACATCAGCGCGCGAAAGGCGGGACCGTCTTCAAGATCCAGTTTGGCGAAATCGAAGCGAGGGCTGGGCCTGAGCCTGGCCAGCCGCGCTTCCTTCAATCCCACGTCGTAGTAGCTGTTCAAGTTGTCCAACGCCGGCGACGGTCCACCCGTCCCGGAGCAAGCGTTCCGCAACATGGTAGCCGATGAAGCCTGCGGCGCCGGTTACGATGATTCGGCGGGACGCATCTGAAGGCATGGCGTCCAGCCTCCTCAACCCTGTCCGACGGCAACGTGCGCAAGCCCGTGTCTTCGCGCCTTCTGGGGCGTATCGATGTTTCGCAGATCCACGAGGACGGGTCGTTTCAGGATGGTTTTGACGCAGTCGTCGGCCGCGCGCACGGCCACGAGATCGGACAGGCCCGGCTCGTAGATCGGCATGGCGCCGCGCCGCAGCGCGTCGATCTTGGCCGGGTCCGTGTCGATGCAGGTGACGACGTGCCCGAAATCCGCCAAACACGCCCCCGACACCAAACCAACAGACCCGCTCCCAATCATCGCAACCCGCACGCCCTGCTCCTCCTTCAACCGATGTCCATGCCTGTCCGGCCTTGTAGTTGGCGGGCGAGGGAAAGCAAATAGGAGGTTGTCTGCGCGCGCCCGATGCGGGTTGCAGCATCCGGCGAGCTCAGCGGCCGATTGGCGCTCGGGCCCGCTGATCGCGCCCGAACGCCGTTTGCTGCGTTGAGACATGTCCAGGAAGGTTTGGGAGACACGCGTGCCGGAACCCTACGCTATCGACCTCGGCGACGTGCAGCGCGCCGCCGAAACGGTCGCCGGGCATGTGCTGCGCACGCCGCTCGTGCCTGCGCCGCGGCTCTCCGAACTGACCGGCGCAACGGTTTGCGTCAAGCACGAGAACATGCAGGCGACCGGCGCGTTCAAGGAGCGCGGCGCCGTCAACAAGCTCTCAAGCCTCACGCCGGAGGAGCGCGCACGTGGCGTCGTCGCCATGTCGGCCGGCAATCACGCCCAGGCCGTCGCCTATCACGCCAAGCGGTTCGGCATCCCGGCGACGATCGTCATGCCGGTCGGCACACCGCTGGTGAAAGTCGAGAACACGCGGGCGCATGGGGCGCGGGTCGTCCTGCACGGCGACACGCTCGCCGACGCCGGCGACAAGGCGCTGGAACTGGCGCGCGGCGAGAGGCTGACGCTGGTCCACCCTTACGATGATCCGCTCATCATGGCCGGGCAGGGCACGGTGGCGCTCGAAATGCTCGCCGATGCGCCGGACCTCGACCAGATCGTCGTGCCGATCGGGGGCGGGGGGCTGATTTCGGGAATCGCGGTCGCGGTCGAGGCGCTGAAGCCCGCCGTGGCGGTGATGGGCGTCGAGGCGGCGCTGTTCCCTTCGTTCCACAATGCTCTTCACGGCGACGACCGCCCGATCGGCGGGCCGACGCTGGCGGAAGGCATCGCCGTCAAGACCATCGGAGCGCTGACGCTTCCGATCGTCAAAGATCTCGTTTCCGAGATCGTCCTGGTCGAGGAAGGGTTCATCGAGCGCGCAGTCGCGGCTTACGCGACCTTGCAGCGCACGATGGCGGAGGGCGCGGGCGCGGCGGGTCTTGCGGCCATGCTGGCGCGACCCGATCTCTTTGAGGGCCGGCGGGTCGGCCTGGTGCTGTGCGGCGGCAACATCGATGCGCGGCTCCTCGCCTCCGTCATGGTGCGCGAACTGGAGCGGGAGGACCGCATCGCCTCGTTCCGCATCACCACGAGCGACCGGCCGGGGTTGCTCGGTTCGGTGGCGAGCCGGCTCGGGCAGCTCGGGGCCAATATCTTGGAAGTTTCGCACGGGCGCCTCTTCCTCGACGTGCCCGCCAAGGGCGTGACCATGGACGTGACGATCGAGACCCGAGACGCGCAGCACACGGCCGAGGTCCTCGAGGCGCTGGCGCGCGACGGGCTCGACCCGCAGCGGCTCGGCCCGCGCGGACTGTCGGAAAACGCTTATTAGAGGTGGAAAACCATGGCTCGTGAACTTCCCCGCTACGATGCTCCGTATGGCTCCGCACAGGGGCCGGCTTGGCGTCCTGACACCATGATCGCTGTCAATCTAACCGAGGGCACGCTCAGCCGCCGCTTTTTCGCCTACCTGATCGACCTCCTGATGATCATGCTGTTCAGCATGCTGCTCAGCGTCGCCATCGCGGTGATCGGCCTTCTCACGTTCGGGCTCGGCTGGGGCCTGTTCGCGATCCTTCCCGCCTCGGCGATCATCTACAACGCCATCACCATCGGCGGCCCCCGGCAGAGCACGATCGGCATGCGGATGATGGGCTTGCGCGTGGTCGATGCGACGACGGGCGGACCCGTCGGCATGTTGACGGCCGCGGTGCATGCGCTCCTGTTCTATGTCGCGGCCGGCACCTTCGTGTTGTGGCTGCTCGACCTCTTCCTCGGCGTCGCCCGCAGCGACCGGCGGCTCGGGCACGACCTGCTCACCGGCGTCGTGCTGCTGCGCAGCTTTTGACGGCTGTTGGCGCTCGTCGTCCGTTTGAGGACCGCCCGTCCGGTGATATGGTTTGCGTCTTCGGTTGAGTGCTTCCTTAATCGGCCAAGGCCCATCGCGCGTGACCAGCCATCCACGGGACACCCCGCAGTTCTATCTGACCACGCCGTCGACCTGCCCCTACTTGCCGGGCCGGGAGGAGCGGAAGGTCTTCACCCACATCGTCGGCAAGCGGGCGCGAGACCTCAACGACATCCTGACCCAGGGCGGGTTCCGCCGCTCGCAGACGATCGCCTACCGGCCCGCCTGCGAGAGCTGCCGCGCCTGCATCTCCGTGCGCGTCCTCGTCAACGACTTCCGCCCGTCCGCCAACATGCGGCGCGTGCTCAGGGCGAACCGGGACCTCGTGGGCACGCCCGTGCCGAACCGCCCGTCCTCGGATCAGTACTCGCTGTTCCGCCGCTATCTCGACGTTCGCCACAGCACCGGCGGCATGGTCGACATGACGGTGCTCGACTACTCCATGATGGTCGAAGACAGCCACGTCGAGACGCAGCTCCTCGAATACCGCCGCCGCGGCCCCGACACGGCCATCAACGGCCGCGGGCAGGGCCCCCTTCTCGCCGTGTCGCTGACCGACGTGCTCAACGACGGGCTGTCGATGGTCTATTCGTTCTTCGATCCGGAGATGGCGGAGCGCAGCCTCGGCACGTTCATGATCCTCGATCAGATCGCGCGGGCGCGGGCGCTCGGCCTGCCGTATCTCTACCTCGGCTATTGGGTCGCGGGCTCGCGCAAGATGGACTACAAGGCCCGCTTCCTGCCCCAGGAGCGGCTGCTGGCGCCGGGGTGGGTGCGGGTTGATGGGTGAGTCATCTATGCGGAACAAGCAGGCCCTCTTGCATTAAAGCAGCTCTATTACGGATTGAGTGATGACGGACGTATTACAAGAAGTTACAGGCCCGGAAATTACGAGAGCGCACATTGAACGCAGAATCGGCGATTGGTCCAGACGAGTCGACGATCTATATGCTCTTGTCCAGCAATGGCTGCCTCCAAACTGGACCGTCGAGCGCAGGCGCACCGTGCGCATGCACGAAGAGATGATGCGCGAGTTTGGCGTGCCACCTCGGGAAATGCCTATATTAGATCTGCTACATAATGGAGTACGCGCTGCATCGCTTGAACCCCGGGCCCTGTGGGTGATAGGCGCTAACGGGCGCCTCGATTTTGTTTATGGCAACAAGCATTATATTGTTGTAGATGCAGCGGAGAATTTTACCCCGCCTAAATGGCGAATCGCATCGCTCACAGATCGACGGCGGCTAGAAGTGTTCGACGCGCTAAGGTCCAAACGATCTTATCGTGAGAGACTTAACTCTCATCGAGGCTCTCTACACCGAGATCGACAACTACTATCTCGAACATGAGCGTCACCATGCGGCTGCGCACGCTGACACAGCCGGCATTGCGCGGATCGAAACAAAGCAGCGGGTTAACGATCAGGCCTATTTTGTTTTGTGTTGGGGACAGCTTGAGGCCGAAATAGACCAGGCTTGCCGTGAAGCAATTCGGCGTCACAGAAACGGCACAAGCTGGTCCGTTCGCCGCGCTTGGGACTTGTATAATCCTGACGACAAAAGGATATCCGGTTTAAGCTTCGAGGACAGAACTGCGCTGGTCGTGGGTCGCAGGGCCGGGATATGGGCAACAATTATAGGCTACTATGCCTTACGCAATCAGATTGCACACGGACATTTGCGGCCGGAAAGAATTGATGTTTCAAACGTAGTACAACAATTCTATATCATACAAAGTGCTTTATCACGCTGATCTGAGAAGCTCTTCTGTAAACGCTCGATTGATCCCGGTCTATCTGCGTCCAGAGCCTAGATGGCGCGAAAGAGAAGCGCGACGCCGACCGCCGACAAGGCAATCCCTCCCGCGCGGGCGAGCCTGACGCCGCCCGGCGCGACCTTCTGGACCAGAACGAGGGCCGCCAGCGCGGCGACCCAGATCAGGTTCATCACGCCGCCGATGAACAGAAGCAGCATCAAGGCCCAGCAGCAGCCGAGGCAGTAAGCCCCATGCGCCACGCCCATCCGGAATGCGCCCGTCAGACCAGGACGCCAGTGCCCGGTGATGAAGGCGAGAGGCCCCCGGCACCGGTCCAGGCAGCGCCCCTTGAGCGGAGACAGCTCATAAAGTCCGGCCACCAGGAACAGCAGACCGCCGGTCCAGGGCTCAACCAAGGCCATCGTCCCGGACAAGAGCATGGCCCCGGCGAGCAGCTGCTGGAGCGCAGCCGCGAGCAGGGAAAACCCGCCCCAGACTAGGAGGTAGCCCGCCACGAAGATCGTGACGGCCCGCGCCGGGCGGGCCGCGTGCCGGCGTTGAACGGCGGCGAACAGCAGGATCATCGGCATGGCGCTCGGAAGCATCATGCCGATCATCATCACGGCCCACATCAGGGCGGTTAGGGAAAAGCGCGTGAGCGACCCCTCGGGATGCGGGGTCATCGCCGCGCCCATGTCCATCTCCGGCATCCGCATGGCCATGTGCAGGAGATAAAGCCACGCCAGAAGCGCAATCCCGATGAGGCTCGCAAATGTCACGACCTGATCGCGGGTGACGACCGTCCAGGCTCGCTGCAAGAAAGTCCTCCTTGCGCCCGTGTTTCGCTCCAGCGGGCTGAACGGGTTCAGCGAACGGGGCCGCTCGGGCCCATGTCGATCATGGCGAGGTGCGCATGCCGGTTCGTCCAATCGAGCGCGATGAGGCCCTGAGCCGAAACCGCGCTGCTCCCGAACTCCGCTTCCACGAACTCGAACCCTTTGGGCAGGGTGAGCTTCGCGCGGTGCGGCTCGCCGGTGATCGGGCTGCGGATCGGTTCGCCCTTGGCCTCCACGACGCCCGGCACCGAGAAGCGGCCCGTGCCCGCGCCGATATCGGCTTCGAACGCGATCGATCTGAAGAGCGGCTCGTGAAACGTGTCGAGCGTGCTGGCGAACACGCTGAAGGCCGTGGCGCCCGGTTCGCTCTCCTGGCCGCTGAGAATCGTCAGCAGGGCCTCGCGCTGGCGCTGGTCGGCTCGCTCGTCGACGATGGCCTGCGCTTCGCCATGCCCTTCATGGATCGGCCCTGGCCACGCGAACAGACCGACCCATTTGAGGCCATCCAGGCGAACGTCGCCGAAGTGGCCCTGATCGATGCGCATGGCCACGGCGGCCCGGCAGTCTCCTTGCGACGGCAGGCTGTTGAACTGGCAGGGGCAGCCCCAGTTGCAGTTGCAGGTGGCGAGTTCCGGGCCTTTGATGTGCCAATCGACGCGAGCCATGGCGTCCTCCGTAGAGTGAATCGGCGTATTTTAGCACGGCTCGCAGCAACCAGGTGAGGGCCGGCGGCGGCTCCGACGGTAGCGCCGGCCCCCCACCCCAACCCTCTCCCGCACGCGGGAGAGGGAAGCGGCCCCGGCGAGCCTCTCCGAACCGATCACCCGAACCGGTTGTTCTTCGGAAACCCCTTCGGCGGCAGGCGCCCGGCTTCGGCGCGGTTGCCGATCCAGTCCTTGCAGGTCGGCCTGGCCGAACCGTCCAGGTGCGGCCGGACGTATCCTTCCAGGTCAGGCCCTCGGCGAGCGTGAACGACCTTGGCGTCGGAGATGCCGCCGTCCTTGTAGCGCTGCAGGCGCACGCCCTTGCCGCGCGCCATTTCCGGCAGCTGCGTCAGCGGGAACACGAGCAGCTTGCGGTTCTCGCCGACGACCGCGACGTGGTCGCCCTTCGCCTCGGCGGCAGACCACGGCCTTCGCGCGGCGCGTCGACGTTCAGCACCTGCTTGCCCTTGCGGGTGTTGGCGACGACGTCGTCGGCCGGCGCCACGAAGCCGCGCCCGTCCGAGCCGACGAGCAGCAGCTTGGCGCCCGGCCGGTAGGGGAAGGCCGCGACGATGTCGGCGCCCTCGTCGAGATCGACCATGAGCCGGATCGGATCGCCGAAGCCGCGCCCGCCCGGCAGCTTCGAAGCCTCCAGCGTGAACGACCTTGCCGTTCGTGGCGACGACGAGGATCTTCGCCGTGGTCTCGGTGAAGAACGACGGTCTTCAGCGCGTCGTCGCCCTTGAACTGCACGCCCGAGAGGTCGGCCACATGGCCCTTCAGCGCGCGGATCCAGCCCTTCTGCGAGACGATGACGGTCACCGGCTCGCGCTCGACCATCGCCTCGGCGAAATCGATGTCGGAGGTGTCGGGCGCATCCGCGAAGGTGGTGCGGCGGCGCCCGAGCGGCGGTGTCGGGCCCGAAGGTCTTGCGGACCTCGCGGATCTCCCAGGCGACCGTCTTCCACTGCGCTCGCCTCGGAGCCGAGCAGCGTCCTCGATCTGCGGCCTTCTCGTCCGTGCAGCTCGTCCAGCTCGCGCTTCAGCTCCATCTCCTCGAGCTTGCGCAGCGAGCGCAGGCGCGTGTCGAGGATGGCGTTGGCCTGCATCTCGGTGAGCGTGAAGACGCGCATCAGCTCCTGCTTCGGCTCGTCCTCCTCGCGGATGATCTTGATGACCCGGTCGAGGTCGAGATAGACGATCAGCAGGCCGCCGCAGGATCTCGAGCCGCTTGTCGATCGCCGCGAGCCGGATGGCGCGAGCGGCGCACCAGCACCTCGCGGCGATGGTCGAGCCATTCGCGCAAGGCTTCGGCGAGGCCGAGCACCCGCGGCACCTTGCCGCCGGCGAGCACGTTCATGTTGATCGGGATGCGGCTCTCGAGCTCGGTCAGCCGGAACAGCGATTCCATCAGGATCGTCGGATCGACGGTGCGGGAGCGCGGCTCCAGCACGATGCGGATGTCCTCGGCCGATTCATCGCGCACGTCGGCGAGCAGCGGCAGCTTCTCGCTCCTGCAGAAGCTCGGCGATCTTCTCGATCAGCCGCGACTTCGGCACGCCAGTAGGGGATCTCGGTGACGACGATGTCCCAGGTGCCGCGGCCGCGTGTCCTCCTTGTCCCAGCGCGCCCGCACGCGGAACGAGCCGCGGCCGGTGCGGTAGGTCTCGGCGATCGACGCCTGCGGTGTCGACGATGATGCCGCCGGTCGGGAAATCCGGGCCCGGGCACGAAGTTGAGGAGCTGCTCGGACGTCGCCTTCGGGTGCGCGATCAGGTAGAGCGCCGCGTCGCAAAGCTCGGCGGCGTTGTGCGGCGGGATCGACGTCGCCATGCCGACCGCGATGCCCTGCGAGCCGTTGGCGAGCAGGTTCGGGAAGGCGGCCGGCAGCACGACCGGCTCCTCGTCCTCGCCTGGTCGTAGGTTTCGCGGAAATCGACCGCGTCCTCGTCGATGCCGTCGAGCAGCAGCCGCGCCACCTCGGTCAGCCGCGCCTCGGTGTAGCGCATGGCGGCGGCGTTATCGCCGTCGATGTTGCCGAAATTGCCCTGCCCCTCGACGAGCGGGTAGCGCTGGGCGAAATCCTGCGCCAGGCGCACCAGCGCGTCGTAGATCGCCTGGTCGCCGTGCGGGTGGTACTTGCCCATCACGTCGCCGACGATGCGGGCGCATTTCTTGGGCGCCGTTGCCGGGATCGAGGCGCAGCAGCCGCATGGCGTGCAGGATGCGCCGGTGGACGGGCTTCAGGCCGTCGCGCGCATCCGGCAGCGCCCGGTGCATGATGGTCGACAGCGCATAGGCGAGATAGCGCTCCTCCAGCGCCTCCTTCAGATTGATGGTCTCGATGTCTCCGCCCGACGGCGGGCTGGCCGGCTTCCCCATGAGGTCGGCATTCCCGGACGCGAATCACGCGCGTGTCATATGGGATGAGAACATAACAGAAACAGGGTTAATCGTCCGTGTTTTCAATCCGAGCCCGAGCGGAAAACCGATACGGCGTCCAGGCGATCGGCCACATGCGCCGAGGCCAGGGTAAACCGGAACCGAGATCAGCGAAGCTGCAACCGGGTCGAATCGCTCAAATTGCCCCGATCTCGATGCAAGATGCTTCGGAGTTTCGTGGAAAAGCTTGGAGCAATCTCTTGCGAGGCGGCTCTCCATGGCTTCGATTCTGAGTATGTTGCGCAGTTTCGCCGCTCGGCTCTCCCGGGACCAGTCCGGCGCCGTGGCCCAAATCCTTGCGCTGGCGGTGCTTCCGCTCGTGTTTGCGGCCGGCGCCGCGGTCGACTACTCGCGGGCGTCCAGCGAACGCGCGAAGCTGCAAGCCGCCCTCGACGCGGCCGTGATCGCCGGAGCCAAGGACGGAACGGCCAACTGGACCTCAACCGCTGCAAACGTTTTCACCGCGCGGTTCGGCTCGGCTGACGGCGCGAGCACAACCTTTTCCGTCTCGAACGGCGTCTACACCGGGACCGCAAGCGCCTCCGCGCCGACCGCGTTCGTCGGCATCGCGGGATTCAAGCACATCCCGATCGGGGCTACGGCGGCAGCCGCCGCCGGCGACGGCGCCGATGGGTCCTGCATCCTCACCCTCGGTCACAATCAGTCCGTTGCGGATCAATCTATGACGTTCAACGGCGCTCCGAAGGTCGCGCTCTCAGGCTGCACAATCCGCTCGAACACCAGCCTCACGTGCAACGGCCATTCTACGGGAGCCAAGGCTTCTATTGCGGCCGGCACGGTCTCAGGCTCATGCAGCAACGCGCAGCCGAACGCGTCCGTAGTGCCGGACATCTATAAGCCGCTGGCGATCAACATCACGAAACAGTGCAGTTCACGGCCTGGAGCGATCTGGATACCGGGGGTCGTCCCGCCGTCCCCCATGGTGATCACGGTCAACAAGGGATCCTACACCGAATACCATGTCTGCGGCGATCTGACCTTGTCCGGGAGCGGCGCTTTGACGGGCGCGGCCCCTGCCTCCGACGCCGTCATCATCATCGAGAACGGCAAACTCATCATGGGCAACAGCGCTTCGATCCAGGCGAACCGCGTTACGTTTGTGCTCACAGGCGACAATTCGAGGGCAAGCTTCATCGATTTTCCAAACGGCAACGGCCATGCGGCGACATTGTCGCTTTCGCCTTCGACAAGTTCGGGAAACCCCTGGCACGGTGTGTCGATCTACCAGGACCCGAGCCTGACAAATACCGTCGACGAGGATTGGGGACCCGGCGCCACGCTCAACATGGACGGGATCGTGTACCTCCCGAACGCCGATGTGAAAATCCATGGCAATCCGAGCAGCAACAGCCCGTTGTGCGCCAAGCTTGTCGTCAACACGCTCGTGAGCGACGGCGCCGTAAACCTCAATCGGACCGCGCAGGGTTGCTCCAACCTTGGCGTACAGGAATGGACGGGAAAGGCATTGCGGCTTGTGAATTAATGCGGGCAAAGGTTGCTTACTCGCCCGCCTGCAAGCTGAGCGCCGCGAAGCGGGCGCGCTCCTCGGGCGGCGGCATGCCGCGCGGCTCAAAGACGTGCAGGGTCAAAAACCGCCCGGTCAACGCGAAGCCGGCCTTGAGATCCCCGGGGCTCGGCGGCTCCAGACCCGGCTCGCCGCGCAGGAAGCCGGGAAGGGCCAGCAGCTTGTCCTTGTAGGGCTCGCCCGCCTCCGCGCTCACGGCGCGGCCGCTCTTCGGCGACACGTAGACGAGGCCGCGCGTCGCGCCCGTCGCGGCGCAGCGTTCCAGATCGAGGCCGAAGCCGAGTTCGGCGAGCATCGCCACTTCGAAGCGCACGAACAACCCCGGCGCGACCGACGGCTCATCGAGATGGCTCAAGAGCACCGTGGCGGTTTCAAAAAGCCCGGGATGCGGGTCGCGCTCCGGCAACAGGCGCAGCAGCGCGGCCATGGCGCCGACGCCGTAGAGCGCGAGCGGCGAGGCGATGAACTGCGCCGAACGCAGCGCGACGGCCTCGACCGCATAGGTTCCGAGGTGCTCGTCGAGGCGGGCCCGCCAGACCGCCTGCACGGTGTTGCCGGGCTGAAGCACGGGCTGGAGCCGCCGCGAGCGCCCGCCGTGGACGAGCCCGAAATGGCGGCCGTGGTCCCGCGTCATCAACTCCAGGATGACGCTCGACTCGCCGTGCTTGCGGCATCCCAGCACGATGCCGTCGTCGGACCATTGCATGCTTGCACTCCGGCGCTGTCTGTCTGGGCGTGTAACCTCTCGAAGACGGCGCAGCCGTCCGGGTGAGGGACGTGTCCTCGCAGGATAGGGCGCCGACACCGGCAGACGACACCTGCCAGGCTACTCCTTCGGGAACTCCAGCCCCATCTCGCGGTAGCGCTCGGGATCGTCGCCCAGTTCTCGCGCACCTTGACGAACAGGAAGAGGTGGACCGGCGCTTCGATGATCTCGGCGATGTTCCTTGCGCGCCGCCTGACCGATCGCCTTGATGGTCTGGCCGCCCTTGCCGAGCACGATCTTGCGCTGGCTCTCGCGCTCGACGAAGATCGTCTGCTCGATGCGCACCGAGCCGTCGGGGCGCTCCTGCCATTGGTCGGTCTCGACGGTGGACTGGTAGGGCAGCTCCTCGTGCAGCCGCTCGTAGATCTTCTTCGCGCGTGATCTCGGCGGCGAGCATGCGCAGCGGCGCGTCGGAGAATCTGGTCCTCGGGATAGAGCCAGGGCCCTGGCGGCATCATCTCGGCGAGCTGCGCGTTGAGGTCGTCGACGCCGTCGCCGGTCAGCGCCGAGACCATGAAGGTGCGCTCGAAGGCACGAGCGGGCGTTGAGCGTCGCGGCCAGCCCGAGCAGCGGCGAGCGCTCGATCAGGTCGATCTTGTTGAGGATCAGGATCTTCGGCCGCCGCACGTCCGGCAGCTTTGCCAGGATCGCCTCGTTCTCCTCGTCGATGCCCTTGCGCACGTCGATGAGGAGCGCGACCACGTCGGCGTCGCCCGCGCCGCCCCAGGCCGACGTCACCATGGCGCGGTCGAGCCGGCGCTTCGGCTTGAAGATGCCGGGCGTGTCGACGAACACGATCTGGGCCGTCGCCCTCGATGGCGATGCCGCGCACCGAGGCGCGGGTCGTCTGCACCTTGCGGGAGACGATCGAGACCTTCGAGCCGACGAGCGCGTTGAGCAGGGTCGACTTGCCGGC
Organism: uncultured Alphaproteobacteria bacterium; assembly: GCA_963728675.1. GTDB lineage: Bacteria > Pseudomonadota > Alphaproteobacteria > Rhizobiales > Beijerinckiaceae > JAJKJG01. The sequence goes on along the minus strand of CAVSLO010000005.1, from coordinate 33,735 downwards.
GTTCGGGCGCGCCGATGAGCGCGACGAAGCCGCAGCGCTCTCAGGCCGCGTCTCGGGCCGCGCTCGTCAGGCTCGCGCTTGTCAGGCTCGATCCGGTCCGCCATGCCGTCGTCCTCCGTTCCACGACGCCCTCGCGCAGGAGAAGGTTTCGCGCGGCGTCCTGTTCCGCCGCGCGCTTCGACGGCCCGTGCCCGAGCGCGGTCTCGATGGCCCTCGACCCTGGCCGGCGATGCGGAACACGGGCGCATGGTCCGGCCCGAGCGCTCGACCATCGTCGTAGGTCGGGGCCGGCAGGCCGCGCCCTTGCGCCCATTCCTGCAAGGCCGCTCTTCGGGTCGCGGACGGGCTGGCCCGAGGCGTGCAGCCGCTCGGCGAAGGCGCGCGCGACGAGCGCCTTGCGCCGCCTCGTAGCCGCCGTCGAGGAACACCGCGCCGATCATCGACTCGCAGACGTCGGCCAGGATGGTGCGGTTGCGCCGCCCGCCCGAGCGCGCCTCGCCGGCCGCCGAGCTGGAGATAGGGCCCGACGTCCCAGGCGAGGGCGATGTCGGCGCAGGTCTCGCGGCGGACGAGCTCGGCGAGGCGGCGCGACAGCTCGCCTTCCGGCCGCTTTGGGGAAGGCCGCGAACAGCAGCTCGGCGATGGCGAGGCCGAGCACCCGGTCGCCCAGGAACTCCAGGCGCTGGTAGCTCTTCGCAGGCCCGTCGGCGGCGCTGACATGGGTCAGGGCGCGCGCCGAGGAGGTCGCGATCCGTGAAGCGGTAGCCGATCCGGTCCTCGAGCGCGGCGATGTCGGGCTTGCGGCCGCATGCGCACGGCGTTCAACGGATCGGCTGGTGAGACATGCGGTTCCAGCGCACCGTCCAGGGCCACTCCCAGACCTTCCAGGCGCTGGGCGTTCTCGTCGATGGAGAAGAAGATGATCTCGGCCCGGCCGACCAGGTTCTCGAACGGCACGTAGCCGACGCTCGACTCGTCGCGGCTGTCGGTGGAGTTGTCCCGGTTGTCGCCCATCATGAAGAAATGGCCGGGCGGGACCTTGTAGACCGTAGGTGTTGTCCCAATAGCCGCGGTCGCCGTCGCGCTCGATGATCGCGATGCGCGACGCCGTTCGGCAGCGTCTCGCGATATTGCGGCACCTTGATCGCCGCGGCCCGAAGGCGTCCTGCGTCTCGTAAGTCCTCGATGCGCTCGCGCTTCACCGGCTGGCCGTTGATGTGCAGGACGCCGTCGATGACCTGGATCTTGTCGCCGGGCAGGCCGATGACGCGCTTGATGTAATCGGTCGAGTTGTCCTTCGGCAGCTTGAACACGGCGATGTCGCCGCGCTTCGGCTCGGAGCCCCAGATCGCGGCCCGCGAACAGCGGCGGCCCGAACGGGATCGAGTAGCGGCGAATAGCCGTAGGCGTATTTCGAAACGAACAGGTAGTCGCCGACCAGCAGCGTCGGCACGAGCGAGCCCGAGGGGATGTTGAACGGCTGGAACAGGACGGTGCGCACGACGACCGCGATCAGCAGGGCCTGAAGAATGACCTTGATGGTCTCCCAGAGCGCCTTCGTCTTTTTTGACTTTCTCGTCCGACGCGCACCTGGTCCATCAAAACACTCTCCCGCCGGGCGTCGCCGCGGCCCGAACTCGGCGCGCGGTCTAGCCCAACGGCACGCGCGCCCGCAACGCGCGCAATCACGCCGCGGGGCGCGCCTCGATGATCACGAACGCCTGCGCCAGCGGCGGATCGTCGGTGAGCGACACATGGACCACCGCCTCGTGCCCCGGCGGCGTCATGGCGCGCAGGCGCTCCAGGGCGCCGCCGGTCAGACGCATCGTCGGGCGGCCGCCGGGCAGGTTGACCACCTCCATGTCGCGCCAGAACACGCCCGGCGTCATGCCGGTGCCGAGCGCCTTGGCGCAGGCCTCCTTGGCGGCGAAGCGCCGGGCATAGGACGGCGCGCGCGCCGCCCGTCGGTCGCTGCGGGCCCGCTCGCCCTCCGTGAAGATGCGATGCGTGAACCGCTCGCCGAAGCGCTCGAGCGAGCGCTCGATGCGGCGGATGTCGCAGAGGTCGGAGCCGATGCCGAGGATCATCGGGGCTCACACTTTGTTATTCCGGCGCGGCCTGCAAGGGCTCGGCATGACAGGCGTGCGTGATCCCCTCGCGGCCGTGTGGGACGAGGTTCGGATGGAGCGGCTGCGGTGTCAAAGAGCGGACCTCATGCTTTGATGAGGGGAGCGGGACGCCAGGTCGCCAGCTCTCAAGTGTATAGGATGCCAGCTTGCTGGCGTCCCGCGCGGCGATTTCGGTTCGCCCCGGCCCCGCACTCCTGCCTCGGCGCATCGCCTACCGGGCTTTCGCCGTCTCGGCTCCTCACCTTAGCCTTACGCTGGTCCTGCCAGAGCTCTGCCGTAGTACAGAGCGGGCGGGCCTCTGGGGAAGCACGCACGCCTTTGCTGGTGCGATCTCTCCTGCGCCGGTTCGACCTCCCGAGCCTCCAAGCCGCGTAGCCCAGAGCCGCAGGCGCCGGTCCCTGCCCCACGTCACGACGCCTCATGAACGCGCCCCTCGTGGACAGGAACGGCGGGCGTATAGTCCTAATCAGGACTATTTGTCAAGAGCTGGGCTGCGGTCCGCTATGGGTGGCTTGCAACGGTTCGCGGCGGACCGCTCGCATGTCCGGTTTGCGCCCCGTCCCAGACGTTCGGCGCGGTTGGGGAGGAAGCCGGAGCAGACCTGCGTTCAGCTTAGACGCCTGGCCTGCGGGCGTTCGCTGCACGTCTTTGCTGTGGGGCAGCTACATCGGATCATGGTCGCTGTCTCCGCGTCCCGGACGTAAGGCTGCGTGGCGACCCTTGCGGCAGCGTGCAGCGTTCGTCGCACCATGGGTCGAGCGGCATCCGCGATGTCACTGACATCTACGCTTTGCGAAGATGGCTCGCGAGGTTGTCGAGCGTCCGGCTCGTACCTGCCGCGACTCCCATCGCGACGAACTGCGCCAGATGATCGGGTGAGCGGCAGGCGATCTCCACCGTCATGCGCGTCCCCCCGGCTCGTTCCGCGAGCATGACCTTGCCCCTCGCGCCGTTGGCTTCGAAAACCAGCAGCGTTGGAGGCGCGATTTCGGAATAGACTCCGGTGAACGGCTTGTCCGGATGATGGCTCGTCGCGAACCGGAACGCGCCGCCCGGCCGCAGGTCGATCTCGCAAGCCGCGAGCTTCTCGCCGGTCGCATCCCACCACTGCGCGAGTTGCTCGGGCTCCGTCCAGGCGGCGAACACGCGCGCGGGCGGAGCATCGAGATCGCGCACGAAGCGGATCGTATGGGTGGCCTCGTCGATGGCGAAGCCGGCCGATGCCGTATCAGTTGAAAGCATTTCACTTGTCCTCCGTCTTGTTGCTGGCGAGATGTCGCTCGAGATTGTCGAGCCGTCGTTCCCACAGGACGCGGAACGGCTCGGCCCATTCGGCGACGGCCTTGATCGCCTCGGGCCGCAGGCGGCGCGGGCGGCGCTGCGCGTCACGCCCTTGTTCGATCAGCCCGGCGCGCTCGAGCACGCTCAGATGCTTCGAAACGGTCGGCTGCGAGAGCCGGAACGGTGCTCCCAATTCGCCTACGGTCGCCTCACCCTTCGCGAGACGGGCGAGGATGGCTCGTCGCGTAGGGTCGCTCAGCGCAGCGAATGCCCGGTTGAGGTCTATATCCATATAGCTATATAGACAGGTAGCAAAGCTAGAGTCAAGTGCGTGTGTGTCAGGGGGGACGTGGGGTCGCCCCCTCGGAGCTGCGAGATTCTTCAAGCAGGGAAGGTAGGGCCGACGAAGTACCTGCTTCCACTCGCGCAAAGCCCTGGCGGGCACTTCCGGGCGGCGAGCGAGGCGGCGGCGTCGCCGAAGTCGCGGAACGATTGAGCTATAGCTCGCGCAGCGCCTCCAGCGTCGCCTTCACGGGGACCGTGGGCGTTCCTCCGACACTCCATTCTCGGGCACAGGACAGATCGAGCCATAGGATCGGAGGCAGCTTTCGTCGCCTAAGCCGGAGAAGCGGACGTTCCGCTCTCAGCCAACTCGAACTTACCGACCCCATCTGCTCAACGTCTAAGATGGGTCGGCGGCGGACGGCCGAACCCAGCCGGATTTCAAACGGAGACACTACCGCGCGCCGGCCTCTCTCCGGCCCGCATCCATCGCCTCGCGCATGGCGCGCACGGCCTCGTCGAGCCCGACGAACAGCGCCTCGCCGATCAGAAAATGGCCGATGTTGAGTTCGACCACCTGCGGGATGGCCGCGACCGGCCCGACGTTGTCGAGGTTCAGGCCGTGCCCGGCGTGGATTTCCAGCCCGAGCCGGGCCCCGTACTCGGCGGCGCGCCGCAAGCGCGCGATCTCGTGCTCGATCCGCTCCGGCTCGCCGGAGGCCGCGGCTTCGCTGTAGGTTCCGGTGTGCAGCTCGACCACCGGCGCGCCGAGCGCCGAGGCCTCCTTGATGATCTCGATCTCCGGCTCGACGAACAGCGAGACGCGGACGCCGGCTTCGGTCAGTTCGTGAATCGCGGGCGCGATGTGGGCGTGGCCGGCTTCGAGGTCGAGCCCGCCCTCGGTCGTGCGCTCCTCGCGCCGCTCCGGCACGAGGCAGGCGGCATGCGGCCGGAGACGGGCCGCGAGCGCGACCATTTCGTCCGTGGCGGCGAGTTCGAAGTTGAGCGGCGAAAAAAGCTGGCGCTTGAGCCGCTCCATGTCCTCGTCGGTGATATGGCGCCGGTCCTCGCGCAGGTGCGCCGTGACGCCGTCCGCGCCGGCGAGGATGGCGAGGTGCGCGGCCCGCACCGGATCGGGGTGGCGCCCGCCGCGCGCGTTGCGCACCGTGGCCACATGGTCGATGTTCACGCCGAGGCGCAGATCAGGCGCGGTCATGTGCGTCGTCTCCCGAGACCCGCTTTCCTAGAGCCGTTTCCTCATGCGTGGACTCGGCTCGTTTCGTGTTGCGCCGCGGTTTCGACGGCGAACCGGGTCCACGTCGCCTCAAAACCGCTCTAGCCGATCGGGCCGGTCAAGGCCAATAAGGCCAAGCGTCGGCGTCGCCCATCATGGATGCGGCCGCCGACGGTTTCCGAACGGTAGCTTCGTCGGAACGGTTCGACGGCGCCGAACCCACCGCAAGCCGCATACGGCCAAGCGACAGGGCTCGTTCGGGGCCGCGCGGCGGCGTAAAGCGGCTTGGCGCAAAAATGCGCTTAACTTCGCCGCAGCGTTGCCGCAATCGACCCGGAAGGGTGCCTGTCATACGGACTCCGGCTGATTAGGCCGGGATGTCTGGCTTGGCCACCAGTGGAAGTTTGTGCCGGGTTTGAGTTGATCGCCGTTGAGAACGCGACAGCGCTCGGTGACGACGTGCTCAAGATCGGCGAGGGTCTCAGCTCAGGTGATCCGCCACATGCGCCATGGTTCGCCTCCGCGACTCATGGCGCTCCAGCCTATCCGTGTTCCTAATCCCGGAAATCCTAGCGACTCCATTAGCCGGAGTCGGTATCACAGGGCAGGATCATGCAGGGATAACCCCGTTCATGGCAACGATGGATACGAATGGGCCGGCTGCGCGCCGCCGCCGGACCCTGGTCGTGGCGGCGGGGGCCGGGCTGGCGTTCTGGCTCGCCGCGGCTCCGGCCTCGGCGCAATGGTTCGGCGGCTTCGAGGCCGAACGGCCGATCCCGCCGCAGGGCATCGTTCGGATGCTCATGGGACGGGGCTTCTCGGGGATCACGCGCCCGCGCTTCGACGGCGAGGTCTACACGGTCGAGGGAATCAACCGCTCCGGCGAGCGGGTCCGCCTCACGATCGACGCCTTCGACGGCGATATCGTCGGCCGCACGCGTCTCGCCCATGCGGGCCCGCCGGACGAGGGGAGCCTGGTTCCGCCGCGGGACGTGGGCCGCGGCCGCATCGAACCCGATGAGCCGTTCGCGCCGCCCCCTGCTCAGGTCGAGATACCGCGGACGGCGCGGCTGGGAGAACCGGCCGCGCCGCAGGCGCCGCGGTCCGAGCCGCCGGTCCGCAAGCCGCCGGCGACGCGGTCCCCGCCGCGTCCCTCCGAGGCTGCGCCCGCGCAACCCCGCCCTGCGCCCGCCCCGGCCGTCGCGGCGCCGAAGCCCCAGGCTCCGAGCACGGGCGGCTCCGCGAAAACCGCGGCGGCCCCCGCCGCGGCGCCTGTGCGCGTCATCGGCGGCGTCACCCCGCTCAATCCGGATCAGCCGGCTCCGGCGAAGCCGGCCTCCCCGGAGCCGGAGGCGACGCCCGAAACGCCGCCCCTGTGACGCCCGAGCGTCGTCCGGCGAAGCGGCGCCGGGTTGCGCCCTTGCCGGAGCCGCAGAGCGAGCCTGAACAAAAAAGCGCCCCGAATCCGGGGCGCTCGGTTTCAACGCACGATCGGCGCGTCACGCAGCCTGCTTGGCGTCCGCCTCGATCGTCGGAGCCTTGCGGCCGGAGCCGATCTGGATCTGGCGGGGCTTCTTGGCCTCCGGGATCTCGCGCACGAGATCGAGGTGCAGAAGCCCGTTCTCCAGGGACGCTCCCGTCACCTGAACGCCGTCGGCAAGCTGGAAGCGGCGCTCGAAGCTGCGCGCGGCGATGCCCTGATACAGGACGTCGGCCTTGCGCTCGTCAGCAGTCTTCTCGCCGCGGATCGCAAGCGTGCTCTCCTTCACCTCGATCGAGAGATCCCGATCGGTGAAGCCCGCCACCGCCAACGAGATCCGGTAAGCGTTCTCGCCGGTGCGTTCGATGTTGTAGGGCGGGTAGGAGGGGGTCGAATCGACGCTGACGAGCTGGTCGAGCATCGAGAACAAGCGGTCGAACCCGACCGTGTTGCGGTACAGGGGAGCGAGATCGAAATGTCGCATGGCATATCCTCCGATGAAGCGACATGCAGGGCGGTCCGCCGTCTGGGCCGGACCGTGGTCGCGCCGCCTCGTCGGCCGGCGCACGTTTGAGATAGGCGCGGCGTTTTCCGTTTCAAGATTGTGTGGCTTGAGAACGGCCGCGATTCTATAAGGCGGCGCCCGCTCCCCCGCCAAGGCCGCCCGTGCAGCTCGTCTCCACCCCCGACAATCCGATTCCTGACGAACCCGTGATCATGCGGGTCACGACCCGGGACGGCGTCGCGCTGCGGGCCGTGCGGTGGCAGCCGGCGGCGCGCAACCGCGCGCGCGGCACGGTGTGCATCCTCCAGGGTCGGGCGGAGTTCATCGAGAAGTATTTTGAAACCATCTCGGATCTGCGCCGGCGCGGCTTCACGGTCGTCGCGTTCGATTGGCGCGGCCAAGGCGGGTCCGATCGTCAAACCAGGAACCCGCGCAAGGGGCATGTGAGGACGTTCTCGCTCTACCGGCGCGACCTGGAGGCCGTTCGGGACCAGGTGCTCGAACCCTTGGCGCCGAAGCCGCACTTCGCGCTCGCGCACTCCATGGGCGGCGCGATCGCCCTGGTCGGGGCGCGCGAAGGCTGGCTGCCGTTCGCGCGTCTCGTCGCCATCGCGCCGATGATCGCGCTCAACCTCGTCAAACGGGCTGAGCTCGCCGCCGCCTCCGCCGCGGTCCTGAGCGCCCTGCGCTTCGGACGAGCCTTCGTGCCCGGCGGGGGGGAGACCTCGGTCTTGACGCGCCCCTTCGCGGGCAATCCGCTGACCGGAGACCCGCGGCGCTACGCCCGCAACGCGGCGGCCGCGACGGCGGTCGGCAGCATCGCGATCGGCGATCCGACCATCGCCTGGGTCAACGCCGCATTCCGGGTCATGGAGACGCTCGCGGAACCGCGCTGCTCCCTTGAGATCCGCACGCCGACCCTGATCGTCGCCGCGGGCGCCGATCCGGTCTGCTCGACGCCGGCCATCGAGCGCTTCGCCGCGCGGCTGAAGGCCGGGCACGCCATCGTCATCCCAGGGGCGCGCCACGAGATCCTGATGGAACGGGACGCGATCCGGGAGGAGTTTTGGGCGGCGTTCGACGCCTTCGTCCCCGGCACGGCGGATCCGGAGATGGCGTCAGCCGCCGTTCAGAAGAGCGAGGACCGGATCGTGGAGCCGGCGGTCGCCGACCGCGACGATTGAGCCGCCTTGCCCGGCGGGCCCCCCGTCCCAGGTCGTGACCAGGCCGCCCGCTCCTTCGATGATCGGGATCAAGGCAGCCACGTCATAAGGCTGGAGCCCCTGTTCGACCACGATGTCGATGTGCCCGGCCGCCAGCATGCAATACGCGTAGCAATCGCAGCCGTAGCGGGCGAGCCGGGCCGCACGCTCGACGCGTTCGTAGGCCGCGCGCCCTGCCTCGTCGAACAGGTTCGGGCTCGTCGTCGCGAGGATGGCGCGACCGAGCGATTCGCAGCGCCGCGTCGCGAGCTTGCGCTCCATGGTCCTGTCGCCTTGCCGCCCGCGGTAGACGGCGTTGCCGCCGTCCCCGAAAAACCGCTCGCCCGTAAAGGGCTGGTGCATCATCCCATAGGCCGGCGCGCCCTGGCGGGTGAGTCCGATCAGCGTGCCCCACAGCGGCAGTCCCGCCATGAAGGCGCGGGTCCCGTCGATCGGGTCGAGAACCCAGACGTACTCGGCGTCCGCCTGCTCGGCGCCGAACTCCTCGCCGACGATGCCGTGCGTCGGAAACGTGCGCTTGATCAGCTGGCGCATCACCGCCTCGCCGGCGCGATCGGCCTCCGTCACCGGATCGAAGGCGCCGCCGCGCGACTTGTCCTGGATCGAGAAGGTCGACCGGAAAAACGGCAGAATGACTTGGCCCGAGAGCGTCGCAAGCTCATGGACGAAGCGCGAGAAGTCGATCGGGCTCATGCGTGATTCCAAGCATGGAGACGGGATGAGCGCGAGGCCGCCTCGATCGCCCTGAGACAGCCAGGGCAGCCTCGCACATGAGACGGCCTGCGCCTTTCGCGTGGACGACATAGAAAGGGCATGGGCCGAACGCAGAAGCAAGAGAGGCGGCTGGACGCTCCCGCCCGCGCCATGCAACGTGACCCGCGCAACGGAGGCCCGCGACTCGCCATGCCCGCCTACGATCCCCAGAACGTCTTCGCCAAAATCCTGCGCGGCGAGATGCCGTGCCACAAGGTCTATGAGGACGAGAAGACCTTCGCCTTCATGGACGTCATGCCGCGCGCGGACGGCCATGTGCTCGTGATTCCGAAGAACCCGGCCCGCACCATCCTCGACGCCGCGCCGGACGACCTCTGCGCCACGTACCGGACGGTGCAAAAGGTCGCCCGCGCCGTGAAGGAGGCCATGCAGGCGGACGGGCTCACGATCCAGCAGTTCAACGAGCGCGCGGGCGGCCAGCTCGTGTTCCACCTCCATGTCCACGTCCTGCCGCGCTGGGAGGGCGTGCCGCTGCGGCCGCACACGGGCCAGATGGCGGACCAGGGCATGTTGAAGGACCACGCGGCGAAGATTCGGGCGGCGCTGGAGGAATAGCGCGCTCCTCCTCTCCCATGGGGAGAGGTCGAGTGCGCGGCAGCGCACCGGATGAGGGGCGAGCCCTTGCAGGATAGGGCGCCGCCGTCCGTTGAGCCCTCTCCGGAAAGGACTCTCCCCTCGCCCGGACGGCTCGCGCCGTCTCGGCCTCTCCCTTTGGGAGGGGGGCGTATCCCTTCACTCCGCTTGCAAAATCCCCGCGACCGCCTCGATGCGGTTGCGGGCGTATTTGGGCAGCCCGGCGCTGATCGAGGTTCCGGTGTTGAACGAGCTGCGCGCCCATCAAGACCTGCGCCGGGACGAGGTTGCGCAGGATCGGGACGCGCTCGAACTCCTTCTTGCGCTCCAGCACGCTGCTTTTCACGCCAAGCGCCATGAAGGCGGTGACGACGGTGCGGTTGGGGTCGGACGGATGCCGCTGGAACACCGCCAAAAACTTGCCGAAACGCATGATCTGGTTGACGTAAAACGTGCTCTGCTCCAGCACGCCCGTCGACCGGCGCGTCCAGCCCCGTGAGCTTGGCGAGGCCGGCCTGATCGATCTCCTGGGGCGACAGGGCGCGAAGCTCGCTCTGGAAGTCGACGGTTTCGGCGATCTTTTTGTCCCCCTCCTCCAGCTTGTTGGCGAGGCGCACGCCCATCGGCAGCTTGCCCTCAAGCTGGTAGCGGGACTCGATGCAGCTTGGGCGCGCAACGCCCTCGCACCAGCGCCGGTCGGGACGCTTGTTGTAGGCGGGTTCTCGGGATCCTTGTTGGGCACGGCGTCCGCCGCCGCGATGGCGCGGTGGCTTGATCGACGGGTCGATTTTTTCCAGGAACGCAGGCGTTGCATAGCGGGCGAGGTCGATGCCGCCCGGCGGCTTCGCCACCGCGAAGCGCGCCTCGGCCACGTACATGTGCAGCTTGTCGTGACGCTGCTTCGTCACGCCATGCACGGTGACGTTGACGGTCGGCTCCACGTAGCCCGGATAGAGGTTCAAGAACTGCTTCTGCACGGGCCGGGCGCGCGCCCAATCCTCGAAGCGGATGAGCCCGGTCGCGGGGTCGGTCAGTTCGTCGCCCCGGTGGTCGCTGAAGGCGACGGTTCCGGGCTCCAGCCGCGCCGCGTCGAGCGCCGTCGCCGACGGCACGTCCTTGACGCGGAACTCGGCGGTCGCACCGAAGCACGGCGCCGGGGTCGAGAGCACGGCGAGCAGGACCATCACCGGACGCATGGGCGCCGTTCTCCCTAGTAGATGGTTTGAGGGCCCCAGAAATAATCGGGATCGACGCGGCGCGAGCGCCGCCGCGGGCGCGGGTCGTCCCACCACGGGACGATGTCTTCGGAGGGACGCGGTACGACGGCGCTTGCGGGCGCTGGACCTGCTGGCGCGGGCTCGTCGCCCCAGCCCGGCGCTTGCGCGAACGGGCCGACATCGGCCCTGTCCTCGGGCGCCTAGAGCCCGCGTCGCCGTCGGCGCCTCGGCGGTAGCGGGATGGCGGAAGGCGTAGGCCTGCTCGCGCGACACGAGGCGGTACTGCGTCTCGTCGAGCTGCCCCAAGGATCGAGCCGGAAATGCTCGACGAAGGCGGTTGTGGCTGCCGTCGGTGCAGGCGGTCGCCCGTGCGCAGGTCGATCGGCAGCGCGACGAGCTGGCGCTGCCGTCTCCTGGTGGCGACCGCTGAGCGGCGCCTTCGGGCGCGTGATGGGCCCAGGCCGCCTGGATGATCGGCTCGAAGATCGGGATCGCCACCTTGGCCCCGGTCTGGCCGCGCCCGAGGGTGCGGCGCTTGCCGTCGGCGTTGTCGTAGCCGACCCACACCGCGACCGTGACGTCGTTGGTGAAGCCGACGAACCAGGCGTCGTTCTCGTTCTCGGTGGTGCCGGTCTTGCCCGCCGACGTAGGGCGCAAGACGCTTGATCGAGCGCCGCGGTGCCGCGCTCGACCACGCCCTGGAGCATGGTCTTGAGCTGATAGAAGGACGACGCGGTCGGCGGAGCCCGAGCGCGGATCGGCGCTTCGGCGCGTGGCGCGTAGATGCGTCTTGTCCGTTCTGCTCGATCGACTTCGATCGCATAGGGCGACGGGCCGCGCGCCCTCGTTGGCGATGGCGGCATAGAACGCGGCGAGATCGAGGAGCGCGCACCGGCTGCGCGCCGAGCACGAACGGATAGTAGCGCACGCACTCGGCGTAGAGCTGCGCCTCGATGGCGAGTTCGCAGACGCGCGTCGAGGCTGTCCTCGGGTGTCTTCGGCGATGCCGCCGTCGAGCAGGCGCGCGGTGACGAGGTTCTTCGAGTTCTCCAGCGCCCGGCGCAGGGTCACGATGCCCGACGCGCCGCCGTCGTAGTTCTTCGGCGTCCAGTAATCCTTAGGCCGCGCGTTGCGGCCTGCTGCCGATCGGCGGCAGCGTCACCGGCGCATCGCAGCACCAGCGTGTTGGGCTGCAGCCCCTTGTGCAGCGCCGCGAGGTAGGTGAGCGGCTTGAGCGTCGAGCCCGGCTGGCGCTGCGCCTGGGTGGCGCGGTTGAGCTGGCTCAGCGGATAGGAGAAGCCGCCGGCCATGGCGAGGATGCGGCCGGTCTTGTTCTCGAGCACCACCGCCGCGCCCTGCACCGTCGGGCCGGATGCGCAGCTCGGCCGCGCGCTTCCGGCCTTGCCCTTGCGACTCCGTCGACGCTGGACGCAGCACCACGTCGTAGAGCTTGAGGCCGCGCCGGATGCGCGGCGTTCCAGGCGGCGAGCGGCACGACGCGGCCGTCGGCGAGGCCGACCCTGATGCTCGCCGCTCTTGCCGCTTGCGCCTCGTCGACGACCACGGCCGCGGGCCAGTGCACGTCGTAGAGCGGCAGCCGCGCGCTCTGCAAGCGCCTGCTGCCACACGGGCTTCGGCAGCGGCGCTCGGCGCTGCGCCTTCGGGCGCCGTCTCGATCTGCCGCATGGCCTCGGCCAGGTTCGCCTCCGGCCCTTGGAACTGGACGCGGCCCGCTGTCGAGCTCGTAGCGCGCGAGCCCCTCCTGCAACGCGCGTCTCGGTCGCCCGCTGCAGCTCCGGCAGTGATCGGTCGAGCGCACCGTGTAGGACGCCCGCCGTCAGCGCCGTCGATGCCGGCGAGCGTCTTGGCCTCGCGCGTCGACCTGATCGACGAAGTGGAAGCCGGTGTCGCGCCGCGGCCGCTCGTAGGCGACAAGGCGCGGCCTGTCGCTGAGCGCCGCGCTTCATCTCGTCGGCGCCGATGGCGCCGTCCTCCTGCATGCGGCTCGAGCACGTAGGCGAGGCGCTCCTGCGCGCGCTCGGGATAGCGGTCGGGATTGTAGTAGTTCGGCCCCTTGGGCAGCGCCGGCGAGCAGCGCGCCTTCGGCCAGGGTCAGGCCTTGGCCGGCTTGCCGAAATAGCTGCGCGCCGCCATCTCGATGCCCCAGGCAGCCGCGGCCGAGATAGATCGAGTTGAGATAGAGCTCGAGGATCTCGGCCTTGGTCAGCGCTGCGCTCGAGGCGCGAGGCGACGATCATCTCGCGGATCTTGCGCTCGTAGGTGACGTCGTCGCCGACCAGCAGGTTCTTCGCCACCTGCTGGGTGATGGTCGAGCCGCCCTGCGGCCGGCCCGGCTGCGGCCAGGTTGCCGATGAAGGCGCGGATCAGGCCGCGCTCGTCGATGCCCTTGTGCTGGTAGAAGCGCTTGTCCTCGGCGGCGACGAACGCCTTCTGCACATGCTCGGGGATGCTGCGCAGCGGCACCCAGACGCGCCGGTTGTCGGGCTCGAACATTTCCGCGAAGCGCTCGCCCTTGCCGTCCAGCACCACGCTCATGCCGGGCAGCTTGATGCCCTTGAGCTTGGCGTGGTCGGGCAGGTCGGCGACCGCCGTGTTGTAGAACGCGATCACCTCGCCGAGATCGACGGGCGAGGCTTCGACCGTCTCGCCCTTGCAGAACTGCCGGTAGGCGCGTGGCAGATCGCCGAAGTTGATGCCCTGGAACGCCTTGACGTCGCCGGCCACGGCCTGCGGATCCTCCATGGCGGTCGCGATCAGGTCGTCGAGATTGATGTCCTCGATGTCGAACGCCTTGCGCATGTGCGCGCAGCCGTCCTTCAGGATCTGCACGACCTCGGTCTCGATCCTGAACCGGATCGAACTCCGTCTTGACCGCGTCCGGCCGGGTCGTGACCTGGCTCAGCGCCAGCGCGGTCGCGAAGATCTTGACGAGGATGGCGTTCATCGGCCGGGCGCGGATTGGACGAGCCGCTATGTATGAACTGGTTAAGATGAATCAAAGCTGCACAAAGCGGCTGATTTGCGGAGGGCGGCTTGCAGTCCGGTCAGGCCAAAGGGCCGGCCCCGCTCCTTCAGTGCGCGACGTTGCAGGAGGGCTCGCGAGCTTCGCAAGCATGGCCTCCCGAGCCGCGGCGATCGCCGTCGCGTTCGTCTCTCTACACGTCATAATCTCTCGGTCGCGGCATGCCTCAGCGTCGACGCGAGAGGAACTCCCGCAGGCGCTCCGATTTCGGCGCGCCGAAAAGGTCGGCCGTCGGGCCCTCTTCCTCGATCAGACCTTTGTGCAGGAAACAGACCCGGCTCGACACCTCGCGCGCCAATCCCAGCTCGTGGGTCACCATCAACATGGTGCGGCCCTCCGCCGCCAGGGCCCGGATCACCGCCAGGACTTCGCCGGCAAGCTCCGGGTCCAGCGCCGATGTGGGCTCGTCCAACAGGAGGACCTGCGGACGCATGGCGAGCGCACGGGCGATAGCCGCGCGCTGCTGCTGCCCGCCTGAGAGATGGGCCGGATAGTGATCGCGCTTTTCAGCGATGCCGACTTTCTCAAGCAGCGCCTCCGCTTCGGCGACGCATTCCGCGCGCGGGCGCTTCTGAACGTGAACCGGCGCTTCGATCACGTTTTGCAGCACCGTCATGTGCGACCACAGGCTGAAGCTCTGGAACACCATCGCGACCCGGGACCGGATGCGGTCGATCTGGCGACGATCAGCGGGTTCCATGCGCCCGCGCGCATCCCGACGCAGCGCAATCCGCTCGCCGCCGATCAGCACCTCCCCGGAGTCGGGCGCCTCCAGCATGTTGATGCAGCGAAGCAGAGTCGACTTGCCCGAACCCGAAGCCCCCAAGATCGCGATCACGTTTCCAACGTTCGCGTCGAGCGAGACGCCCCGCAACACTTCAAGCGTCCCGAAGCTCTTGCGCAGGTCACGAACCGAGACGGCCGAGTCGGACATGCGCCAGCTCAAAAACGCCGCCCAGCAGCGGGCACATCGCGCAGGTGCGGCGAGAGCCGATGTTCCAGCCCCTGGACCGCCCGTGTCACGGCAAAGTTCAGGACGAGATAGATCGCCCCCGCACAGAGGAAGATCTCGACCGCGCGATAGCTCTCGGAAATCAGCTTGTGCGCGATGCCGGTGACCTCCATCAGGGTGATGGTGGAGGCGAGCGAGGTCGCCTTGATCATCAGAATGATTTCGTTGCCGTAGGCCGGCATCGCCTGCCGAAGCGCGATCGGGAGGACGATGCGGCGGAGCAGCAGGAAACGTGACATGCCGTGCGCACGCGCCGCTTCAACTTGCCCCTGCGGCACGGCCAAAAGGCCGCCCCGGATGATTTCGCTCGTGTAGGCCGCCGTGTTGAGCGTAAGCGCAACCAGGGCGCACCAATACGGCTCGCGAAAAAACGCCCACAGTCCAAACCCCTGCAGCGCCGGGCGGAACTGGCCCAGGCCGTAATAAACGAGAAAGATTTGAACCAGGAGCGGCGTGCCGCGAAAGACAAACACATAGGCGCGGGCGAGCCAAGCCAAACCGGCGATCGGCGACATCCGCATCGAAGCGAGGAGCGAGGCGACTGCGGCGCCAATCGCGACCGAACTCGACGCGAGCTTCAACGTGAGCGGCACGCCGGACAAGAGACTCGTCAGCGTCTCCCACAGAAACGCAAGGTCCATCATGCTCGCCGGACCCCGCGCGACGCGTACGCCTCCGCCCGTTGGAAGCCCCAGGTCGAAACGGTCGTGATCGCGAGATAGAGCGCCGCCGCTGTGGCATAAAAAGCAAAGGGCTGGCGCGTTGAACCCGCGCCGATGGCTGATTGGCGCAAGAGTTCGACGAGCCCCGTGACCGAGATGAGCGCCGATTCCTTGAGTACGAGCTGCCAGACGTTGCCGAGGCCCGGGAGGGCATAGCGCATGGCCTGTGGCGCTACGATGCGCCGGAGCAGCAGCAAGCGGTGCATTCCGACCGATCGGGCCGCTTCAATCTCGCCGCGGTTCAGCGCGAGGTAGGCGCCCCGAAAGACTTCGGTCTGATAGGCCCCGGACACGAGGCCGACCGCGGCCGCGCCTGTCGCGAACGCCGGGAGACCAGCTGACCCGCTCGCGCCGAACCAGTCGGCAATCCGGCTCAGCGCCATGCCGCCCCCGAAATAGAACAGGTAAAGGACCATCAAGTCGGGGACGCCGCGCAGGACGGTGGTATAGGAGCCGGCTAGAAGTCGAGCAGGGATGCTGTTCGACAGTTTTGCCCAGGCGCCCAGGACGCCGATAAACCCGCCGATGAGAAAGGCACAGAGCGCGACCGCGAGGGTCACGCCGGCGGCGGTGAGCATCGCCGAGCCCCAGCCGTTCGGGCCGAACCCCATCAGCTCAAGATAGCTCATCGTAAACCCTGGCAGAGGAGGGACCGTAGGGGGCCCATCGCAGGAACCGGCCAAAGGCGGATCGGGCGGCCGACCTCACTCGCGCGGGGTGATGTCCGCCTGGAACCACTTCAGCGACAACTTTCGGAGCGTGCCGTCCGCGCTCGCGGCGGCAATGGCCTCGTCAAACTTTTGCTTCAGCTCGGGATCGCTCTTGCGCAGGCCGACGCCGACGCCGCGGCCGAACACGCCGCCGGAGAACTGCGCGCCCGCCATCTTGAAATCTGCGAAGTCGGGTTTGTCGAAAGCCGTGCGCAGGGCCGACCCGGAGGCGAAGATTGCGTCGATGCGGCCCGCCAGCAGGTCGAGGTCATGTTGCTGGGTCGTCTTGTATGCGCGAACCTCAACCGTGCCCTTGAAGTACATGTCGAGGAAGTTGGCGTGGCTCGTCGAGACCTGCACGCCAACGGTCATTCTTTTGAGGATGGGCTTCATCGCCTCGATCGTCCTCATCGCTTCGGCGGTGTCCACCGAGAGGTCATAGCGCTCGCCGTCGCCGGGAAGCTTCGCCAGCGGCCCACTCCTGCTCACCCCGAAGCTCGCCGGCTCGTTGCCGTAGGGCCGCGAGAAGCTGAGCACCTCGAGACGCTTGTCCGTGATATCCATGCCGGCCATGACGGCGTCGTACTTGCCTGCGTTGAGCGCCGGGATGATGCCGTCCCAGTCCTGGGCGACGATCTGGCACCGCACCTTCATGCGGGCGCAGAGGTCGTTGGCGAGTTCAACCTCGAAGCCGTCGAGCGTGCCATCGGGCCGGGAGAAGTTCCAGGGCGCATAGGCGCCCTCCGTCGCAATCCTAACCGTTTCCCACGTCTTGCCCTGCACCGCTGGGCCGCCGATCATGAGCGCAGAGCCGAGAACCGCGAGAGCCGACAATTTCACTATCATGACGTTGCGCCTCCACAGCCCGATACCGAACAGCGTTTTGGTTCGATCGGCTGAAACTCCGGACCATAGTTCAAGGGGGTGATCCGCCGAGCAACGTCGCTCATTCCTCGCTTAAGAAGGAGCTCGTCCATACGCAACTCGACCGCCGTCGCCGGTTCCCGATCTGCAAACCTTGTATCTTGACGGATGGCGCAGAACTGGGCGGACGCGGAAAAACTTGTAGTTAGAGCGGGAACGCGCCGCTTACGTCGACTTCAGCGGTTGGGCCGCCCTGGGGGTCCGAGAGCACGATGTCGACTGATGGGCCGTTCGAGAGCGCGAGGCTGGCTCCGCCAGCGCGAAAGGCTTGCGCGAGGACGGAGACGGCGCCTTCGATCTGTCCGCTGGCCGAGCGTGTCGTGCGATCGAGGTAGCCGTCGATCTCGTAGCTGACCAGGCCGAGGCTCTGTTGGCCGTTCTCGATCGACACCACGCCGCTGCCGTGCAGCGCTCCGAGGTGCTTCAGCGGTCTCCTGCTGGGTCGGGTCATGGGGATGGGCTCCGCCAGAGGTTGATGGTGGGACGCCGCACGGGGAGCCGACGACGCCCCCAAAGCCGGCTCAGAACTGCTTGCGCTGCATCCAGGCCTGAACGTCGCTCTGCGCCTGGGCCTCCGTGACGCCGGAGCGGTCCTTGACGATGGAGCGGCCGCGAGCAGATCCTCGAGTTCCACCTGTCGCGCGTGCAGCGCCGCCTGGTCCGCTTCGACCTCGGATCGCAGCCGTCGAAGGTCGGTTGCCTTCTGAGCCGCCATCCCGCGGCGTGCGTCGAGGCTGGTGGGGTAATCGACCATGGTCCGATCCCTCCGGGTCCGTCGCGACCGTGTCAGCCGAGCGCTTGAGCTCGCGCGGTCAGCAGCCGGGCCAGCGTTTTGGCCGGTCGCACATTCTGTCCGGCGGGCTCGGGCGTCACCAGATGCCACGCGTGCGCTCGAAGCGACCAGCCGACGTCCGAGAGGCTGCCGAGCGGCTCGTGCGGCCAAGCGGGTTGGCCCGCTGGGGTGAGAATCATGAAGCGCTGGGACGTTTTCATCCCCACACGAGCGACGATCACCGTCTCTCCCTCACGCCGCAGCAGCGCGACCGGGTCATAGACCTGCGATCCGCGGAGGAACGTCCCGGCGGCGTTCACGCGTTCAACACCCGGGCCGTGATCTCGCTTTCGCGCACAGCGCGCTCGCCGCCGGACGACTTGATCCGATACGAGACCTCGCCGGTCTGGTCGGCCGGCATAAGGCGCGTCACCTCATAGAGACCGCTCGAATTCGCGCGGGTGTCCGAGAACCCGAAGCGGGCGAGGCGGACCATCTGGCGAAGGTGATACTTGTGAGACATCATTCTCTCCTGAGCGGCGCAGCGTTGACGTCCAGCCTGGGCCCGGATCGGCGCAAGGCAGGGGATCGATGCGCAAACAAAAAGCCGCCCCACGGGGGAGCGGCTTCGAAAGCAAAACGGCGCAGGCCGGTTGTCCCGCGCAGGCCATCCGACCTTACGCGGTCTGGATGGTGTTGACGGCGATCTTGCCGGAGCGGCGGTCCTCGGCGGTGTCGAAGGAGACCTTCTGGCCCTCGACGAGGCCGCGCAGGCCCGCGCGCTCCAGCGCGGTGGCGTGGACGAACACGTCCTTGGAGCCGTCGTCCGGCTGGATGAAGCCGAAGCCTTTTTGGTCGTTGTAGAATTTCACGGTGCCCGTAATCATCGGGGAGTCCTTTGCAAGTTTGGATGCGCGTGGGCGCAAAGTCGCGCAATAGCGCGGCCCTGAACCCTTGTTCGTCGATGTTTGGAAGAGAGTCTGAACCCGCGCTCGGCCAAGCCAAAGCGAAACGGCCCGATCGTCCGGCCAAAAGTCGATGCTCTGATGTAGCACCGTCTAGGCTCAATTACAAGCGTCGGCTGTATATGACCGCGACAACCTTCTGAGCTTGTCCCTCGTGCCGTTCTTCTTCAGCTCTTCACCGACCTTCTAAATGAGGGGCTTCAGGCGTCACAGCCTCGGGCCGACCTGGATTTCTGTGCAGGGGCGCTGCGCTGTGGGTCAGAGAGTGTTGCACCGCAGCGAACCGGCCGCGCTTTCGCACGTTCTCAAGCTGGAACGGGGGCCTTAGAATGAACGATCGCGCCGAACACACGGATGGGAATGCAGCGAGGGACAGGTTCAAGCGGGACCGCGTTGCCGATGAGGCCAGCCAAGCAGCGCCGCATCGCTCCGCGTTCCTCAACCCCGAAGCCCACCGCCCTCTGCCGGAGAGCTTTTGCGCCCCGCCCGTCTCACATCTGTTCCAGAGCTGGTTCCTGGGCGGCTCCGAGCGCCGGGCCCGGTAGAAGCGGGGTGCATCGTCGTCTGGGCGGGGGAGCCTCCTCCAGGCTGACCTTATCGGACATAAACACGCACCGACACCCGCAGCGCTTTGCGCAGCCTAGGACGCGAGCACGCCGGCACCGGGCTACAGTGCCGGCGTGCTTCTCGCGCCCAATCTGCCGCTTCGCGGTCGGCTGTCGAGCAAGTGCCTCGTTGGCGTCGCCAAGGCATTTCGATCTTTGATCAAAGGCATTTCGATCTTGGATTCTGCCTCAGTCGGCCCCGATGCGCCCTTCAAGCGTCGCGGCCCATGAGCCAAGCCGCGACCAGCTTATCCTCGGCATTTCTGCAAAATCACTGGACATTTTGCGGATAAGGCGCTGCCTCCTGTTTGGCGGCGTCTGCTATTCTTTTCAGCGCGATCTGTCCGGCGGCAATGCGGAAAACCCCTCAAGTTCGCGACGTCCTCGCGACCAGTCCCAACCGGATTGCATTTGTCTGGGCTTTGCGCGGCACGATCGCGACAGGCCTGCCTCTCGTAGCGCTTCCAGCGCTGGGCATGGGGGCCCTTTCCAACTTCGTTGTGATCGGCGCCTTGAACACCTCCCTGGTCGACGTCGGCGGCTCCTACCGCAGCCGCCTCACGGCTATGATCCTCAATACGGTGCTCTCACCGATTGCACTCCTGCTGGGCAGTTGCAGCCGGGATAGCTGGCTGACCTCTGCGGTGCTGATGTTCGTCATCGCTTTCGCCAGCGGGCTCGTTCGCGCGCTCGGCCCAGCTGGCATCTCGCTGGGCCTGACCGTTGGATTGACCTTTCTCGTCGGCATCGGAGTCCACGATCGCGGGGGAGGCGCCATCGAATGGGCGACGCTCTATATCGCTGGTGGCGCCTGGACCATCCTGATCGCACTCGCATTCTGGCGGCTTCGTCCGTATCGGCGGCTGGAGCAGGAAGCGGCCGCTGCGTGGGAAGAGGCGGCCGCCCTCGTCGCGACTGCGCGGGCGTTCGTCGGGCCTCGCCGGAGCGTTGTGCGACGGCGCCGTCAGGAACGCCTCACCGCCAAGCGGCACCAGTTATTGCGTGAAGCCGTCGAAAAGGCGCTGAGCAGCCTGGGCTATGCCCGCGGGCAGATTTCCGGCGCGGACGCCATGGCCCAGTTCCTGATCCTGCTCCGCGCCGCCTCGCGGATCGGAGCCGCGGCCGTGACCCTATCCGAACTCCCGGTGCAGACGGACTGCCACGAGCAGGCCGCCGCCGTCCGCGCACGACGCCTCGCCGCGGCTGAGGAACTCGAGAAAGCTTGCCGGGCGGTTGCGGCCGCGTTGCTGGCGGGCCGAGGCGGCGTGTCCCTCGAAACCATGCAGTCGCGGGTTACGGATCTGACCTCGTTGATGGGCGAAACGGCAGGCGAGGTCCTGGCCTATGCTCAAGCGATGCGCCACCTGGAGAGCGCGGGGGAGGCGATCGATGTCTTATTCGGCGGTGGTCGAGTGCACTCTGGCCTGCACCTTGGCGTATCGCGGCCATGGCCGCTCGCCGATGCGCTTGCCGCCTTGCGCGCGCATTTTACCTTCCGGTCAGCGATCTTCCGTCATGCCTTGCGGGTGGCGTCGGCGGCTGCGGCCGCAACCGCCACAGTCCACCTCCAGTTTGCGCACGGCATTTGGGTGCCAATGGCGACGCTGATCGTGCTCCAGCCCGAGTTCGGAGGAACCTTCGATCGAGCTCTTCAGCGCACCGCCGGGACGGTGGCGGGGGCGGTGCTTGCCGGTCTGCTGCTGGCCACCCTGAACGGCACGGCGGTTTTCGAGCCGTTGATCATCATGCTCCTGTTCGCCGCCTTTTTCGTGCTGCGGCGTCGCTACGGGCTCGGCGTGGCCTTTCTGACGCCGCTTGTCATCTTGATCCTCGCGACCGCGAATACGAGCCCCTGGTGGGACACTTTCGAGCGCGTCGTGGATACGATCTTGGGAGCGGCGCTCGGCCTCGGAGCAGGTTATCTTCTGTGGCCGCAATGGGAGCGCGAGCGCCTCCCCGGTCTGCTGGCGCGGGCGCTCCGGGCCAATCGCGCTTACATGGCCAGCGTGCTGAAGGGGCTCGGCGAGACCGTACCCCCTCCCGAACTCGGACAATTGCGCCGCACGACCGAAATCGAGACCGGCAATGCCGAAGCGGCGTTTCAACGCCTCCTGACCGAGCCGCGCAAGCACCGGGGGCGCATGGCCCAGGCGTTCGCGATGATCACCTACCTCCAGAGGCTCGAACGGCACTTGATTGCCCTTGCCGAACAGATCGGCACGGTCTCACCGCCGCGGGACGATCTCGCCGCTCTTGCGAGTCTGCTTGAAGGCGCTCAAGGCAAGATCGCGGCGGCGATCGAAACCGATCAGGCTCCTGGCCCTTGTCCGTCATTTGACGCGGTGCTGGCGCGCCTGCGAGCAGCGTTGACGGCGGCTGACGAGCAAGGACACGGCGAAGAAGTCGCCTTTCTTCTCGGCCGCGTCATCAGCGATACCACAAGCCTGCATGGCGCTACGGCCCACAAGACCCGGCACATCTCGATTGAGGCGTCGCGCGGTGGGGTTTTTGACCTAGGCGAGGGGAGATCGTGAAGCGAAGAGCAACAGCGCCGTCGAGTTGTGGCCGGGCATGCGAAGGCTTTCTCCCCCAACCCGGTTGCTACAGCTTGGACGTTTGCGCGCCGCCCACGAGCGCTGAAAGGGTGCCGAGGACCACGTCAGCTGTGCCGAGCTGCCGTTAGAAATTGAGCGTTCGGGACCGAGTCAGGGAACGCAGCCGGATGAATTCAGGGCAGTCCGGTGCCGCGCGCCATCGTGTGCAGCGGCTTGTAGGGCCGAGATCGCCGCGGACCCGGCAAAGCAGGTCACGGTCAAAAGACCCTGTCCCTGGCCACTGACAGGCCCGCATGTCGTGCCCTTCTCGGCGAGTCGGGCCACTTCCGCGCCGCGAGGGCGTGGCTCTTGGCCCAGCCGCTCCCGCCCGACGCGAGTGATGCGGTCGCCCGGCATCTGCGCGCTGCCATAGCCCATCCTCCCCTTCACGGGTCAAAGATGCACCACGACTCGCCGGGATTAAACACATGCGCACGGGTCAACACAGGGCCGTGGCCTGTCGTCCTCGGCGACAGCCAAGATCATATGAAAGTCCGGACTGGCGTTGCTGATGCGTCCGGCGGGATCGTAGTCCTCACGCGGCCGCCCTTAAATCGAGGGGGCGAACCGGATAGCTACGGCCCCTGCGGGCCGGCTCGTCCCAACGCCATGCCGGCCGAGGCGAGTCTTTCGAACCTCAGCACGGCTCGATGTGTGCGCTTGTCGCGCCCCGCGGCCAGACGCTTGAGATGGCCAATGAAACGAGATCAGGTGTAAGGCGGACTGACGATGCAAGTGACGGAAACGCTGTCCGATGGGCTGAAGCGCGAATTCCAGGTCGTCCTCCCCGCAACGGAGCTTGAGGAGCGGCTGACGACCGAGCTCGCGACCCTGAAGAACCGGGTGCAGCTCAAGGGCTTCAGGCCCGGCAAGGTGCCGGTCGCGCATCTGCGCAAAGTCTACGGCCGCTCGGTGATGGCGGACGTGGTGCAGAACGCCGTCAACGAGGCGAACCGCAAGATCGTCGACGAGAACGGCCTCAAGCTCGCCATCGAGCCGCAGATCGCGTTCCCGGAGAACAAGGACGAGGTCGAGAAGGCGATGGACGCGAAGGCGCGACCTCGCCTTCACGGTCGCCGCTCGAGGTGCTGCCGAGTTTCGAACTGGCCGATCTCTCCGACGTTTCGGTGAAGAAGCCGGTCGCCGACCGTCCCGGACGAGGAGGTCGATCGAGGCGCTCGAGCGCATGGCGAAGCAGAACCGCCCCTTCAGCCGCAAAGGCGAGGGCGCCGAGGCCGCCGAGCGGCGACCGGGTCATCGGTCGATTTCACCGGCACGCATCGACGGCGAGGAGTTCCAGGGCGGCAACGGCGCAGGACATCCACGGTCGAGCTCGGCTCGGGCTCCTTCATTCCCGGCTTCGAGGAGCAGCTCGTCGGCGCCAAGGCCGGCGAGAGCCGGACCGTCAACGTCGACCTTCCCCGAAAATTACGGGGCCGCGCATCTCGCCGGCAAGGCGGCCGAGTTCGACGTGACCGTGAAGGAGGTCCAGGCGCCGGGCGAGTCTGACCATCGACGACGAACTCGCCAAGACCTTCGGGATGGAGTCCCTGGACAAGCTGCAAGGACGCGGTGCGCGGCGCGATCCAGCGCGATTACGACGCCGCAGTCGCCGCCGCAAGCTCAAGAAGGAGCTCCTCGACGCGCTCGACGCCAAATACGCCTTCGACCTGCCGCAGGGCCTCGTCGAGCAGGAGTTCGCGGCGGTCTGGTCGCAGGTCGAGGCCGACCTCAAGAACGACAACAAAACCTTCGCCGACGAGGGCACCACCGAGGAGGAGGCGCGCGCCGAGTACCGCCGCATCGCCGAGCGCCGCGTGCGCCTGGGCCTGGTCCTTGCGCAGGTCGGCGAGAAGGCCGATATCAAGGTTTCGGACGACGAGGTCACGCAGGCGCTCGTCGAGCGGGTCCGCCAATACCCGGGTCAGGAAAAGCAGGTCTGGGAGCTACTACCGGAAGAACCCGCAGGCGCTGGCCGAGATCCGCGCGCCGCTCTTCGAGGAAAAGGTCGTCGATCACGTTCTCGCTCAGGTGAACGTGGCCGACGAGCCGGTCTCGAAGGAAGAGCTTTTCAGGGATGACGAGGACGCGGCTGCGATGGGAAAGGCCGGCGAACCGGCGTGAGCGCCATATTGTGGTCACGCCGCCGGCTACGAAACGCGCTTGCCGCCTGCTAGAGTAGTTTCAGGCGAAAGCTGCCCGAAGCGATCCGGAGTGGACCCGGTTCGCCGTCGAAAACGCGGCAAAACACGGAAAGAGCCGATTCCACGCAAGGGGAATCGGCTCGAGGACCAGTGAGACGACGATGAGAGATCCGTTCGAGGTCTACAACAACACGCTCGTGCCGATGGTGGTCGAGCAGTCGAACCGCGGCGAGCGCGCCTTCGACATCTACTCGCGCCTCCTGCGCGAGCGCATCATCTTCCTCACCGGACCGGTCGAGGACTACTCGGCCTCGCTGATCGTGGCGCAGCTCCTGTTCCTCGAGGCCGAGAACCCCAAGAAGGAAATCTCCTTCTACATCAACTCGCCGGGCGGCGTCGTCACCTCGGGCCTGTCGATCTACGACACCATGCAGTTCATCCGCTGCCCGGTCGCGACGCTCTGCGTCGGCCAGGCCGCCTCGATGGGCTCGCTGCTGCTCTGCGCCGGCGAGGCGGGACACCGCTTCGCCCTGTCGAACGCGCGCATCATGGTCCACCAGCCCTCCGGCGGCTTTCAGGGGCAGGCGACCGACATCCTGATCCACGCCAGCGAGATCGAGGCGCTCAAGCGGCGGCTGAACGAGATCTACGTGAAGCACACCGGCAAGGACCTCGCCGCCATCGAGCAGGCGCTCGAGCGCGACAACTTCATGACGGCCGAGGCGGCCCAGGAGTTCGGCATCGTCGACCAGGTGCTCGCTGAAGCGCCCGGAAACGGCGCAGGCGGTGATCCGGGCCGGCCACGCCGGCGCCGGCGTTTCCGTTCGGCCGGTGCGTCTTTTGAGCGTCCGCCGCTCCTATTGATCCCGCGCCGCGTGCGTGTTTGCATGGGAGTTCGAACCGGGGTTCGAATGGGCTCGGTGCGTGCGCGGCTCCGTATCGGCGCTCGGCTACTGTTTCTTAGGCTGAGCGCGCCTACTTTAGGGGAGGACGCGGTTGGCGCATCGCGGATTCGCGCTCGGGATTGGAGATCATGACATGAGCAAGGCCGGCGGCAACGACTCGAAGAGCACGCTCTACTGCTCGTTCTGCGGCAAGAGCCAGCACGAGGTCCGCAAGCTCATCGCCGGCCCGACGGTGTTCATCTGCGATGAATGCGTCGAGCTGTGCATGGACATCATCCGCGAGGAGTCGAAATCCTCGCTCGTGAAGTCGCGCGACGGCGTGCCGACCCCGAAGGAAATCCGCCGCGTCCTCGACGACTACGTCATCGGCCAGGACCATGCCAAGAAGGTGCTCTCGGTCGCCGTCCACAACCACTACAAGCGCCTCGCGCATGCGACGAAGCACAACGACGTCGAGCTCGCGAAGTCCAACATCCTGCTGATCGGCCCGACCGGCTCGGGCAAGACGCTGCTCGCGCAGACGCTCGCCCGCATCCTCGACGTGCCGTTCACGATGGCGGACGCCACGACGCTGACCGAGGCGGGCTATGTCGGCGAGGACGTCGAGAACATCATCCTCAAGCTGCTCCAGGCGTCCGACTACAATGTCGAGCGGGCGCAGCGCGGCATCGTCTACATCGACGAGATCGACAAGATCTCGCCGCAAGTCCGACAACCCGTCGATCACCCGCGACGTGTCGGGCGAGGGCGTGCAGCAGGCGCTGCTGAAGATCATGGAGGGCACGGTCGCGTCCGTGCCGCCGCAGGGCGGCCGCAAGCACCCGCAGCAGGAGTTCCTGCAGGTCGACACGACCAACATCCTGTTCATCTGCGGCGGCGCCTTCGCGGGGCTGGAGCGGATCATCTCGGCCCGCGGCAAGGGCACTTCGATCGGCTTCGGCGCCAGCGTCCAGTCGCCGGACGACCGCCGCACGGGCGAGGTCTTCCGCGAGGTCGAGCCGGAGGATCTGCTGAAGTTCGGCCTCATCCCCGAGTTCGTCGGCCGCCTGCCGGTGATCGCGACGCTGGAGGATCTCGACGAGACGGCGCTCAAGCGCATCCTCCAAGAGCCGAAGAACGCGCTCGTCAAGCAGTACCAGCGCCTGTTCGAGATGGAGAACGTCGACCTGACCTTCCAGGACGAGGCGCTGTCGCTGATCGCCAGCAAGGCGATCGAGCGCAAGACCGGCGCCCGCGGCCTGCGCTCGATCATGGAAGGCATCCTGCTCGAGACCATGTACGATCTGCCGGGCCTCGAATTCGGTCGAGCAGGTGGTCATCGGGCCCGAGGTCGTCGAGGGCAAGGCGCAGCCGCTCTTCATCCATGGCGACCGCGGCGCCGAAGCCCGCGGCCAGCGTCAGCGCCTAGAACGCGTTGAGACCAAGCGCGTGCGACGGGCGGGCCGACGGCTTGAAAGCGCCGCGCGCCGCCTCGCCACATTAATGGTTGCGCGAGCCGCGTGCGCTCATCGTCGAGGCGCGGCGCCGCGCACCGGATGCAGCCACTAACCACAGGCTTGAGCGTTCACGGTCATCCGTCCGCGAGCGCTGCTCATGCGAAGAGGCGCCTCGCGGACGCTGCCGAAAGGATGTCGCCTCATGACACAATCGAAGTCACGCCAGCCTGTCGCGCCCGGGCTCGACCGGCACCTACGCCGTCCTGCCGCTGCGCGACATCGTCGTCTTCCCGCACATGATCGTGCCGCTCTTCGTCGGCCGCGAGAAGTCGATCCGCGCGCTCGAGGAAGTGGTGCAAGGCGGACCGTCACATCCTGCTCGCGACCCAGATCAACGCGACGGACGACGATCCGGCGACCGACGCGATCTATCAAGGTCGGCACGCTCGCCAGCGTGCTGCAGCTCCTGAAGCTGCCCGACGGCACCGTGAAGGTGCTGGTCGAGGGCGCGAGCCGCGCGCAGGTCAAGACGCTACACCCGGACCGACGACTACTACGAGGCCGAGGCCGAAGCGCTCTCCAGATTCGCTCGGCGACCAGATCGAGGCCGAGGCGCTCGCGCGCTCGGTCGTGTCCGAGTTCGAGAACTACGTGAAGCTCAACAAGAAGGTCTCGCCCGAGGTCGTCTCGGCGGTGACGCAGATCGACGAGCCCTCGAAGCTCGCCGACACCATCGCCTCGCACCTTGCGGTCAAGATCGCCGACAAGCAGGCGATCCTCGAGATCCCGACGGTCGCCCAGCGCCTCGAGAAGTGCTCGGCCTGATGGAGAGCGAGATCTCCGTGCTGCAGGTCGAGAAGCGCATCCGCACGCGCGTCAAGCGCCAGATGGAGAAGACGCAGCGCGAGTACTACCTCAACGAGCAGATGAAGGCGATCCAGAAGGAGCTGGGCGACGAGGACGGCCAGGACGAGCTGGCCGAGCTCGAGGAGAAGATCGAGAAGACCAAGCTCACGAAGGAAGCCCGCGAGAAGGCGATGGGCGAGCTGAAGAAGCTGCGCCAGATGTCGCCGATGTCGGCGGAAGCGACCGTCGTGCGCAACTACCTCGACTGGATGCTCGGCATCCCGTGGGGCAAGCGCTCGAAGATCAAGAAGGACCTCAGCGGCGCGCAGACAGATCCTCGACGACGATCACTACGGCCTCGAGAAGGTCAAGGAGCGCATCGTCGAGTACCTCGCCGTGCAGCAGCGGGCGAACAAGCTCACGGGCCCGATCCTCTGCCTCGTCGGCCCTCCCGGCGTCGGCAAGACCTCGCTCGGCAAGTCGATCGCCAAGGCGACGGGCCGCGAGTTCGTGCGCATGTCGCTCGGCGGCGTGCGCGACGAGGCCGAGATCCGCGGCCACCGGCGGACCTATATCGGCTCGATGCCCGGCAAGATCATCCAGTCGATGCGCAAGGCCAAGACCTCGAACCCGCTCATCCTGCTCGACGAGATCGACAAGATGGGCATGGACTTCCGCGGCGATCCGTCGGCGGCGCTGCTGGAGGTGCTCGACCCCGAGCAGAACCCCACCTTCAACGACCACTACCTCGAGGTCGATTACGACCTGTCGAACGTGATGTTCGTCACCACGGCGAACACGCTGAACATCCCGCCGCCGCTGCTCGACCGCATGGAGGTGATCCGCATCGCCGGCTACACCGAGGACGAGAAGGTCGAGATCGCCCGCAAGCACCTGATCCCGAACGCGATCAAGAAGCACGGCCTCGACGCCAAGGAGTGGTCGATCGACGACGAGGCGCTGCTCATGCTCATCCGCCGCTACACCCGCGAGGCGGGCGTGCGCAACCTCGAGCGCGAGCTCGTCGAACCTGATCCGCAAGGCGGTGAAGGAGATCCTGCATCTCCAAGACCAAGAAGGTCGACGGTCACGGCGGAGAACCTTGCCGGACTTCCTCGGCGTGCCGAAGTTCCGCTACGGCGAGGTGGAAGACGAGGACATGGTCGGCGTCGTCACGGGCCTGGCCTGGACCGAAGTCGGCGGCGAGCTCCTGACGATCGAAGGCGTCATGATGCCCGGCAAGGGCAAGATGACCGTCACCGGCAACCTGAAGGACGTGATGAAGGAGTCGATCTCGGCCGCGGCGTCCTATGTCCGCTCGCGGGCCGTCGATTTCGGCGTCGAGCCGCCGCTCTTCGACCGCCGCGACATCCACGTCCACGTGCCGGAAGGGGCGACGCCGAAGGACGGCCCGTCGGCCGGCATCGCGATGGCGACCGCCATCGTCTCGGTGATGACCGGCATCCCGGTCCGCCGCGACGTCGCCATGACCGGCGAGGTCACGCTGCGCGGCCGCGTCCTGCCGATCGGCGGCCTCAAGGAGAAGCTCCTCGCGGCGCTGCGGGGCGGCATCAAGAAGGTGCTGATCCCGGAGGAGAACGCGAAGGATCTCGTCGAGATCCCGGCCAGCGTGAAGAACGGCCTGGAGATCGTGCCGGTCGCGCGCATGGACCAGGTGCTCGAGCATGCGCTCGTGCGCAAGCCCGAGCCGATCGCCTGGGAGGAACGGCCGCAATCCCAGACGGGAGTTCCGGTTTCCGATGAGGACTCCACGGGAATCGTCGCGCACTAAAGCCGCCCTGCGATGAAACCGAACAGCTCCCGGATCGTCCGGGAGCTGTTTTCTTTTCAGGCTGCTCCTCCTTCTTGGATGGAACGGCCGGCGGCGCGTTGCCTCTTAATGTTCCGTTTCGATTCGGCTAAGGTGTCGCGCCATAACGGGCGGTTAGCTCAGCCGGTAGAGCATCTCGTTTACACCGAGAGGGTCGGCGGTTCGATCCCGTCACCGCCCACCAGATAAACCACTCGAAAACAACGCATATTCTGATCTCCGCTGCTCACCCGATTCCGGTCAGACGCTCGCCGGAAGCATATCGGAAGCACCAGGCAGCATTTCAGCTGATTCGCCGGCCAGCGGACGGGCAAGCCGTTGAGCAACATGGCGATGATCAGCGTGCTCAAGGACCTGAACCGGGACGAGGCAGGCCAGCCGCGTTGGGTTGATCCGAAGAGCGGTCGCCCGATCACGCCCCACGGCCTGAGGGCCACGTTTCGGACCTGGGGCGAGGATGTGGGCTTCCCGCGCGAACTGCTGGAGGAAGCGTTAGGGCATCAGATTGGGACGGCGGTGGAGCGGGCGTACCGGCGCACGGACAGCTTCGAGTGCCGCCGCACCGTCATGCAGGCCTGGGCGGAATTTTGCGACGGCAGGCCGTTCCGGGCGCCAATGGCCTGATACCGGTGAATGCGTCGGGCGATCTCTGTCGCGTGACTGCAATTCGCCCAGGGCAAGAGCCTGGCGCTGGCGCAAGCAGGGCAGGGCAGGGGCGCTCGTTACCAGCTCTCACCCGGGGTTGTTCTGCGCGCTCAGACGGACGCACCGTATCTCCGAGAGCAAGTATTTCGATTTCAGAGCGGAGGGATCTTCACGGACGGGAGACCGGTGTGACAAGGGTGACCACGAGGAGGATCACTCGATTGAGGGGAGACAGGCAGGCGGGACAGGGGTGACCGACGCCGGACCCCGGCATAGGCCTGTCATACCGATTCCGGGCGATGGACTCGGATTGAGGATTCCTGTGTTGTTGGGGCGCGGATAGGCTGGTGCGCCGTGAGTCGCGGAGGCGAAGCATGGCGCGGGTTGCTGCTCATCTGAGCGTGGAGGATCTGGAAGCGGGCTTCCGGTCGGCGCGCGATCCGACCGCGACGCGGCACTTTCAGGTGATCTGGCTGTTGGCGCGGGGGCACACGATCGCGGATGTCGCGGCGGTGACGAGCTTCGGGCGTCGATGGATTGAGCAGCTGCTCGCCCGCTACAACTCGCACGGGCCCGAGGCCCTGGGCGACCTGCGCCGGCGCAACGGGGGCGTGCCGAGCGTGCTCAGGCCCGCGCTTCTGGAGCGCTTGCGCGCGCGCTTGACCCAACCGCCGCCCGATGGGGGCCTGTGGTCCAGCCGCAAAGTGGCGGCCTGGATGGCCGGCGAACTCGGGCTCGCCGCGGTCTTACCTCAACGGGGCTGGGAGGCGCTGAAGGCGATCGACTGGTCGGTGCAGAAGCCCCGCCCGCGCCATCCTGCCTCGGCCACGCCGGAGGAGCGCGAGGCGTTTAAAAAAAGCTGGAGCAGGCCGTCGCTGAGGCGAGCGCTCAGCACCCGGACAAACCGGTTGAGGTCTGGGCCACGGATGAGCACCGCATCGGGCTGAAGCCGATCCTGCGCCGGGTGTGGGCGCCCAAGGGTCAGCGGCCGATCGCGCTCGGTCACCACCGCTATAAGTGGCTGTACGTCACCGCCTTCGTGCAGCCGATCTCCGGCGAGACCTTCTGGTACATCTCGAACGGGGTGTCCAAGCCGTTCTTTGCCGCGCTGCTGGCCCTGTTTGCCCGCGAGGCTGGGGCGGGACGGGATCGCATCATCGTGCTTGAGCTCGACAACGCCGGCTGGCACACCGCGCCCAACCTGGCCGTGCCGGACGGGATCCGGCCCGTCTACCTGCCCCCATACTCCCCCGAGCTTCAGCCCGCCGAGCACCTCTGGCCTGTTCTGGATGAGCCGCTTGCCAACCGGCATTTCGCGACCCTTGCCGATCTTGAGCACGTCGTCGCCGAGCGCTGTCGCATCCTGAATGGCGATCAACTCAAACCCGGCACAAACTTTCACTGGTGGCCCAAGCCAGCTATCCCGGCCTAATCAGCCGGAAACCGTATCACCCCTTGTCTCCCCCTCGGTCACACACTCCCACGGCGTTTCCCCTCGCAGTCACACCTGTCTCCCCTGTCCCACCCTTGAAGAGGGCTGGATAATCATCGTCAATGAAGTATTGAGAACGCCACTGCTGGCGGCCACCCTCCGAGACCTCTGCGCCGGACGGAGCTGAAAACAACCACTTCTGGAACCCGCCGCAGGCTACGAAGGGCGAAGCCGTGTCGAGCCTGACCGCTCAATAATCGGCGCTCCTCGGACTTCCTCCCTCTATTTGCGCGGGGAGGTTTGGCGCGCCTGCAGAGCCCCGTAGGTTCAAGCGACGACAGTCCCTACAGGGGCTGAGCGGTGGGGCGGACCAAGATCTCGTTCACATCAACATCACTGGGCTGCTCGATCGCAAACGCGATAGCCCGCGCGATGGCTGACGCGGGGATCGCAATCGTGCGGTACTCGACCATGCGGGTCTTGAGATCAGGATCCGAGATCGTCTCCGCCAGCTCGGACTCAACCGCGCCGGGCGAGATGATCGTGACCCGCAGCTTGTCTCCCACCTCTTGGCGCAACCCTTCCGAAATCGCCCGGACTGCGAACTTGGTTCCGGAGTAGACCGCCATGGTCGGTCCAACGCGATGGCCGGCGACGGACGAGATGTTGACGAAGTGGCCGCCGCCCTATGCCCGAAACAGCGGGAGCGCGGCGGCAATGCCATACAGCACGCCCTTGATGTTCACGTCGATCATGCGGTCCCACTCCTCGACCTTGAGCTGGTCGAGAGGAGAAAGCGGCATCAGGCCGGCGTTGTTGACAAGCACGTCCAAGCGGCCGAAGCGCTCACGAGCCAAGTTCACAAAGGAAGCGACTTCCTCACGACGTGTGACCTCGAGGGCCTGGTAATCCGCTTCACCACCGTGGTCGCGAATGGCGGTGGCGAGGGCCTGAAGCCGTTCGGTGCGGCGAGCGCCCAAGGTGACCTTCGCTCCGCGCTCGGCGAGCAGGCGTGCGGTGGCTTCTCCGATGCCGCTGCTCGCGCCCGTGATCGCGACGACCTTGCCTTCGATGCCGGACATGGAGAGCTCCCTGTAACGTGACACAATCGGACCGCCGAAAGTCAGGACAGATCATAGCAGCCGGAATGCGCAAGTGCAGACTGGATGCTTCCAACCCTTGTCAGGGTAGATTTCCATTTCAGACTGTAATCGCGCGGGCTGCTCTCCCGAACGGGAGACGGGCGTGACGAAGGTGACCCGGAGGAGAATCCCTGGATCTACGGGAGACGGGCCGGTGTGACGAGGGTGACCGCACTGGATGATGGCGTGGTCAGTCACCCCTGGACTCCCGCTCGATCCCACCCTGAGGGCCCATTCTCCCTTGTCGTAACACCTGTCTCCCTTGTCACGCCTTGGAAAGGGGCTGGGGCGGAGAGGACGTTGAACTTGCTCAAAAGAGGAGAGCTTGGTTTCGACGCTAGTGTGCCATCAGGATGGGCAGCTCCGCGTGCTCCAAGATGTGCCGTGTGGGCCCGCCAA
Source organism: uncultured Alphaproteobacteria bacterium (assembly GCA_963728675.1). Taxonomy (GTDB): domain Bacteria; phylum Pseudomonadota; class Alphaproteobacteria; order Rhizobiales; family Beijerinckiaceae; genus JAJKJG01. The sequence continues at coordinate 910 of CAVSLO010000005.1, read as the reverse complement.
AGATCAGCTGCCGGATGCGGCTCTGGGTGTAGGCGCCCTTCACCAGAAGATCGGCCCCGAGTTCCCGCGCTTGCGCCAGAAGTCTGCGCCGGCCGAGCGCTTGGTCGTCATCCTGAGTAAGCGCCGTGGCCGGGACCTCATGCAGTCGAAGCATGGCCGCGATCTCCTCCCCGCTCGGTCCCTCAACGGTCGCCCCCTTGACCGTAAGCACGACGATCCGATGCGCTTTGAGCAGAACGGGCATGGCGAACGAGACCGCCCGCGCCGTCTCGGTGCTGCCGTTCCAGGACACCACGATCGTCTCGCCCAGCGCGGATGCGGGTTCGGGCACGGAGGGCGGCACCAGCAACAAGGGCCGGCCACTGTCGAACAGCGCCGATTCCGCTGTCGCCATCCGAGGCTGATCGCGTCCCGAGCCGGGTCTGCCGATCACGATGAGATCAAAGGCCCGACCGCGGCAGCCCAGGGCGTCATCATCGACCAGCTCATCCCCGTGCCAGCCACAGCAGAGTCCATGCGGCTCTTCGGGACGGGGCGGGACAGACTGGGTGGTCATCCAGGCTTCGAACCGTTGGCGGGCGTTGGGGGCCATCTCCCGTCGGTTATCCGGGTGGAGGATGGGCAGCGTCCCAACGTCCGTGATGATGACGTCTGGAGCGGTGGCTCGGACAGAGCCAAGCCCTCGATGTAGCTGTCGAACGTGCGCGCCACGGCGAGGGCTGTCCCAAGGACGGCGCGACTAGTGTTCTGGCCCCGACCGGGACCAGAATAGCCTTCATGGACGCTACACCCAGGCCGGGACGTCAGTAGGCATTCGACACCCGAGCGCACCTGATCCGAAACGTGGGCCGGACCCGGCCATGGACGGTTTCGCGGCTTAATTGAGCCTGAACTCGCCGTTGATGGCCCG
>CAVSLO010000004.1:0-146321 GCA_963728675.1 uncultured Alphaproteobacteria bacterium | reverse complement strand
GAGCGTCTACCACCTCGCCTCCTGGGCTGGCGTGTGCCCCGGCAACCATGAAAGCGCTGGCAAACAGAAAAGCGGGCGAGCCCGCAACGGCAACGTCCATCTGCGAACGATGCTGGTCGGGGCTGCCATCTCGGCCTCCCGCGCCAAAGGCAGCTATCTCAAGGACAAGTTCTATCGTCTGAAGGCCCGCCGAGGCAGCATGCGGGCAGCCCTCGCGATCGCCCACAAGATCCTCGTCGCCGCCTATCACATGCTCGCCAAAGGCGTTGGATATCGCGAGATCGGCGAGGCCTATCTCGACCAAATCAGCCAGACCCGAACCGTCGCCAACCTGAAGCGCCGTCTTGAACGCCTGGGATTCCAGGTCACCCTTCAATCAAAAGCTCAGTCTGCCGCATGGCCAGAGACACCACCACTCGGAGCTATTTCGTGGCAGTCCTGTTCCGGTCAGAATAAGGCAATCGCCGTTCAGGACTGCCGTAGTCGGGAGCGCGCAGAATGCCTACGCGTCGTTCAACGTCTGACAGATTTTCCCAAGCGGGCTCCGGTCAGACGTTCAGGACGCGCGAGCGTCCATCCTCTCGGCACCGATCCTGCGGCCGTCCGTGCCGAGTCAAGGCTGCCTTGTAAGCAGGCGCGCGAACCGACACGGACCTGCGATGGCGTTCGCTGCCGCCGTCAGCGCGCGTGCCGCTTGTGCTTGTGGCCGCGCCCTCCGGAGAGCCAATAGCCGCCTCCGTAGCCCCAACCGTAAGAGGCTCCATAGGAGCCGTAGTAGGCCGGATAGGAGTAGTAAGCCGGGTAGTAGCTGTAGCCGTACGACGGGTAGCTATAGCCATACGATGGGTAACTATAGCCGTAACCGTAAGGGTAATAGGAGCTTGCAGTGGCGGCCGTTGCGAGCCCGAGGAGACCGCCGGCGATGGCGCCAGCCGCGATGGCGCCGCCGTAGTTGGGTCTACGCCAACCCCAGCCGTACCCGCCCCAGCCATAGCGACGCCACTGGACGTGCTCGGCCGGACCAGCCCCCGCGATCCCTTGGACAGGGGTCACGGGCAGAGGAATAGCCTCGGATGGTGTCGTCATGCCGCCGGCAAGCGTCGTCGCGAGTGCGCCGGTCGCGAGAATGCGTGTGAAACGAGGACCAATCATGGTTTCCTCTCCCTCTCAAGCGCCGCAATAAGACAAGTCCCCTGCAAGCCGCAGAGTTCCTTGCGGCAAGTCGATCCGGGTCGGACGAGTTGACGACGCCAGCGCGATTTCGCGCTCACCGATGAGCGGCGAGCGACTGGCCACTGGCCGAACTTGGAAGGACGAGGTCAAGCAGGGCGGGCCCGCTCCTGAACTCTAGCTAGTTTCCGTCCACAAACGCTAACGTTTTGGAACATCTGTGGAATCGGCGTTTTTGCGCAGGCGGGCTCCGGCAATGTCGGGTAGATTTTCGGTTGCTGAGGCCAAAGCGACCTGCCACCGCCGGAGCCGATAATGCGCCAAGAACGCACTGTCCAAGCCAGCATATTTGATCTGTTCGCCCAACACGAGATCGGCTGCGAGCTGAAGAAGGCCTCGAAGTGGCTGGATGAGCATCCGACCCTGCTCGGCCTAGTCGCAGCGGACCTGCGCCGCGACGGGGTGCAAGAGACCGGACGGCACGGTCTGCCCGCTGAGGCGGTGCTGCGCTGTGCGCTTCTCAAGCAATACCGCCAGCTGAGCTACGAGGAATTGGCCTTCCATCTCGAGGATTCCGCGTCGTTTCGGGCGTTCGCCCGGCTGCCATGGCCTTGGAGCCCGAGAAAGTCGGTGCTGCACAAGACAATCAGCGCGATCCGCGCCGAGACCTGGGAGGCGATCAATCGGACGCTGCTGGCAAGCGCCCGGCAGGAGAAGATCGAGGACGGCAGCATCGTGCGCCTCGACAGCACGGTCACATCAGCGCTGATGCACGAGCCGAGTGACAGCAGCCTGCTATGGGATGCCGTACGGGTGATGGTCCGCCTGTTGAAGCAGGCCCAGGCGTGGATGGGCGACATCGCCCGCGCGTGGTGCGATCATCGCCGCGCGGCCAAGAGGCGGTGGCAGGCCATCGAGTTCACGCGAGGACGGCCCAAACGGGTGCCGCTCTACCGTGAATTGGTCAAGATCGCCCGTACGACCTTGGCCTATCTGCGCGAAGCTGCGGCGCGGCTTTCCGGGTCGACGAAGCCGGCCGTCGCTCTCTGGCGGGCCAAGGTCGGCCACTATGAGCCATTGATCGAGAGGGTGATCGCACAAAGCGAGCGGCGGGTGCTCTGCGGCGAGGCGGTGCCGGCCCGCGACAAGCTGGTCAGCCTGTTCGAGACCCATGCCGACATCATCGTCAAGGGCAGCCGCGACGTCCAATACGGTCACAAGCTCAACCTGACTGCCGGCAAAAGCGGCTTGATCCTCGATCTGGTGATCGAAGCCGGCAACCCGGCCGACAGTGACCGGCTCATGCCGATGTTGGAGCGCCACATCAGCGCGTACGGCGCGGCGCCGCTTCAGGCGGCGGCGGACGGCGGTTTTGCCAGCCGCAAGAACCTGGATCGCGCGAAGGCATGCGGGGTGCGCGACATGGCCTTTCACAAGAAGAGCGGCCTCAGCATCGAAGACATGGTCCGCAGCCGCTGGGTCTATCGCAAGCTGCGCAACTTCCGGGCCGGCATCGAGGCCGGTATCTCCTGCCTCAAGCGGGCGTACGGCCTGGCCCGCTGCACCTGGCGCGGGCTCGACCACTTCAAGGCCTATGTCTGGTCCTCGGTGGTGGCCTACAACCTCGTTGTCTTCGTTCGCCTGCGACCAAGCTGAAGCCTCTGCGGCGCTCTCACGAAGCGGCAAACTGGCAATCGCCAGCCTTTCCTCGTGCCCGAGACTACGTCGGCAAGCTCTTTTCGGCGCTGATTGCACTTTCGATCAAGCAAAATTCCGGAAATACATCCACAATTCGGACAGAAACATTGCGCCAAACTCTCAAACCGAAGGTAAAACCGCTCGTTTGTGGACGGAAACTAGCTAGGAAAAGAGAAAGGACTAAGAAGGCGGCGCCGGTCAGCGCAAACCGCACCCAGGGCTGGGGCATATTGATCGCTGCCCTCGGAAGCGCTTCGCGCCGATTGGACTCTTCGTTGCTGTAAGTTACGATTCCAGCTTGGCCTCGACTTCATGAGCCTGGCGCCTGAACCTATTGCGAAATTGCGAGAGCGTCCGGACTGCCGCTCACGTTTCAGCCGATCAGGTCATTGACGCCGCATGATCAGTGGGAAAAATCGTTTGCTAAGCCGGCTTTTTCCAGGGTTTCACGCTCTTCATCGTCCATTCGCCGCCCGAGGGCCGACAGGCCGTCCCTTGCAACGACGCCGTCGCGGTCTGGCCGACGACGGTGGCGAGGAAAGCGCGGCAGACCTCGTCGCTTTTCACGAACGGCTGGCCGACCGGGACGAACGTACCCTTCATTCCCGTCTCGGCATTGTCCCAGTTCACGGACGAGCCGTTGCCCTGCGGATCGAGCGCGATGGCGAGCGCCCCCTTGGCGCGGCGCCAGTCCTCTGGGCCGAGTTCGGCCGACAAGGGTGAGACGGCTTTCGTCGACACGGATCCTGTCACGGTCTGGTCTTCAACCAGGGACCCGACGGGAACGGAGACGCTGCATGCGCCGGTCGTCAACCCCACACCGACGACCAGCGCCAGCCCATGCCGACACGACACTTCGCCCATCATCAAGGCTGACCTATAAGAACGCCCCATGACGCCAGCCACGCACGCACCCCGACCCGGACACCACATGCAGGATCAAACCGTGGAACCCTTAACGCCCGGTGACTTCACGGAGGTCGGCGAGCCGTTCGCGCTGTTCGACGCCTGGATGAAGGAGGCGGAGCGCTCGGAGCCGAACGACCCTAACGCCATGGCGCTGGCGACCGTCGACGCGGACGGATTGCCGGACGTGCGCATGGTGCTTCTGAAGGGCGTCGATGCCCACGGCTTCGTGTTCTACACCAACGCCGAATCGAACAAGGGACGGGAGCTTGCCGCGCAGCCCAAGGCCGCGCTCGTGCTGCACTGGAAGAGCCTGCGCCGCCAGGTGCGCGCGCGCGGCCCTGTCACGCAGGTCGGCGACGCGGAAGCCGATGCCTACTTCGCGAGCCGGCCCCGCGACAGCCGGATCGGCGCCTGGGCGAGCCAGCAATCGCGCCCGCTCGAGAGCCGCTTCGCGCTGGAGAAGGCTGTGGCCTTCTTTGCGGCCAAATTCGCCGTGGGCGGCATTCCCCGCCCGCCCTACTGGACGGGTTTTCGCATCGCGCCGGTCTCGATCGAGTTCTGGCAGGACCGCCCCTTCCGGCTGCACGACCGCGTCGTCTTCACCCGGTCCGGCGACGGGTGGGCGCGGACGCGGCTCTACCCTTAGGAGAGGCCGCTGCGCGAAGGCGCATGGACCTCGCGCGCGCAACGAAGTAGGGTCGCGCCTTCTCACGCCCGAGATTGAGGACGCGCGTGCCCCTGTCCAACCAGACCCGACGGATCATGCTTCTCACGGGCGCAAGCCGCGGCATCGGCCATGCGACCGTCAAGCGTTTTTCGGCCGCCGGCTGGCGCGTCATCACCTGCTCACGCCATGCGTTCCCCGAGAATTGCCCCTGGGAGATGGGGCCGGAGGACCACCTTCAGGTCGACCTCGCCAGCCCGGACGATACCCTGCGCGCCGTCGAGGAAACCAGGCAGCGCCTGGACCGGGAGGGCGGATGCTTGCACGCCCTCGTCAACAACGCCGGCATTTCGCCCAAAGGCCCGGACGGCGCGCGGCTCGGGGCGCTCGACACGGCGTTCGAGGATTGGCAGCACGTCTTTCAGGTGAACTTTTTCGGGCCGATCCTTCTGGCGCGCGGCCTCATGGATGAGCTGTCGCGGGCGAAAGGGTCGGTCGTCAACGTGACCTCGATCGCGGGCACGAAGGTGCATCCCTTCGCGGGCGCGGCCTACGCGACCTCCAAGGCGGCGCTCGCCTCGCTGACCCGCGAGATGGCGCGGGACTTCGGGCCGCTCGGGGTGCGGGTCAACGCCATCTCGCCCGGCGAGATCGACACCGCGATTCTCTCGCCCGGCACGGACAAGATCGTGGAGCAGATCCCCCTGCACCGCCTCGGCACGCCGGACGAGGTCGCCAAGGCGATCTACTTCCTCTGCACCGACGCCAGTTCCTACGTGACCGGCGCCGAGCTGCACATCAACGGCGGGCAGCATGTTTGAGCAGCGGCGGGCAGCACGTGCGCAGCAGGTCCGCACGGCGTTACGCGTACTCTGCGCAGCAGTTCCTCTCTGCTTCGCCTCCCCACCGGCGCAGGCTGAGCCGTCCGTCGCCATCGTGCCGCTTGGATTCCAGGTCGAAGCGTTCCGAGGGCCGGAGGCCTACCTCTCGCGGGTGCTGCCGACGTCCGATCTCATGGGACGCGACAAGCCGGCGGGGGTCGAGCGTTTCGTGGCCGTCTGGGGGCCGGGAGGCGGGGCCGCCCTGTTCCTCCACAACGGCGAGGTCGAGAGCCTCGCCTGGCCGCCGTCGGACGCCATGCCGCCCCTCGCCGAGGCGCCGCGGGGGGCGCTGCCGGGGTCGCGCATGCAGACTGCGGGGCCGCTCACCGTCTTCCTGTCCGAGCCGCGGACCGACTACCGCCACGGCGCGCTCGGGGACGGGGTCGAGGCCGGCCGCGTCACCATATCGGAACGCCAGCCGCTCGGCGGCCATCAGACGAGCGCCCGGCCCGTTCCGGTCAAGACCGATCAGGTCGGCGCCGGGACGGACGCCGTGTTCGAGGACCGCGAGCCGCGCCTGGCCGACCTCGACGGCGACGGGACGCCCGAGATCCTTGTGGTCAAGTCCTATCGCGACAAGGGCTCGGCGCTGGCGGTCATCGGCCGCCGCGAGGGCGCATGGACGATCCTGGCTGAGACGCCGCCGACGGCTGAGCCGATGCGCTGGCTCAACCCCGCCGCGGTCGCCGACTTCGACGGCGACGGCAAACCCGACATCGCGCTCGTCCGCGCCCCGCATCGCGACGGGGTGCTGCAACTCTGGACCTGGGACGCCGGCAAATTGACGCTCAAGCACGAGGCGGCGGGCTACTCGAACCACGCCTTCGGCTCGGCGGCGCTCGATCTCGCGGCGGCGGTCGATCTCGACGGCGACGGGCGGCCCGCGCTTGCGGTTCCCACCCTCGACCGGGGCTCGCTCGCGATCCTGTCCTTCAAGGGCGGCGTCAAGGAGTTGCGGCGCTTCCCCCTCCCCGCCCGTGCGCTCACCGGCGTCGCCGTGCTCGGGACCGGCAAGGCCGCGCATATCCTGGTCGGCCTCGAGGACGGCCGCATCGCCGACGTGCGGCCGTGACCGCCGAGCGCCTTTACCCGACCCGCCCATACCTCGCCGCCTCGGTCGCCGTGTTCCGGGGCGGGCGGGCGCTCGTCGCGGCGCGGGCGCGTCCGCCGCTCGATGCGGTCTACAGTCTGCCCGGCGGCCTCGTGGAGCCGGGCGAGACGCTGGGCGAGGCCGCGCTGCGGGAACTCCGGGAGGAGGTGGGGGTCGAGGCGGCGCTGATCGGCTTCGTCGCCCCGATCGAGTTCATCGAGCGGGACGACAAGGGCCGGGTGCGCCATCATTTCGTCATTTGCGCCCACGCGGCGCGGTGGACCTCGGGCGAGCCGAAGCCGGGCCTGGAGGCGCTGGACGTGCGCTGGGTGCGCGAGGAGGACTTGGCGGCGCTGCCGACGACGCCGGGGCTCGCGGGCGTCCTGCGGCAGGCGTTCGCTCTGGACGAAGCGACGGATTAAGATGAAGCGCGGTTCCCTCCTTGTCCTTGTGGCCTGTCTCGCGCTGCATGCTCCGCCGGCTGCGCTCGCCCAGCAACGCGCCGCACCGCCGGCCCAGGCCGCGCGCACGGCGCCCGCCAAGCCGCCGGAGCCTGCCGCGCCGCCCGAGCCCTCCGCCCCTCCTTATGAAAAAGACCTCCTTCGCTTGTCGGAGATCGTCGGCTCGCTCGCGTTCTTGAGAAGCTTGTGCACCGCCGCCGACGCCACCGAGTGGCCGAAGCGGATGCAGGCGCTTCTCGAGAGCGAAGGCACGTCGCAGGGACGCCGCGAGCGGCTCGCGGGCGCCTACAATCGCGGTTATCGCGGCTATGCGCTCACCTATCACACGTGCACCCCCTCCGCGGCCGAGGCCACGGCGCGATACCTGAAGGAGGGCGAGCAGCTTTCTCGCAGCCTCGCGGGGCGCTACGGCGGCTGAGCCGGGCCGGCATCCGGGGGATTGGTTCGGCGCCGGCGCGTCTTGCCCTCTGCCCATGGAGAGGTTTGGGAGCGCCCCACTCCGGACCAATCCCCCGGATCCCGGATTATTCACACTTTTTTCGCCAACGGCGTTAACCCCTCCGCAAGGCGGGGGTAGCGAAGGCGGCGTTCCCCCTCTACAACGTCACGGAAGAGCGCGGGCCGGTCGCGCGATGGGCCGTGATGAACGACAACGACTTCCCGATCGATCTCGCCGAGGCCAGCGCCGACAAGCGCGCGGCCTTGAACTACGTGGTCGAGGCGTTCGTCGAGGCGCAGCTCGACGGCCTCGACGCCGACTGCATGGCGCAAGCCGCCCTGTTCGCGGCCTTCCAGGAACTCGTCGCCACCTACGGCGAGGAAGCGACGGCGCATTTCGCGGAGGGCTTGCCCGAACGCATCCGCTCCGGCGGATTCTCGACCACCTTGCGGCACTAACCCCCTCCCGGATGGGAGAGGTGGCCCGAAGCGCCGGGTGAGAGCGGAACGGCGTCGAAAGGGACGCAGCCTCTCTGTTTGCCTGCCCGGACTTGATGCGGGGATGACCCGACGATCTCGATATGCGCTGAGCAGACATCCAGCGCAGGCACATTTCTTCGGAATCCGGCCCGAACCGAAAATTCGAGTCGCTGGCGCGATCCCGTTAGAGCGGTTTCAGCGAAGTGGACCCGGTTCGCCGTCGGAAACGCGGCACAACACGAAAAGAGCGAGTCCAGCACGCGGAAATGGCTCTAGCGAATGGCGGTGATCACGAATGCTCGGATGCGGCCTTCGATGGCGCCACGTCCAAATCGATGCGCCAAAGCTTCAGCGGCCTGGTTGGTTGCGTCTTCCAGCCGAGATGCATCGCGAGCCTCGATTTCATTCCTCAGCGGAGTCCCCCGACAGAACGCAATCGCAGCATCCCGCGGCGAGGAAGCCTTGCTTCGATCATCCACGGCATCGACCGAAGAACTCGTAAATCCCGCAGCATTCAGCTCCTCGCGGATTCGTTCGACATCATGGTAGCCATGCGGGGTGCGGGCCATGAAACGAGGGGGATCATGCGGGAAGAGCGCCGCCAGCGCTTCCGTGACCGTCTCGGCAAACTCGTTTTCCGAAATCCGGTCCCAGACATTGAAGAAGAAATGACCACCCGGCTTTAGCACCCGGTACGCCTCCTTATAGCCCTGAACCTTGTCGGGAAAAAACATCACGCCGAACTGGCAGGCCACAACATCAAAGCCTTGATCCTCAAACGGCAGCGCCAAAGCGTCGGCTTGTCTCCACTCGATCCGACCATGACGAGCCTGCCGCGCCGCGTAATCAAGCATCGGCTGATTGAGATCGGTCGCTACGATGCGCGCGTAAGCAGGAAGGCGCGATGCGATCGCTCGTGTCAGAGCTCCCGTTCCTGCGGCCGTCTCCAGCACGTCCCGTGGGTCGGTTTTGGCCAGCCGGCTGGCGAGATCGAGCGCATACGATTCGAAGATGAGGGGAACCAGGAACCGATCGTAGATTTCGGGGATCGACCCTGCGAACAGCTTATCAGTCGCCACCATCGGGCTGCTCCGTCAAACCGCACGACACGATACCACATGCATGATCGGCCGCTGGCTTGAACGAAGCCCGGTTTTCAGAGGAGCACGTCCTGTCAGTGTGTGACGCTTCGATACCTAGGCCGGAATGAGCGCCTCCGCGAACCGCACCGGCTCGCCGCGCGCGGGCGCGGTCAGGTCGCTCTCCCACATCACGACATGCCCGCGCACCACCGTGCCGACCGGCCAGCCGGTGACGGTCACGCCGTCATAGGGCGTCCAGCCGCATTTCGAGGCGATCCAGCCGTTCGTGATGGTCTCGCGGCGCTTCAGGTCGACGATGGTGAAGTCGGCGTCGTAGCCGACCGCGATGCGGCCCTTGCGGGCGATGCCGAACAGGCGCTGCGGCCCGGCGCTGGTCAGGTCGACGAAGCGCTCCAGCGTGAGCCGCCCCGCGTTCACGTGGTCGAGCATGATCGGCACCAGCGTCTGCACGCCGGTCATGCCGGACGGCGTGTCGGGATAGGTCTTGCTCCTTCTCCTCGCGCGTGTGCGGCGCGTGGTCGGAGCCGAGCACGTCGACGATGCCCTGCCCCAGCTCCGCGCCAGACGCCGTCGCGATGGCGCGCGTCGCGCACCGGCGGGTTCATCTGGGCGTAGGTGCCGAGGCGCTCGTAACAGTCCGGCGCGACCAGCGTGAGGTGATGCGGCGTCGCCTCGCAGCTCGCGACATCCTTGTAGCCGGCCAGGAACGCCATCTCCTCGGCGCGTCGAGATGTGCAGCACGTGGATGCGCGCGCCCGTCGCGCGCGCGATGCGCACGAGCCGCTGCGGTGCAGGACGAGCGCCGCTCTCGTCCGCGCCAGACCGGGATGCGAGGAGGGATCGCCCGCGACGCGCAGATGCTGCCCGCTCGCGCAGGCGCGACCTCGTCCTCGGAGTGGAAGGCGGCGCGGCGGCGGGTGCGGCGCAGGATTTCGGCGACGCCCGCGATCGTCCTCGACCAGCAGCGAGCCGGTCGACGAGCCCATGAACACCTTGATGCCCGCCGCCGCCGGCAGGCGCTCCAGTTCGGGAACGTCGGCGGCATTCTCGTGCGTGCCGCCGACCCAGAAGGCGAAGTCGCAATGCATGCGGTGGCGGCCGCGCCGCACCTTGTCGGCGAGCGCCTCGGGCGTCGTCGTCTGCGGGTTGGTGTTCGGCATCTCGAACACGGCCGTCACGCCGCCCATGACGGCGGCGCGGGAGCCGGTCTCCAGATCCTCCTTGTGCTCCAGGCCGGGCTCGCGGAAATGCACCTGGGTGTCGATGACGCCCGGCAGGACATGCAGGCCCCGGCAGTCGACCGTCCGCCCGGCGGAGGCCCGCGACAGGTCGCCGATGGCGGCGATCCTGCCCGCGTTGATCCCGATGTCCCGCTCGCCCCGGCCGTCCTGATTGACGACGATGCCGCCCTTGAGCACGAGGTCGAAGGTTTGGGGCATGGTCAGCACCTCCTCGCGCCGCCGTCCGGGATGACCGGCGTAAGAGCCTTGAGCCCTCACCTCTAGCGGCATATGTCGTCGCAAACCTTCGGGCAAGCGGAGCGGGCACATGCCGACAGCACATCTGACGGATCGCGGCGTGGTTCGGGTTTAGGGCGCGGACGCCAAGACCTTTCTCGACGGCCTGTTCACCTGCGACATCGACCGCATCGCGCCGGGCCGGCCGCGCTTCGGCGCGCTGCTCACGCCGCAAGGCAAAATCCTGTTCGATTTCATCGTGTTCGCAGGCGCCTGAGGAAGCCGGCGGCGGGTACTGGCTCGACGTGCTGAAGGTTTACGCGCCCGACCTCGTGAAGCGGCTGGCCTTCTATAAGCTGCGCGCCAAGGTGGACGGTCGAGGACCTGTCCGGACATTCTGCCGTGGTCGCCGGCTGGGACGACGCTCCAAAGCCCGACGACATCGGTTTAGCCGCGCCCGATCCTCGCCTCCCCGCGCTCGGCTGGCGGGCGATCGTCGCGGCCGTCGGCCGCCCGAAAACGCCTCTCCCCGCCTGCGGGGAGAGGGTTCAGGCCCCTTGTTGGGCCTGAAGCAGCGAAGCGCAGCGGAGCGGGGGTGAGGGGGCGTCTCAGGACGAGTCTCTTCCGGACACGCCCCCTCACCCGGACGGCTCACGCCGTCTCGGCCTCTGCGCCCGCGTGCGGGGAGAGGTGTCACCGCGCGAGGCAAGCGAGAAGGACTACCACGCCCACCGCATCGCGCTCGGCGTTCCCGAAGGCGGCAAGGATTTTTTGTGGAACGACGCCTTCCCGCATGAGGCGCTGATGGACCAGTTGCACGGCGTCGATTTCGACAAGGGCTGCTACGTCGGCCAGGAGGTCGTCTCGCGCATGCAGCACCGCGGCACGGCGCGCACCCGGATCGTGCCGATCGTCTATCGCGACGGCTTCGTGGCCGAGCCCGGCGTCGAGGTGACGGCGGGCGACCGAACGATCGGGAAAACCGGCACGGGCGCAAACGGGCGCGGACTCGCCATGATCCGCCTCGACCGCGCGGCCGACGCCCTCGCGGCGGGCGAAACCCTTTGCGCCGGCGGCCTGCCGGTGCGGCTCGAAAAGCCGGAGTGGATCGGGTTTGCCTTTCCTCAAGAGGTCAATCCAACGACACCCGCATAAGCCTTTGATCGCTGAGGTTGCAGTGGATACGAGGCCCCGCGCGGTGGCTTGGGCATTGCCGTTCAGAACGTGATCGGCTCGAAGGGCCGTGCCGTATCCACCTGCCCTGCCCATCGAGCCAATGTGGCCCGACGAGAGCCGGACGCGTCGCTTTCCTGTTCTGCCCCGAACAGGGCGGCTGGCAGACCGGGGCAGGACGGTGCGCATCCCGATGCATCCGCCGATCAGTTGCAAGGGGCGGGAGGCGTCATTAGCTTCCCGCCATGCGGCTGCTTCGCGCCCTGGCTCACCTCGTTCTTGCGCTCGCGCTCATGGGCGTTGCGGTAGCTCCTGCGCGAGCCACAGGCTTCGCGCCCGTCGCGGATGCCCGAGCGTCACATCGACATGGACCACCACTCCCCCGGCGTTCAGGCTGCGCACGCCGCGCACGATCATGGAACTCCTGCCAGCGAGCACCCGGCGCACAAACGAGACGCATGCCAAACGGCGTGTTGCTTCATCCCGTCCCAGCTGCCGCCTCGCGCTCCCGAGCCCGAGCGCCGTCGAGTTCTTCTGCGCCGTTCGCTACCTGGACGAGGCGCGACCCCGCCTCGGGGCGGGCAGATGCTCCCGAACCTGGAATACCGAAGTCCGTGCTCTGAAAAGGCCGTGGTCCAACGGCCTCACCGCCGCCGCTCATCGCAGCGGAGGCACGCACGCTTCACTATTCCGGAGGGAGCTATGCATCCCAAGTCCAATCGTCGCATCGCGACGCGCACGTTCACGTCACACGTCATAGCCGTCATGGCGCTCGCAGCCGCGTTGAGCTTCACCCCGCTTGGAGAGGCCAGCGCTCAGCATAGCGGGCACCACGGACATCATGGCATGAAGGGCACGGGGCGAAGAAGCCGCCTGCCCCGAAGAAAAAGGCGCCGGCCAAGAAGCGCGGTTCCGAGCACTCCCGCCTGCATGGCGCGGCTTCTGACGTGCCAGCGACGCGCGAGTTCCAGGTCGCGCATCACCGGATGATGCGCAACATGGCCGTGCCGTATACCGGCGACGCGGACGTGGATTTCCGCATCCAGATGATCCCGCATCACCAAGGCGCTATCGACATGGCGCGAGTCGCCATGCGCCACGCCAAGGACCCTTGGACGCGGCAACTCGCGGAGGCTGTCATCGTGGAGCAACAGCGCGAGATCGCCGAAATGCAGGCTTGGCTTGCGCGCCGTGGCGTCGCGGTCCCCGCGGGTGGACAGCCGCTCCACATCATTGGCGCTAACTCCTACCGGACGGTCCCCGAAGAGCCGGGAACCCGAGCCGAGTTGCGGGGGCAGTCCTGGGCGCCAGGATCGGGCGTCCCTGCCCAGCGCTGACGAGACCGCGAGGAAAAACCGTGAGAGCCATCGCGGTGCTATGGGCCTTTGGAGCGGGGCTGCTGGCGTTGTCCAGCAGCCTCTCACCCGCCCATGAGGGGGCTGCCGGCGTTGTGAAACAGCGCATGGACGAAATGGAGAAGATCGGGCGCACGGTGAAACGCATCAACGAGCGCCTGAAATCGAAGCGCGGGTTAGGCGAGATCGGGCATGATGCGGAGGAGATACGGACGGCGGCGGCGCGAATGCCGTCCCTCTTCCCAGAGGGCAGCCGTGACGGCCACACGGAGGCCACGGCAGCGGTCTGGGATCGGCAGCCGGAGTTCATCGCCGCCGCTCGGGTTCTGGAACAGGAAGCCGAGAAGCTGGCAGCCGCCGTTCGCTCTGGAACCGACGGCGCAGTAGCGGCGCAGTTTCGGTCAATGACACGCGCCTGTAGCGGATGCCACGACATATTCAGATCGAAGCGATGAGGGGTGCGCGTGGCATCTCTCAAAATCAGCGGCCATCCGCTTGGGCGACGCGCTCGCGGCTTGTCGGTGCGGGTTGAGAAGCCGGCCTGGGCGACCTTTCCGTTTCCGGGCGAGGCCGCTACACCGGCCGCATGACTGACGGCCTCGTCCTGCATCCCGACCGAAAGCACCGCTGCTGGTGGCCCGGCGTCGATCCGCTTTATACGGCCTATCACGATGACGAATGGGGCGTGCCCGAATTCGACGGCCGCGCCCTCTACGAAAAGCTGGTGCTCGACGGCTTTCAGGCCGGGCTGTCCTGGATCACCATCCTGCGCAAGCGCGAGAACTTCCGCCGCGCCTTCGCGGGCTTCGATCCGGCGGCGGTCGCCCGCTTCGACGCCGCGCGGATCGAAGCCCTGATGCGCGATCCCGGCATCGTGCGGAACCGCGCCAAGATCGAGGGCGCGGTCGCGAGCGCGCGGGCGTGGCTCGCCGTCGAGGAGCGCGAGGGCTTTTCGCGTTTCCTGTGGCGGTTCGTGGACGGGCGGCCGGTCCAGAGCCGGCTGACGAGCCGCGCCCATGTGCCGGCGGAGACCGAACTCTCCCGAAAACTGTCGAAAGACCTCAAGGCGGCGGGCTTCGCCTTCTGCGGCCCGACCATCGTCTACGCCTTCATGCAGGCGGTCGGCATGACCAACGACCACCTCGTCGGCTGCTTCCGCCACGCCGAATGCGCGGCGCTCGCCCCACGTCCGTGATGCCGCTTGCCCCGCAACCCAAACCCGCGCGCGCCTGGCAGCGGATGCTGTCCGGACGCCGGCTCGACCTGCTCGACCCCTCCCCGCTCGACGTCGAGCTTGAGGACATCGCGCACGGCCTCGCCCGCGTCGCGCGCTGGAACGGCCAGACGGCCGGGCCGCACATCTTTTCGGTGGCGCAGCATTCGCTGCTGGTCGAGGCCATCGGCGGGCATCTCGAACCCGCGCTGCCGCCCCCCGCGCGGCTCGCGCTGTTGCTGCACGACGCGCCCGAATACGTCATCGGCGACATGATCTCGCCGTTCAAGGCCGTGATCGGCGACGCGTACAAGGCGATCGAGATGCGGCTTCTCGCGGCGATCCACGTGCGTTTCGGCCTGCCCGCCGAGTTGAGCGCCGCGCAAACGCGGTTGGCCAAGCGGGCCGACCGGATCGCGGCCTTTCTGGAGGCCACGCGGCTTGCCGGCTTTTCGCGCGAGGAGGCGCTCAAATTCTTCGGCCGCCCGGTTCCCTTGCCCCCGGACATCGACGGATTTCTCGCGCCGTGGCCGGTCGAGCGGAGCGAAAAACGCTACCTCGCCCGCGTCAAGGCGCTCGGCGGGTGAAGCCGCGGTTCACCCTTGGGGCTCTGATGGCCTATAAGGAAGACGGAACACGGCTCAGAGACCGCCATGCCCACCCTTCACGTCTGCCCGCTCGCGCGCCTGCACGACACCGTCGCGGCGACGGGCGCAAGCCATGTCGTGACGCTCATCAACGCCGCTACGGCGGTCGAGCGTCCGGCCTCGATCCTGGCCGACCGCCATCTCTTTCTCGGCGTCAGCGACATCGTCGATCCGTTGGACGGGCATATCCTGCCCGCCGCCGAGCACATCGAAAAACTACTCGCCTTCGTGCGCGCCTGGGGGCGCGAGAGCCCGCTCGTCGTGCATTGCTGGGCCGGCATCAGCCGCTCGACGGCGGCCGCCTTCATCGCGGCCTGCGCCTTGAAGCCGGAGCGCGAAGAGGACGACATCGCCCGCGCCCTGCGGCAAGCTTCGCCCATCGCGACCCCGAACCGCCGGCTCGTCGCCGTGGCCGACGACATCCTCGGCCGCCGCGGCCGCATGGTCGACGCCATCGAGCGCATCGGCCGCGGGCGCGACGCGTTCGAGGGCGAGCCGTTCCGGCTGGCGCTGGACTAGGGTTCGCGGCGACGGCCCCTTGCGGTCCGTTCCCGTCAAGCTTAGGCCGAACCGGGACGGCGCACGGACTCGGGTCTCCAATCATTGGCTGGTCTTGGGTCCGATCGGGCGCGGGCGTCGCGGAGAGGTGTCATGGAGATCGGACTTCTGGTCCTTCTGGCGGTCGCCATCCCCGTGTGCGCCATCGCCGGCTTCTTCATGGCGCTTGGCCTCCAGCGGCGGGCGCACGCGCTCGAACGGCGGCTGGCGGTCATCGAAGCGCAACTGGGCCTCGCGGGCCCCACCCCATCGGCCGTTCCCTCGCCGCTTCCGGCCGCACCGCCGCCAGCCATCGAACCCGCCGCCTCGGCGTCGCCTGAAAACCCGGCCGAGGCCGAGATGCGCCGCCGGCAGCCGAACCGCCGCAGCCTCCCCGGCCGGCCGCCAAGCCCGGCTTCGAGGAGACGCTCGGCACGCGCTGGACGGTCTGGGTGGGCGGCGTGGCGCTGGCGCTCGGCGGCGTTTTCCTGGTGCGCTACTCGATCGAACAGGGCCTCCTCGGCCCCGGCGCGCGCGTGGCGGCGGGCGCTCTCTTCGCGCTCATGCTGATCGGCGCCGGCGAATGGCTTCGCCGACGCGAGACCGCGCCCGCCCTGCCGGGCCTCTCATCGGCCCATGTCCCCGGCGTCCTGACCGCCACCGGCACATCCACGGCCTTCGCGACGGCCTTTGCGGCTTATGCGCTCTACGGCCTGATCGGCCCCGGCGTGGCGTTCGTCCTGCTCGGCGTCATCGCCGTCCTGACCATGATCGCCGCGGCTTTGCACGGCCCGGCGCTGGCGGCGCTCGGGCTTGTGGCCGCGCTTGGCAGTCCTCTCCTGGTCCAGTCGCAGCAGCCGCAGCCCTGGGCGGTCGTCGTTTATCTCGCTTTCGTGGCGCTCGCGGCCTACGGCGTCGCGCGCTTGCGGCTGTGGAAATGGCTCGCGCTCGCCGCCGCCGTCGGCGCGATGATCTGGACGGTTCTGCTCGTGCTCGGCGCCGGGCCGGATGTCCTGCCGACGATGGCGCATGTGGCGATCCAGATCGCGCTCGCCGGGGCGTTTCTGATCGCCGATCCCTATCGGGGCGTCCCGGACGACGCGGCGCGTCCGGACCGTTTCGTCGGCGGCGTGTTCTTCGCCTTCGCTTTGCTGGTAATCTTCGTGACGGCGTCCGCTCATGTCGGCGCGGGGCGGCCCGTGTTCGCGGCGGTTTGCGCGCTGATGATGCTGGGCCTCGCCCTCCGCTTCGCGCCCGCGGCGCCCGGCGCGGCCTGGGCGGCGTTGACGGCGGTCGGAACGCTGGCGCTCTGGCCGGTGGCGCGGGAGGCGGCGCAAGCGCCCTGGACGATCGTGCCCGACCTCATCACCGCCCCGCGGCCGAAGGCCTTGGAAACGTTCCTGACCTTCGCGTCGGCGCTGCCGCTCACTGTCGCGGCCGCGAGCCTGTGGCGGATCGCGCGCGGGCGGACGCTGCCGCTCCCGACGGCGGCCTGGTTTGCGGGCGCGGCCACCCTCGGCCCGCTGGCGGCCCTTGTCGTCGCTTACTGGCGCGTCGCCGCCCTCGACCGAAGCCTGTCGTTTGCGCTGGTCGCCGGCGGCCTCGCCCTCGCCTTCGTGGCCGTGACGGCGTGGCTGCGCCGCCAGGACGACGAAAGCTCCGGCGCCGTTCGCCTCGCTGTCGGCGCGACAGCTTCGGCCGCGGTCGCGGCGCTGGCGCTTGGCCTCACCCTCGCGCTCGATCAAGGCATGCTGACCGTCGCCTTCGGCTTGGCCGCGCTCGGGACGGCTGTGGGTGTCCGACCGCCTGCAAATCCCCGCGCTGCGCCGGGTCGTGGCGGCGCTCGGCGTCGTCGTGCTCGGACGCCTCGCATGGGACCCGATGATCGCCGGCGGCGATCCAGGCGGCACCCTGATCGTCAACTGGCTCCTGTGGGGCTACGGCGTCCCGGCGGCGGCGTTCTACCTGTCGGCCCGCATCCTGGAGCGGAGCGGACGCGACCGCGTGGTGCGGTTCGTCGAAAGCCTCGCGATCGTGTTCGCGGCCTTGCTGGTCTTCTTCGAAATCCGGCACGCGCTGCACGGCGGCGACCCGCTGGCCGAAGCCTCCGGCCACCTCGATATGGGCCTCATCGGAACCGCCAGCCTGCTGTTCTCGCTGTTGATGGTCCGAGCCGAAGCCAGACGCCCTGACATCGTTTATCAAGTCGCGTCGCTCGCCTTCGGCGCCGTCTCGCTGCTGGCGGCCGGCCTCGGGCTCGGCATGGTCGAGAACCCGCTGCTCACGGGCGAGGCCATTCTCGGCGGCGCCCTCTTCAACTCGCTCCTGCTCGCCTACCTCATGCCAGCGGTCGTCGCGGCGGCGCTCGCCTGGCTCGCCCGCCGGACGAGGCCAGCGTGGTATGTCCGGTCCGCCGCGGGGCTCGCGCTTGCCCTGCTTTTTCTTTATGCGATGCTCGCCATCCGGCGGGTCTTCCAAGGTCCCTCGATCGCGTTCTGGCAGGCGACGGGCCAGGGCGAGTTGTGGACCTATTCGGTCGCGCTTCTCGTCATCGGCACGGCTCTTCTCGCGGTCGGCGTCGTGTGGACTCTGCGGCTCGCGCGCCTTGTCTCGGCGGGTTGTCTCGTCGTCGCCGTTCTGAAGGTCTTCATCGTCGATCTCGCTCATCTCGAAGGCGTGATGCGGGCCTTGTCCTTCATCGGGCTTGGCCTCGCGCTCGTCGGGATCGGATTCGCCTATCAGAAGCTCCTGGCCGGCCGTGCGCCGTCCGCAGCCCCTGACCCGGCTTGACCAGCGCCTCGGCTTGCCAGAACCGCTCGGTCTGGCCCATAAGCCTCCTCAGCCCAGTGGACGCCCATGACGAAACCGGACTCGCTTCCCGCCAACGTCGCCGCACTGCCGTTCGAGCAGGCTCTGGAGGAGCTTGAGGGCATCGTGCGCCGCCTGGAACGGGGCGACGTGCCGCTCGAAGACTCGATCGCCATCTATGAACGGGGCGAGGCCCTGAAAACGCATTGCGAGGCGCTGCTGAAGCGGGCCGAAGCGCGCATCGAGAAGATCACCATCGGCCCGGACGGCCGCGCCGCCGGCGCGACCCCGCTCGACGTGGAGATGTGACTTGGGGACCTGATCCCGCTCGGAGGAGGTCCTATGAGCTGGCTGCCTGCAGACGACCCCAATCCCGGCGACAGCTCGCCTGCGACGCGATCGAGATGGTGATCGTGCCCCGCGCCCGCGACCTCGGCGGGTTCGAGGTCCGGCGCGCCCTGCCCTCGGCACACGGCAGATGGTCGGCCCGTTCATCTTCTGGGACCAGATGGGCCCGGCCGAGTTCCTGCTCGGGCAAGGCATGGACGTGCGCCCGCACCCGCATATCGGGCTCGCGACGGTCACTTATCTGTTCGAAGGCGAGATCGTCCACCGCGACAGCCTCGGCACCTTGGAGACGATCCGCCCCGGCGAGCTGAACCTGATGACCGCCGGGCGCGGCATCGTGCATTCGGAGCGCACCGGCGAGGCGGCACGGGCGCTTGGACCGAAGCTGTTCGGCATCCAGAGCTGGGTCGCCCTGCCGCGAACGCACGAGGAAGGGCGAGCCGGCTTTCCTGCATTACGCCGAGGATCAGCTGCCCATCATCTCCGCAAGCGGCGTCACGGCACGGCTGATCGCCGGCGAGGCGTTCGGCCTGCGGTCGCCGGTGAGATCGCCGATGGCGATGATCTATGCCGACGTCGCGCTCGCCACCGGCGCAACAGTCCCGTTCGACCCGACCTACGAGGAGCGGGGGATTTACACGGTCTCAGGGGAGATCGAGATTGCCGGCGACCGTTTCGGGCCCGGGCAACTGCTGGTGTTCAGGCCAGGTGACCGCATTTCCGTCCGTGCGGCGAGCCCGGCCCGCCTGATGCTGCTCGGCGGCGAGCCGATGGATGGCCCACGCTACATCTGGTGGAACTTCGTGTCATCGCGAAAGGAACGCATCGAGCAGGCCAAGGCCGACTGGAGGCGGGCCGCTTCGACTCCGTGCCGGGCGAGACCGAGTTCATCCCGCTTCCGGACCCGGGACCCTAAGGTCGCCTCCTACCCGTGAACTCGCCGGCTTGAGGCCCATATTCCGGTAAATGATGAATCCAGGAGCAGCGGTGCGCGGCTTTGACCCACGCCTCGCCGTCCCTTATGTCCTATGAACGGCGCTTCCACCGTAAGCTCTCGCCGCGACTGAGGATCGTCCTTTGCCCGTCTCGACGCCACTTCTGGACTTGGCTTCCGTTCCGGAGAACCTCCGCCGTTTGCCGGAGGATCAACTCTCGCAACTCGCAGAGGAACTGCGCGCCGAGACGATCGACGCCGTCTCGCTCACCGGGGGCCATCTTGGCGCGGGTTTGGGCGTCATCGAGTTGACGGTGGCGCTCCACCACGTGTTCGACACGCCGCGCGACCGCATCATTTGGGATGTCGGGCATCAGGCGTATCCGCACAAAATCCTCACAGGCCGGCGCGACCGCATCCGGACGCTTCGCATGGGCGGCGGCCTCTCGGGCTTCACCAAGCGCGCCGAGAGCGAATACGATCCGTTCGGAGCGGCCCACTCGTCGACCTCGATCTCGGCCGGGCTCGGGATGGCGGTGGCGCGCGACCTTTCCGGCGGCGATCACAATGTCGTGTGCGTCATCGGCGACGGGGCCATGTCGGCCGGCATGGCCTACGAGGCCATGAACAACGCGGGCGCCATGCATTCGCGCCTGATCGTCATCCTCAACGACAACGACATGTCGATCGCGCCGCCGGTCGGCGCCATGTCGGCGTATCTCGCCCGCCTCGTCTCGAGCGGCTCCTACCGGAACCTGCGCGAGATCGGGAAGCAGCTCGCCAAGCACCTGCCGAAGTTCCTCTATGACAAGGCGGTTCGCGCCGAGGAATACGCGCGCGGCCTTCTCACCGGCGGCACCCTGTTCGAGGAGCTGGGGTTCTACTACGTCGGCCCGATCGACGGACACAACCTCGACCATCTCCTGCCCGTGCTGAAGAACGTGCGCGACGCCGAGCAAGGGCCGGTCCTCGTCCACGTCGTCACCCAGAAAGGCAAGGGCTACGCGCCGGCCGAGAGCGCGGCCGACAAGTACCACGGCGTCGTCGCCTTCGATGTGATCTCGGGCGCGCAGGTCAAGGCCAAGGCGAACGCGCCGAGCTACACCAAGGTGTTCGGCGAGAGCCTCGTCAAGGAAGCGCGCAAGGACGACAAGATCGTGGCCATCACGGCCGCGATGCCCTCCGGCACGGGCGTGGACATCTTCGGGAAAGAGTTCCCGCAACGCACGTTCGACGTCGGCATCGCCGAACAGCATGCCGTCACCTTCGCGGCCGGAATGGCGACCGAAGGCTACAAGCCCTTCTGCGCGATCTATTCGACCTTCCTGCAGCGCGCCTACGACCAGGTCGTGCATGACGTGGCGATCCAGAAGCTGCCGGTTCGCTTCGCCATGGATCGCGCCGGCCTCGTCGGCGCGGACGGGCCGACCCACGCCGGATCGTTCGACCTTGCGCTATCTCGGCTGCCTGCCGAACTTCGTGGTGATGGCGGCGGCCGACGAGGCGGACCTCGTCCACATGGTCGCGACCGCGGCGGCCTACGACGAGGGTCCGATCGCCTTCCGCTACCCGCGCGGCGAGGGCGTCGGGATCGAGATGCCCACGGAGGGCGTGCCGCTGGCGATCGGCAAGGGCCGGATCGTCCGCGAGGGCGACCGCATCGCCATCCTGTCGCTCGGAACGCGGCTCAGCGAGGCTTTGAACGCCGCGGAGGAGTTGGCGGCCCGAGGGCTGTCGACCACGGTGGCGGACGCGCGCTTCTGCAAGCCCTTGGACGAGGATTTGGTGCTGCGGCTCGCCCGCGAACACGAGGTGCTGATCACCATCGAGGAGGGCGCGATCGGAGGCTTCGGCAGCCATGTGCTCCAGCTTTTGGCCGAGCGAGGGGTGCTGGACCGCGGCCTCAAAATCCGTCCGATGATCCTGCCCGACCGCTTCCTCGACCAGGATAAGCCCGAGCGCATGTATACGCTGGCCGGGCTCGACGCCAAAAGCATCGTGGCCCAGGTGTTCGAGGCTCTCGGAACGGCCGACGCGGCGCCCGCGTCGGCTTTCCGTAAAGCCCGCGGCTGACGCTTATTTGATCACGGCGCAGGCGACCCGCGCGCCTGCGTTGCCGATGGGCTGCGTGGCGTGATCGTCCTCGTTGGCGTGGATGACGAGCGCTGAGCCGTCCGCATCCTTGAGCCCGTCCGCACCCGTCAGCAGCGTGTCGGTCGAGACCTCGGCGTTCACCGAGCCGTCCGCGTTGGCGAAGATGTTAGGCAAATCCCCTTCGTCGGGTCCGTCCGGGTTAAGCAGCCCGTGCTTCTTGTTCTCGTGGTTGACGTGTCCCTTCGACAGCTCGAACTTGCCGACATCGGAGCAGTCGCCGATCGTGTGAAAATGGATGCCGTGCCAGCCGGGCGTAGACCGCCCGCGTTGATCGTGACGCGGACCAGCGTGGCGCTCGGGCCGCCGCGGAGCGTGAGCTTGCCGATGGGATCGCCCTTGCCGCCGACGATCGGTGCTTCGGCCGTCTGGACGGACGCCGGCTGCGCCAAGGCGGGCGTGCAGACGACCGTCGCGAACAGGGCGGCTGAGGCCAGTGCTTTCATCATCTCGTTTCTCCAGTCGCCCTCGTCGTTGAGGGCCGAACGCCTGTCGTGCGAGGGGCCCGCCGGACGGCTTGCCCCGCGTTGCCGCATCGCGCCGACCGTGGCATGAGCACAGGGATTCTCCAAGGGTTTGATGCGATGCCTCGCCGGCGCGCCGACCTCGTTCTCGTCGAGCGCGGCTTGTTCGACAGCCGGGCCAGGGCGCAGGCCGCGATCGCGGCGGGCCTCGTGACAGCCGACGGCGTCGCCGTCCGCAAAGCATCGGAGTTGCTGGACGAGGCCGCAACGATCCTTGCCGAAGCGCCTCACCCTTGGGTGTCGCGCGGCGGCGTCAAGCTTGCGGCGGCGCTCGACGCCTTCGCAATCGAGCCGGCGGGTCTGGTCTGCCTCGACCTCGGCGCCTCGACGGGCGGGTTCACGCAAGCGCTGCTGAGCCGCGGCGCGGCGCGCGTCTATGCCGCCGACGTAGGCCGCGGCCAATTGCACCCAGAAGTCGCCGGAGACCCGCGCGTGGTCAGCTTGGAGAGCACGGACGCTCGCCGCCTCGATGCGACGCTCATCCCCGAACCGATCGACCTTTTGGTTGTGGACGTCAGCTTCATCTCGCTCAAGCTCGTGCTTCCCCCTGCCCTGCCGCTGCTGCGGCCTGCCGCAACGCTGATCGCCCTCTGTCAAACCGCAGTTCGAGGCCGGCCCGGCGCATGTCCGGAAAGGAATCGTGCGCGACGCGGCCGTCCACCAGGCGGTTTGCGACGACATCGACCGCTTTCGTGACATCCCTTGGTTTCACGATCATCGGCGTCGTCCCCTCCCCGATCACGGGCGGCGACGGCAACCGCGAGTTCCTGCTGGGGGCGCGGCGTGGCTGAGCGTGTCGCGATCGTCCGGTTGGGAAGCCGGGGCGACGGCGTCGCCGACGCCGCGCACGGCGTCGTTTACGTGCCGCGCGCCCTGCCCGGCGAAACCGTGCTCGTCGAGTGCGACCGCGGACGCGGCCATCTCGTCGAGGTCGAAACGCCCTCGCCCGAGCGCATAAAACCGTTCTGCCCGTACTTTTCCGCCTGCGGCGGCTGCGCCGCGCAGCATATGAGCGGACCGCTCTATGCAGAGTGGAAGCGCGGGATCGTCGCCGGCGCGCTGCATCAGGCGGGGCTCGATGCCCCGCTCGAAGCGTTGATCGACGCGCACGGCGGGGGCCGCCGGCGCGTGACCCTCCACGCTCGTCTTCGGGATGGCGAAACCCAGGTCGGCTATATGGCGGCGCGCAGCCACGACCTCGTCGCCATCACGCATTGCCCGATCGCGGAGCCTGCCCTGAAGCACGCGCCCGAAGCCGCCCGCGCCATCGCCGCGCGCCTCGCGCGTGCGGAAAAACCGCTCGACCTTCAGGTCACAGCGACGGAGACCGGGCTCGACCTCGACATCCGCGGCCACGGCCCGCTCGCGGAGCGCGACCGTCAGGCGTTGATCGAGGCGGCCGCCGCGCAGGATCTTGCGCGCCTGTCGCTGCACGGGGAGAACCTGGTCGAGCGGCGCACGCCGATGGTCACAATGGGCCCCGCGCCCGTCGTCCCGCCGCCCGGCGCCTTTTTGCAAGCGACCCGCGCCGGCGAGGAGGCGCTGGCTGCGCTCGTGCTCCCGGCCTGCGCGGGCGCGCGCCGGGTCGCCGACCTGTTCGCCGGCTGCGGCCCATTCGCGCTGCGCTTGGCGGAAGCAGCCGAGGTCCATGCCGTGGACGGCCATGCGCCCTCGCTCGCCGCGCTCGACCGCGCCTGGCGCGCGACGCCCGGCCTCAAGCGGATCGCCACCGAAACGCGCGACCTCTTTCGCCGCCCGCTGCTCGGCCCGGAGTTGGCCCGCTTCGACGCGGTCGTGCTCGACCCGCCGCGCGCCGGAGCCGAAGCCCAGGCGCGGCAGCTTGCCGCCTCAACGGTTCCGGTCGTGGCGAGCGTGTCCTGCGACGCCGGCACGTTCGCGCGCGACGCCAAAATCCTCATCGCCGGCGGCTATCGTCTGGAGCGCGTCACCCCGGTCGATCAGTTCAAGTACAGCGCCCATGTCGAGTTGGTCGGGGTGTTCCGGCGCAAGGACGGGCGCGCTCAGAGCCACCGCTTCCAGCGGAAAAACACGTAAGGCAGCACGGCGGCGACGATCATCAGCACGATCGCCATCGGGTAGCCGAAGGGCCATTCGAGTTCCGGCATGAGCTTGAAGTTCATGCCGTAGATCGAAGCGATCAGGGTTGGCGGCATGAACACCACCGCCATGACCGAGAACAGCTTGATGATGTTGTTCTGCTCGATGGTTGACGAGGCCGAGCGTCGCGTCGAGCAGAAACTGGACCTTGCTCGACAGGAACGTCGCATGCTCCTCGATCGACTGGAGGTCGCGCAAGCGCGGTGCGCACCTCTCGCGCAACTCCGGCGGGACGCGCGCGGCGCGCATCGCTGGCGGAGAGGAACAGCAGCATGCGCTCGACCGAGACCATGCTCTCGCGCATGCTTCGAGATCAGGTCGCCCTTGCGGCCGAGGGCGCGCAGCGTGCCCTGAAGCTCCGCGTTGCGCTGGCTCGGGTCGTTGCGCTCGGTCTCGAACACGTTCCGGGAGATCACGTCGATGCGCTCGGCCGCCATTTGCAGCACGTCGGCGGCGCGGTCGATGATGGTCTCGATCAGACCGGCCATGACCGTCTCGCCCGTTCGGCCGCAGCCGGCCGGCTTGACCGCGCGTTGGGCATGAACATCTGGAACGCGCTTCGGCTCGTCGTAGCGGACCGTCACGAGCGCATTGCCCTTGAGGATGAAGGTCACGCCCGTGAGGCATGCGGCGTCGGTGTCCGACCTGACAGACGAGCCGCGCCGTCATGTAGCGAACGCCGTTCTCGCTGTAGAGCAATTCCGAGGGTTCGATGTCCTCCATGTCCTCGCGGGTCGGGACGCTGCCGCCGATGAGGCCTCGACGTGGTCCTCCTCGCGGGTCGGCTCGACCATGTCGATCCACAGGGCGTCCGGCGGGATCGGTTCGGCCGGAGCCGAGCAGATGCCGTTCGACCAGCGACTCCCGGCCGTGGCCGCCCGCTTGCGGCCGATAGACGATGATCATGGTCGGGTCTCCGCCCCGCGCGGCCGCACGGGTCTTCGCGATGATGAGGTCATGCCGGCGCGGCGGGGGCCGGGCTGTCGTCCGGCACGAAGAAGTCGGGCATCAGCGGCACCGAGGGATCGACCCGGTATTTTTCGAAATCCGTGACGCCCTCGCCCGCCAGGAACGTGTCGTCGATGAGGAAGTTGCCGGTGAAGCTCCGCGCCGGCTTCTCGAAAGATCAGCGATGCGCCGCGTCGGCCATGATCTCCGGCGTGCGGCTCGCCTGCACGATGCGCGTCGCCGCCGAGCAGGTTCTTGATCGCGCCGGTGGCGATGGTGGTGCGCGGCCAGAGCGCGTTGACGGCGATGCCCTTGCGGCCGCAGCTCGCCCGCCATGCCCAGCACGCACAGGCTCATGCCGAACTTGGCCAGCGTGTAGGCGACGTGCGGCGCGAACCATTTCGCCTTCATGTCGAGCGGCGGCGACAGCATCAGGATGTGCGGGTTCGTCGGCCTTTTCGAGATGCGGGATGGCGGACTTCGACACCAGGAAAGTGCCGCGCGTGTTGATCTGGTGCATCAGGTCGAAGCGCTTCATGTCGGTCTGCGGCGTCGGCGTGAGGCTGATGGCGCTGGCGTTGTTGACGAGGATGTCGATGCCGCCGAACGTCTCGACCGTCCTGCCCGACGGCGCTCCTTGACCGCCTCCTCGTCGCGCATGTCGACGACGAGCGGCAGCGCCTTGCCGCCGGCCGCTTCGATCTCCTCGGCGGCCGTGTAGATCGTGCCCGGCAGCTTCGGGTGCGGCTCGGCGGTCTTGGCGGCGATGGCGACGTTGGCGCCGTCGCGCGCGGCGCGCAGCGCGATGGCGAGGCCGATGCCGCGGGAGGCGCCGGTGATGAACAGCGTCTTGCCGTTGAGGGTCATGCGTGCTCAACTCGCCAGCGCCAGCGGCGCATCCTGCGACGAAACCCGCGCCGCCGATGACACGTGTCCTCCAGGCCCCTGCGCGCCGGCGGCGAGGTTTTCGGCGAAGAAGCGGCCGAGCGCGATCCGGGCCGGATGGGCCGGATCGGCGTCGCCGCCGCCGATCAGCGCGGCGTGGCGGCGAGCGCCGCCTCGGCGAGCGCCGCGCCGCCCTGCGCCAGCGCGAACAGGCGCAGATACGGCGTCGCGCCGGCGAGCGCCTGCCTCGGGCGCGTTGCCCGCTGAGCGCCTTCAGCAGATAGCTCGTCGCCCGGTCGAGGCTCTCGATCGCGTCGCGCAGGCGCGGCGCGGTCTGGCCGAAGGCGGCGTCGTGCTCCTTGCACGAGCCGCTGCGCGATGGCGCGCATGCGCGGCGATCTGCGCCCGGACGGTCTCGCCGCCGGAGAGCGGCAGCTTGCGCGTGACGAGATCGATCGCCTGGATGCCGTTGGTGCCCTCGTAGATCGGCGGCGATGCGCGCGTCGCGCAGGTGCTGCGCCGCGCCGGTCTCCTCGATGATAGCCCATGCCGCCATGGACCTGGACGCCGAGCGAGGCGACCTCGACGCCGATGTCGGTCGAGAACGCCTTGGCGACCGGCGTCAGCAGCGAGGCGCGCTCGTGCGCGTCCGCCGCGCGTTCCGCCTCCGTCCGGCGACTGCGCGCCGGTCGATGCGCCTCGGCGGTCATGTAGCAGATGCCGCGCGCCGCGGCGGTCAGCGCCTTCATGGTCAGCAGCATGCGCTGCACGTCGGGGTGCTCGACGATCGGGACTCATGCCCTCGCCCGCCGCGCTCGGCGCGCGGCCCTGCCGGCGCTCGCGGGCGTAGGCAAGCGCCTGCTGATAGGCGCGCTCGGCGATGGCGACGCCCTGCAGCGCCGACGGCGAGGCGCGCGTTGTTCATCATCGTGAACATGCAGGCGAGGCCGCGGTTCTCCTCGCCGATCAAGCCAGCCGATCGCGCCGCCGTCGTCGCCGATAGATCATCGTGCAGGTCGGCGAGGCGTGGATGCCGAGCTTGTGCTCGATGCCGACTGGCAGCGCACGTCGTTGCGCGTGCCGTCGGGCAAGCACTTTCGGCACGAGGAACAGCGAGATGCCGCGCGTGCCGGGCGGGCGCGTCGGGCAGGCGCGCCAGCACCAGATGGACGATGTTGTCGGTGAGATCGTGCTCGCCGTAGGTGATGAAGATCTTCTGGCCGGTGATCCGGTAGCGTGCCGTCGCCCGCCGGCTCGGCGCGGGTGCGCAGCGCGGCGAGATCGGAGCCGGCCTGCGGCTCGGTCAGGTTCATGGTCGCCGTCCATTCGCCGGAGACGAGCTTTTCGAGGTAGCGCGCCTTCAGCTCCTCCGAGCCGTGCGCGGCCAGCGCCTCGATGCCGCCCATCGTCAGCAGCGGGCCGAGGCCGAAGGCCATGCAGGCCGCGTTCCACATCTCGACGCAAGCCGGAGTTGAGCAGCGTCGGCAGGCCCTGGCCGCCGTATTCGACCGGTCCGGGCAGCGCGTTCCAGCCGGCTTCGCTCCAGGCGCGATAGGCCTCCTTGAAGCCGGGCGGCATCGTCACCGCGCCGTCCTTGAAGACCGCGCCGCGCTGGTCGCCGACGCGGTTCAGCGGCGCGATCGCCTCGTTGGCGAAGCGGCCGGCCTCCTCCAGAATCGTTTCGACGAGATCGGGCGTGAGGTCGCCATAAAGCCCTTCCGCGATGGCCCGGTCGAGCCCGGCGACATGGCGCATGGTGAAAAACATTTCCGCCACAGGCGCGCGATAAGTCATGGTTTCCTCCCCGGCGTCGGCAGGGCTTTTGGGATTGGGCGCATGGTCGCGCGATTGAGCCCGCCTTCGCAAGCGGGATTGGAATGGTTCGGGTGTGACGATCTGGTCTCGAATGGAAGAATCGTCGTGGACGCGACCTTAGCTGATCCTTCCCCCTTGCGGGGAGGGCGAGACCTCCGGACCGTGATCCGGGGGCCGGGCGGGGGTCGCCGGCGTAGAGCGCTGGCGTGGACGGAGGTGTTCGGCCGGCGTCCGCGTCTGAACACGACATTTCAGGCCGGCGCTCCGACTTTTCGACCCTTTCCTCTCCCCGCCCGGGGGCTCCGTTCATGACGGCGCGTCGAAACACCGAGCGCCTTCCCTCCGACGCCGCCGGCCTCGCTCGCGCGGCCGAACTGTTGCACGACGGCGGACTCGTCGCCTTCCCGACCGAAACGGTCTATGGGCTCGGCGGCGACGCGACGCGCGCGGAGGCCGTCGCCGGCATCTACGCGGCGAAGGAGCGGCCCCGGTTCAATCCATTGATCGCGCACGTCGCCAGCGCCGAGGCGGCGTTCGCGCAAGGCGCGTTCGACCCGGCCGCTCGCGCCCTCGCCACGACGTTCTGGCCGGGGCCGCTGACGCTCGTCGTCCCGGCCGCGCCCGGCTGCACCGTCTGCGATCTCGCCCGCGCCGGGCTCGACAGCGTCGCCCTGCGCGTTCCGGAGCATCGGCTTGCACGCGATCTCTTGAACCGCGTCGGCCGGCCCGTGGCCGCGCCGTCCGCCAACCGATCGGGACATGTCAGCCCGACCAGCGCCGACCATGTGCTCGCCGATCTGGACGGCCGCATCGACGCCGTTCTCGATGGCGGTCCCGCGCAGGTCGGCGTCGAATCGACCGTCGTGGCCTGCCTCGGCGGTCCCCCCCGCCTGCTGCGGCCGGGCGGCGTGACACGGACTGCGATCGAGCGGGTGATCGGCGGACCGCTCGCGGATGCGGAGGATGCAGATGCGGAGGCTCCCCGCGCGCCCGGCCTGCTTGCGTCGCATTACGCGCCGCGCGCCCAGGTGCGGCTCGAAGCTGGCGCGATCCAACCCGGCGAGGCGGCGCTGCTGTTCGGACAGGCCCGGCCGGCCGGCCTCGACCAGGCGCGCGCCGTTCTGAACCTGAGTCCGCGCGGCGACCTCGTCGAAGCCGCAGCCCATCTCTTCGCGCATTTGCGGGCGCTCGATGAGTCGGGCGCGACGGCGATCGCGGTTGCGCCCATCCCCGACGCCGACCTCGGCGAGGCCCTCAACGATCGGCTGCGGCGGGCGGCGGCGGGGCGGGACGCCGCCTCCAGGGGAGTTCTCACGCATTGAGAGTTGATGGGTTTTGGGCGCGAGTCCGTGAGGGCGGGGACGAGTGAGGACGCCTGTCCCGCCCGCGCACCGTGCGGCGAATTCGCCGCCGCCCAGACATAAAGGAGGTGAGCGAGGGGCGCTCCGGCGTTAGCTTAGGGGCGTGTCCCAGCGTACCGTCCAGCCCCCTGCCCTGCCCGATCGATTTCTGGCGTGGTTCGCCCGCCGCGGCTGGACGCCCCGCGCCCACCAGCTCGACCTCTTGGCCAAGGCGCAGGCCGGGCGCTCGGTCCTGCTGGTCGCGCCGACCGGCGCCGGCAAGACGCTCGCGGGGTTTCTGCCGACGCTGGTCGAACTGGCGGAACACCCCTTCGCGCCGGCGGATTCGCGCCTTCACACCCTTTACATCTCGCCCCTCAAGGCGCTGGCCGTCGACATCGCGCGCAACCTTGAGACGCCCGTGCGCGAGATGGCGTTGCCGATCCGCGTCGAGACCCGCACGGGCGACACCTCCGCCCACAAGCGTGCGCGCCAGATCGAGCGACCGCCCGACATCCTGCTGACCACGCCCGAACAGCTCGCGCTGCTCCTCGCGCACCGCGAGGCGCGGGCGCTGTTTTCGGGCCTGAAGCGCGTGATCCTCGACGAACTGCACGCGCTCGTGACCTCGAAGCGCGGCGATCTTCTCGCCCTTGGCCTCGCGCGCCTGTACCGGCTCGCGCCGGGGCTGACCGCCATCGGTTTGTCGGCCACGGTGCGCGAACCGGACGAACTGCGGCGGTATCTGGCGCAGGACCCCGACTCGCCTCTCCCCACATGCGGGGAGAGGTGGGCGCCTCACGCGGGCGTCGTCCTCGCCGACCTCGTCGTCGCCGCGGGCGGCGCGCGGCCCGACATCCGCATGCTGGACCTTGACGCGCCCCTGCCGCTCGCCGGCCACACCGCCGCGCTCGCCATGCCGGCGATCTACGACCTCATCCGGCGGCACAAGACCACGCTCGTCTTCGTCAACACCCGCCTGCAAGCCGAGTTCGTGTTTCGCGAACTCTGGGACTTGAACGACGACGGCCTCGCCATCGCGCTCCACCACGGCTCGCTCGATGTCGCCCAGCGCCGCCGCGTCGAGGCCGCCATGGCCGAGGGCCGGCTGCGCGGGGTGGTCTGCACCTCGACCCTCGATCTCGGCATCGACTGGGGCGACGTCGACCTCGTGGTCAACGTCGGCGCGCCGAAGGGCGCGTCGCGCATCATGCAGCGCATCGGCCGCGCCAACCATCGCCTCGACGAGCCCTCGAAGGCGTACCTTGTCCCGGCGAACCGCTTCGAAATCCTGGAATGCCGCGCCGCCCTCGACGCCGTGCACGAGGCCGCGCAGGATACGCCCGACGCCCGCATCGGCGCGCTCGACGTGCTGGCCCAGCACGTCCTCGGCATGGCCTGCGCCGAGCCGTTCGCCGTCAGCGACCTTTATGAGGAAGTCCGCTCCGCCGCGCCCTACGCCGGACTGTCCTATGAGGACTTCGAGGCCGTCGTCGATTTCGTCGCGACCGGCGGCTACGCGCTGCGGGCCTACGAGCGCTTCGCCAAGATCGTGCGCGGCACGGACGGGCTCTGGCGCGTGCGGGACGGGCGCGTGGCGCAGCAGTACCGGCTCAACGTCGGCACCATCGTCGAGGCGACGATGATCAAAGTGCGGCTCGCCCGCACGACGCGCGCCCGGCCCGGCGCGGTTCTGCCGCGCGGCGGGAAAACGTTGGGCGAAATCGAAGAGTATTTCGCCGAGACCATGACCCCCGGCGACACCTTTCTGTTCGCCGGGGAGGTGCTGCGCTTCGAAGGCATTGTCGGAGACGAGGCGCTGGTCACGCGCACCGCGCCGAGCGCGGAGCCCAAAATCCCGTCCTACGCGGGCGGAAAGTTCCCGCTGTCGAGCTTTTTGGCCGAGCGCGTGCGCAACATCCTGGCCGACCCCTTCGAATGGGACCGCCTGCCGCCGCAGGTCTCGGACTGGCTTTTGTGGCAACGCCGCCGCTCGGTCGTGCCGGGACCGCGCGACCTCCTGGTCGAAACGTTTCCGCGCGGCGGACGCCACTATCTCGTCTGCTATCCGTTCGAGGGCCGCCTCGCCCACCAGACGCTCGGCATGCTCCTGACCCGCCGCCTGGAGCGGGCGCGGCTGCGCCCGTTCGGCTTCGTGGCCAACGACTACGGCCTCGCCGTCTGGGGCCTGGGCGACGTGTCGGAGCGGGTTGCGCGCCAGCCCGGCTTCCTCGACGACCTTTTTTCCGAGGACATGCTCGGCGACGACCTGGAAGCCTGGCTCGCCGAGTCGGCGCTGATGAAGCGCACCTTCCGCTATTGCGCGATCATCGCCGGGCTGATCGAGCGCCGCTTTCCGGGTCAGGAGAAAACCCGGCGGCAGGTCACGATGTCGACCGATCTCGTCTACGACGTGCTGCGCAAGCACGAGCCGGATCACGTGCTGTTGCGCGCCGCGCGCGCCGATGCGGCAACGGGACTCCTCGACGTGCGGCGTCTGGGCGTGATGCTGCGTCGCATCCGGGGGCGAATCACCCACAAGGCGCTCGACCGGGTGTCGCCGCTGGGCGTCTCCGTCATGCTCGAAATCGGCCGCGAACGGATCGCGGGCGAGGGCGCGGACGAGGTGCTGGCGGAGGCGGAAGCAGCGTTGCTCGAAGAGGCCCTGGCGTGACGGCTTTGCCGAAACTGAAAAACCCCACCACCGAGATCGGCCTCGCCGGCATGGCCGCGACGCTCGACCTGTCGGGCGCGCTGTTTCTGGCGTCCGAGGACGCCCTGGTCGTCGCCGACCTGCACCTCGAAAAAGGCTCGTCGTTCGCAAAGCAGGGCCAGATGCTGCCGCCCTACGACACCCGCGAGACCCTGCGCGCGCTGGCCGAGGCGCTCGACCGCTTCGCCCCACGCACCGTGATCGCGCTCGGCGACAGCTTTCACGACATCGGCGGCCCCGACCGGCTCGCCGACGACGACCGCGCCGCGCTCGCTGCGCTCCAGGGCGGACGTCAGTGGATGTGGATCACCGGCAACCACGACCGCGCCCTGCCGGAGCATATCGGCGGGGAGGTGTTGGGCGAACTGACGCTGGGGTCGCTGACCCTGCGCCACGAGCCGGTTGCGGGCGCGACGGACGAGATCGCCGGCCACCTGCATCCGGTCGGCAAAGTCGTCATGCGCGGGCGCGCCGTGCGCCGGCGCTGTTTCGTCACCGACGGACGCCGCTGCATCCTGCCCGCCTTCGGCGCCTACGCGGGCGGCCTCAACGCCTGCGACGCGGCCTTCAAGCCGCTCTTCCCGAACGGCTTCACGGCCCACCTCATCGGCGACGGCCGGCTGTTCGCCATCGGCCGGGCGATGCTGTGTCGGGATTGAAGGGCGGGAATGTGCGATAGATTGCCCAGAAAACGACCGTTTTCCGGTCATGGCGCCCCCACTCCCTTGTCAGGCCAAATCGACCGATGCCCCAACGTTGCTGCGCATCAAATGCGCTCAGCTTTCAGCGGCGACGTCGAGGACGGCTTGGGCGAAGGCCTGGGGAGCTTCCTGCGGCAGGTTGTGGCCGACGCCGCCTGTGATCAGCCGGTGCTCATACTTGCCGGAGAATTTCTTTGCATAGGCGCTGGGATCAGGGTGCGGAGCACCATTGGCGTCACCCTCGAGAGTGATGGTCGGCACGGCGATCGTCGGGAATGCGGCAAGCCGCTTTTCGAATTCGTCGTACTTCGGCTCACCCTCCGCAAGGCCGAGCCGCCAGCGGTAGTTGTGGATGACGATGCTGACGTGATCCGGATTATCGAAGGCTGCGGCGCTGCGATCGAATGTGGCGTCGTCGAAGCTCCATTTCGGCGACGCGAGCTGCCAGATCAGCTTTGCGAATTCGCGCCGGTATTTGTCGTAGCCGGCCCGGCCGCGTTCCGTGGCGAAGTAATATTGGTACCACCATTCGAGCTCGGCCCTCGGCGGCAACGGCGTCCTGCCGGCTTCCTGGCTCCCGATCAGATAACCGCTTACGGACACCATCGCCTTGCACCGCTCGGGCCAAAGCGCCGCAACGATGTTGACCGTCCGCGCTCCCCAATCACAGCCGGCGAGCATTGCCTTCTCGATCTTCAGCGCATCCATCAAAGCGATGGCGTCGAGGGCGAGCGCCGACGGCTGGCCGTTCCGCACCGTGTCGCTCGACAGAAAGCGCGTCGTGCCATAGCCGCGCAGGTACGGAATGATCACCCGGTAACCGGCCGACGCCAACAATGGGGCGACATCGACGTAGCTATGAATGTCGTAGGGCCAGCCGTGTAGAAGAATGACGACCATGCCATCGGCCGGGCCGGCTTCGGCGTAGCCAACGTTCAGGCTCCCGGCTTCGATCTGCTTCAGCGAGCCGAACGACGTGTTCGCCCCCGGCTTGATTGTCGGCAGCTGTCTCGGCGTGCCCTGCGCGTGAGCGGGCGCGACACCGAGCTGGACGGCAGCGATGGTCCCGGCCGCAGTGGCGAAAAAGCGGCGGCGATGCTCGTCGATGTCACCGGACGTTCTGATCTCACCCATTGTGAACCTCCGGGTCGATCGCCACGAAAGAGAGCCGCCCCAGATGCGGGCGCGCCGACGGATTCAGATGGACTTGCGCAACGGCCTGAACGCGGTTCGAAGCTCCGCAACGAAAAGCTCCGGCTGCTCCCAAGCCGCGAAGTGTGTGCCTTTGTCGAGCTTGTTGTAATGGATCAGCTTGGGATACGCCCTCTCCGCCCAACTCCGTGGGGCCGCGTAGATCTCGTCGGGAAAGACACTCACGGCGACCGGGATCTTGACGCCCCTCACGTCGAAAAAGCCCCCCGTCAAATTCGTCGCGGTGTCCCAGTAGAGTTGCGCCGACGAGATCGCGGTGTTCGTCACCCAATAGAGCGTGACATTGTCGAGGACGTCGTCCCGCGTCAGCCCTTCCGTCTTTCCGTCGAAGACGCGGCCGATCATCTCCTGGCTGCGCGCGTCGTGGTCGATCATCCAGGCCGCGAGGCCGACCGGCGAATCGACGAGCGCGTAGAGCGTCTGCGGACGGTTGGCCATCTCAAGGGCGTAGCCCAGCCCCTTCTTGTAGAAGAAGTCGAGCTGGTCCCACGCGTTGCGCTCCTCGGCCGTGAGATCGGCGGGCGGCGCCTCATGGAACGCAAGCGCCTTCGAGATGTTGGCTGGGACCGTGGCCGCCATATTGGTGTGAATGCCGAGCAATCCCGGCGGCTCCTGCAGGGCCATCACCTCCGAGACAGCATTCCCCCAGTCGCCACCCTGCGCCACATACCGCGTGTAGCCGAGCCGTTGCATCAGTGTACCCACGCGCAGGCGATGCTGGCAGGGTTCCACCCAGGCGCCTTCGGCTTGCCCGAGAAGCCATAGCCCGGCAGCGACGGGATCACGAGCGAAAGCGTCCGCGAGCGCCGCCATGCGCCGTGGGATTGGTCAGTGGCTCGATGATCTTCAGCTGCTCGATACAGAACCAGGCCGCCGTGTAACGATATCGGCAGCGCATTCTCTGGGCGAACGGACGTGAATGAAATGAATGTCGAGCCCGTCGATTTCGGTGATGACCCTGAGCTGCGGGGACGCCGAAAGGCTCTCACACAAAACTTAGGATCGAGCGTTTCGGCGTCCCACGCCCCTCGTTCGTTCAACCGCCGAAAACTCGGGCCGACCCGGCCGCGAGCGGCGAAGCCATGCCTACGTTCCAAAAAAGGAGACGACGTGAAGAATCTTTGCACGGACGACGAGCGCGCCGAAGCGATGCGCCGCGGGCAAGAGCAGGTCAGACGCGAATGGGACCAAGCCATGGAAACGCTTCGCCGCGTGTGCGGCGGAATCGGTTTTCCTCTCATCTGCCCGGAGCCGGCCTGTGGACGCGCCCGGCGCTGCGCCGGACAGTCCCGCGGCTTGCCGCCGTGCTGGGAGCTTTACCGCGAGGAGGCGCGCTATTTCCTGAACACCCTGATGCGGCTGCACGCGCACATCGAAGCGACCGGCGAGCGGCCCGATCCGGCCGCGCCCAAGCCGGACCGCCCCTTGACCCTGATCGAAGCGCTTTACGGGCCGGACCTGAGCCGCCTGCGGCGGCCGAAGGACGCGCCCGAGGCCATGCACGGCCCGGAAAGCGATCCGGACGCCTTCGACCGCTACATTCTCGCGGGCGACTGGCGCGAGCCGTTCCGTGCTCCGTCGGGCGGGAGCGGGACGAAGGCGGGTTGTCGATGAATCACGGCGCCGGTTCGACCGACGCATGGTCTTCCCCGCCAAGGGGAGGACGATGCCTCCGGGCTGCAACCCGAGGATGCCCTCGATCAATCTCTCCGAAAAATCACGCTGGCGAGCCAGCCGAACAAAAGCGCGAGCGCGGCCGTGACGCCGCCGTAGACCACAGGCCAATGGCGCGCGAGTTCGCCCATGCGCTGCTCGAAACCGATTTTGACAAGTTGAAAGCTTGTTTGCGCGCGGGCGAGGACCACGCTGTCGGACAAGAGCGCGATCTCGACCTCGTAAGCGCCGGGCGGCGCCGTCGCCGGCACCGGAATGGCGACCCGGAACAGGTTCGGGGTCAGGAAGGCGACGGCGTGTTCGTCCTCGAAGTACAGGTCTTCCTTGGTGCGCAACCGGATCAGGGCCTCCTCAAAAGCGCCGTCCTGCGTCCCTCTCATCTCCGAAAACCCTGGCGCGTTGATGATGGCGTCGATGCCGAGGCGATAGCGTCGGCGCAAGGCGTCGCTCGTGATATCGGCGAACGAGCGTGAGGCGAAAACGCCCAGGTAACTCGGCACATCGGCGAAATTCCGCTGCGCGCGGTTGATCCAGATCGGCCCGAAAGACTCCTTCTCGCGCACCACCAGCGACTGGCGCGGGCCGCGCACGGTGACGATGATATCGTAGTCGCCGGCGCGGGCCACGGTCTGCGCGTCGCGCTCGATGGCGCCGAACGCGACCACCGAGGAGCCGGTGTAGTTCGACGTAATGGCGACCTGGGCCGTCGAGAGCGAGGCGATGAGCGACTCGGCCGCCGCCGGCGCGGGAGCCCATCCGAGCAGGCACGCAAGCAGACAGCCGCGCCTCATCCGCGCGACTCCGAAACGGCGATCGAGAACGGCTCGGCCGGTTCGATCACAAGCTCGATGGCGAAGCGCAGGCCGACGCCCAGCACCAGCAGGGCGAGGAGAAAACGGAAGAGATCGGCCCTGAGGTTCCGGCCCGCGCGCGCGCCGAACTGCGACCCGAACACGCCGCCGAGCACGAGCATGATCGCCAGAACGAAATCGACGGCCTGATTCGCGACGGCATGCAGGATCAAGGCCGCGATGGCCGTCCACAGGATCTGGAGTTGCGAGGTGCCGATCACGACCGCAGTCGGCACGCGGAAGAGGTAGAGCAGGGCCGGCACGATGATGAAGCCGCCGCCGATGCCCAGCAGCGCGCCTGCGAATCCGACGAACGTCGCGACCGCCAGGATCGGGATGGCGCTGGCGTAAAGCCTCGAGCGGTGGAAGCGCATCCGGAGCGGCCAGCCGAGATAGGCGGCGTGCTCGCCCGCCCGCCGGGCCGGCCGGGCCGTCC
Source organism: uncultured Alphaproteobacteria bacterium (assembly GCA_963728675.1). Taxonomy (GTDB): domain Bacteria; phylum Pseudomonadota; class Alphaproteobacteria; order Rhizobiales; family Beijerinckiaceae; genus JAJKJG01. Next base: position 109,587 of record CAVSLO010000004.1, on the reverse strand, counting down.
CGCGCCGCGCCGACCAGAACGCGCGGACGCTTTCCGCCAGCATGAGGCTGCCGATCACGGTGAACAGCGTGACGTAGGAGACGACGATCACGAGGTCGAGCTGGCCGGCGCGCCGCATCGCCGAAAAAAACCAGACGCCCAACGCCGTCCCGATGAAGCCGCCAAGGGTCAGCACGGTCCCGAGCTTGAGATCGAGCGCGTCGCGCCGCATCGCCGCGAGCGCGCCGGTCGTGCTCGACGCCGCGATCTGAGCCGTTTGGGTCGCCACCGCGACCGCGGGCGGGATGCCGACGAAGATGAGCAGCGGCGTCATCAGGAAGCCGCCCCCGATGCCGAACAGCCCTGAGATGAATCCGACCGCTGCGCCCATCCCGAGGATGAGAAGCACGCTCACGGGCATCTCGGCGATCGGCAGATAGATCTGCACGGGCGGGTTCCGACAGGCGTCGCCCCAGGACGGCGGTTCGAGCCCTTACGCGACCCAGAGGGTGGACCAAATTACACGCCCTGTGCCTGAACGGAACCTGATCGAGGTCAGACCGATCCGCCGCTGGCCGCCTTTTCGCGGGCGCCTCGCTCCATCCGTGCGCCGGAAGGGGTACGTCGTTCGCGACCGGGTCGAGCGACGTTGCGCGCCAACGCTCGGCGGCCGACTTCGCGGCGGCGAGGTCAGGCTGCGCCATGCGCGCGCCGACCTCGTCGCGCTTCTTGGCCGCGTCCTCGTCGCCCTGCTTGGCCGCGACCGAGAACCAGGTGTAGGCCCCCGCGAGGTCTTGCCCCGTGCCGAGACCGCGCGCCTGAAGAACGGCGAGGTTGAACTGGCTGTCGCGAACGCCGTGCTCGGCCCCGCGCCGGAACCACTCGACGGCCGCCGCATAATCGGGCTTGCCGCCTGCGCCCTCGGCCAAGAGGACGGCGAGGTTGTGCATCGCCTTGGCGTTCCCCTTCTCGGCCGCGCGCTGGTACCACTGCTTGGCGAGCGCGAGATCGCGCGTCACTCCAAGACCCTTCTCATAGAAGTTGCCGATCCGATACTGGGCCGGCACGAGGCCGTGCGCGGCGGCTTTCTCAAAGAGCTTCGCGGCGAGCTTGAGGTCACGCGCCATGCCGCGGCCTTCCGCGGCGCGCGCGGCCATCTCGTAAACGGCCGCAGACTCGCCGGCGAGCACGGCCGGGCGCAGGCCGGGCAGGCTGGCGACCATCGGGATCTCGCCGACCGAGGCCATATTGGCGATGCGCTCCAGCGAGGCGGGCGCCGCGCTGGCGTTCGATGCCGGGTCGTTCGCAGGCGCCGATCCCGGAAGGGACGCGAGCGTTGGCCCTGCCGACGCCGGCTCGCCTGCCTTGGCCGGATCGACCTGCGCCGCCTCCTTGGATGCCCCTTTGGCCTCAGGCTTGCCCGGCAGGACTGTGGGCGCTTTCGGATCAGCGACCGCTGCTTCGCGTTTCGACGTCGCCGTCAAGCTTCCGTCGCGCTCCCGTGCGATCGTGGGCGTCGTCTGCGGCTGGCCGGCGGCCGGCGGCATAGGTGAAGCCGCCTCCTTGGGCGATGCCGTCGCCGCATCCGGGACGGATTGGGTCGTCTGCGGATCAAGGCTGGCCGGCGTCTCGCGTCCCTTCTCGGACGGCTTCGAAGCGTTCTGCGCCAGGGTATCGGTGCGCTGCGGCGCCGCCGGAGGAGCCGGCTTCGAGCCGCCACGGACGAAATCACTCACCTGAAGGGCGCCGATCGCCAGTACGACGGCGGCAAGCCCCAGCAGGATGGGCCGGCGGCGCTTATCGATCAGGGTTTTGGCGCGCGCCACGAGACCCGCATTGGCCCCTCCGCCAGAGAGCATGTCGAGCTTCGGCAGGCGGCCTGCGCCGTTCGCCTGGCTGGCGGCAGCTTCCGCGGCGGCGGCCTGCGCGGCGCGCCGCGCGGCGGCGATGAATGTCGCCTTGACGTCGGCGCTCGCGTCCGATGCTCCGCCTCGCCCTGGCGGCTCGGCGCGGGGCCGCGCGGCGCCGGGTTCAAGAAGGATTTCATCTGCGCTCGGGGCAGGGATTGGGCGATCCGCTTCGGGCAGGTCCGGAACGGGCGCCGCGTCCGTCCGGCCGCTCGCCCCTGACTGAAGCGGCCGGCCCGGCTCCGCACCGGATTTCCGCATGGACGCGGTCCTGGGTAGGGGCCCGCCGTGCGTTTCAAGATTCGCGAGCCGGGCCACGACCTGCTCGAGCGTCTGGTGAACCGCTTCGAGCGTGTCGTGCGTGCGCTTGTCGGAAACCCTGTGGTGGACCTTGAGGTCGGCGAGATCGCGCTCGATGGCATAGAAGTCTGGTCCCGCCGCAGCGGCCGGCGCGACGCCCAACGTGCCGGCGACCGCGGTCCGGGCGGCTTGCTCGACAGCCTGGAAGGTGTCGTCGCGCATGCTCTCGACCTGGGCCATGAGGTCGCCCATGGCCCGTTCCAGCGTCGCGAGCGTCGGATCGCCGCTGGGTGGCGTCCTTTCGATCCGTTCGGCAAGTGTCGCGACCTGCCGCTCGATGGCGTCGAGGGCATCCGATCCCGCACCGGCGCCCTCGGCTTGTTCGAGCTTGCCCACGAGCGAGCGCAGCAGATCCTCGATGGGCTTGAGATCGTCGCCGCGCGGCGATCGGCGCAGGCTCTCGTCGAGGCGGTCGAGCCGTTGCAGGAGCGCATCGCCCCCAATGGGATGGGTGTCCCCAGGCAGCGCCCGATCCACGCGGTTCGACAGGCGCTCGATATCTTGCGTGAGACGGTCGAAGCGTTGCGCGTAATCCGCGCTCCTGGCTTCAGGACGCGCTCCTCTCAAGGCGGAGCGAATCTCCTCGATGCTTGACTTCAGCGAAGAGAACTCGATGACATCCACCTGCCGCGTGGCGATCTCGGCCACTTGGGCGCTCAACTCCGTCATCAGGCGGGAGAGATCCTGAATGCGCCGCGGCTCGGCCATGTCGGCGACCACGCGCCGCATCTCGATGATCTCGCGCGACAAAGCCTCCACCACGGTCGGGCTCACACCCGTTCCGGCAACGGCGTCGATCTTGTGCGTGAGATGCTCGATATCGCCCGTCAGCCGGTCGGGAAGGCCGGACGCGACCGCCTCGGACAGCCGGCGTACTTCGGTCTGCAGTCCCTCCAGCGAAGCTTTGACCGCGACGATGTCGCTTGCATCGCGGGCGGAGGCGACGCGTTGGGCGAACTCCAAGAGGGAGCGTTCGATCGCGCCGACCTCCTCGCGCGTCGCCAACCCGGCGATCGACGCCTGCAGCCGTTCCATCTCATCCTGGATGGCTCTGACCGCCAAAACGTCCAAATTGAGTGCGGCCGGGCGACCCGTTTCAAGCCGGCTCGCCAGCTTGGCGATGTCCTCGTTCAGCGAACGCAGAGCGTCCTCGTTCGAACGGGCCGTGGTGGTCCAGGCGGGCGGCGATGCAGCATCGGCGCCGCCGGCGACGGCCGCAAAGGATCGCAAGGCCTCCGGGGCGGCTGCGCCGGTCTCAAGTTCGTTTTGCCGCGAACGGATCGCGGCCACCGCATTCTTGACTTCGTCGCGCGCATCGAGGCCCCGCCGGCCGATCGGCCGGACCGACAACGCGGAGAGGCGCTCGTTGAGTTGCGCAATCTTTTCCTCGAAGCCGCGAAGGACGGCCTCGATCCGCTCGCTTTGCGCCGGCGAAGACGCCTCTGCGGCTTTCGAGAGGCGCTCCTCGATCCGTTCGACGGTCTTCAGGGCGGCCGCGGTCCGCTCCTGGCCTTCGGAAACCGCACGGGAGGTCTCGTTCAGGCGATCCTCGGCGCGCTCGATCCAGCACGCGACGGAGTCGAGGGCCGTCGCGGTCTTGAAGGCGCTCTCGCGGGCGCGGCGCTCGCCTTCCATGGCGAACGAGAGGAGCGACTCGAGGTCGCGCGCTCCGCGGCCAGACGGCTTCCCGCGGGATGCTTCGGTGAGCCGTGCGACGGCGGCTTCAAGGTCGTCCATGCCGCTCAGACCCGCGGCCTTGGCGCGGTGGGCGGGCGGGCTCTCGATCGGGCCGGAAGCCGCCAACTCGCCCGGCGCCGCAACCCACTCTTCAGGCGTCAGGCCCGAGCGGCGCGCCATATCCGGGGCGGTCTTCGCTTCGGCGTTCATCCCGTCCTGTTTCAAGGTAGCGTTCTTTTGCATGGCCGCGCTCGCGGAAGAGTGATTCGGGACTGACGATCCAAACGGACCGGATCGCGGCGGCAGAGCGAGGTTTGAAGAACCGATAAGGCCATCACACACTCACGCCGTCACTCGAACTTTTTCCCGGTCGCAGTAAACAGGGGGTTAAGGCGCGCTTGGAGAACCTTAACTTTCGCGCAAGATGCCTCTGGTGAGCGGCGATGCCGCAACAGAAAGTTCACGCTCGACAGCGAGTTTTCCGATCACCCTTCCCTCTGGGCCAAATATAGTTTATATGTGAACTATCTTTGGCCATCCTGTTCGTCGGAGGGCTTAGGCTCGGTCAGGTGCAACCGATTTCAAGAGAGGGCGCATGCCAATCTACAAGGCGCCGGTCGAGGACGTGCTGTTCTTGCTGAACGACGTCTTTCAAATCGAAGGGCGCAACAATCTGCCGGGCTTCGCGGACGCGACGCCGGACCTTATTGAGGCGATCCTCGGCGAGGGCGCGAAGCTGTGCGAAGAGGTTCTGGCCCCGCTTAACCGCACGGGCGACCTGGAAGGCTGCAAGCGCCACGACGATGGCCGTGTCACCACGCCGACAGGTTTCAAGGACGCCTACGACGCCTACGGCGCGGGCGGCTGGACCGGCCTCGCGGTGCCGCCGGAGTACGGCGGCCAGGGACTGCCCTACACGCTCCAGGTGATCATGAACGAGTTCGCGTCGAGCGCGAACATGGCTTTCGCCATGTATCCGGGCCTGACGATGGGCGCGATGGCGGCGCTTCTCGTCCACGGCTCGGAGGAGCAGAAGGCGCTCTATCTGCCCAAGATGGTCGAGGGCAAATGGTCCGGCACCATGAACCTGACCGAGCCCCATTGCGGCACCGACCTCGGCCTGATCAAGACCAAGGCCGTCCCGAACGGCGACGGCTCCTATGCCATCACCGGCACTAAGATTTTCATCTCGGCCGGCGAGCACGATTTGGCCGAGAACATCGTCCACCTCGTCCTGGCTCGGATCGAGGGCGCGCCGGAGGGCGTGAAGGGCATCTCGCTCTTCGTCGTGCCGAAGCTGCGGGTCAACGCCGACGGCTCGCCGGGCGAGCCCAACGGCGTCTCCTGCGGCTCGATCGAGCACAAGATGGGCATCCACGGCAACGCCACCTGCGTGATGAATTACGACGGCGCGACAGGCTGGCTGATCGGCGAGGCCAACCGCGGCCTCAACGCCATGTTCGTGATGATGAACGAGGCCCGCCTCGGCGTCGCGATTCAGGGCTTGTCGCAATCCGAGGTCGCGTACCAGAACGCGGTCCAATATGCGAAGGACCGCCTCCAGGGCCGCGCGCTCACCGGCCCGAAAGCCCCGGACAAGCCCGCCGATCCGATCATCGTCCACCCGGACGTGCGGCGGAACCTTATGGCGATCCGCGCCTTCAACGAGGCGGCGCGGGCGCTGGTCCTGTGGACCGCGCTGCAAAGCGACGTAGCGCACCGATCCGAGGACGAGGCGGAGCGCCAGACGGCCGACGACCACCTCGGGCTGATGACGCCGGTGCTGAAAGGCGTGCTCACCGACCTCGGCTTCGACAACACCGTCCGGGCGCAGCAGATGTACGGCGGCCACGGCTACATCGAGGAATGGGGCATGTCGCAGTTCGTGCGCGACGCCCGCATCGCCATGATCTACGAGGGCGCCAACGGCATTCAGGCCATGGACCTCGTCGGGCGCAAGCTCCCGCGCCACGGCGGCCGCGCCCTGATGACGTTCTTCAACGAGGTCGCCGCCTTCTGCCAGGAGAACGGGGCGGACGAGGCCATGAAGCCCTACGTGGCTCCGCTTCAAGGGGCGCTCGGCCACCTGCAACAAGCCAGTATGTGGTTCATGCAGAACGCGATGGCGAAGCCCGACAACGCGGGCGCGGGCGCTTACGACTACATGCACCTCTTCGGGCTTGTGGCGATGGGCTATATGTGGGCCCGGATCGCCAAGGCCGCGCAGGCGAAGAAAGCGCAAGGCAATGGGGTGGCGGAGAAAATGGACGCCAAGCTCGTGACCGGCCGCTTCTTCATGGAGCGCATGCTGCCCGAGACCGGCGCGCGCCTCGCCTGCATCGCCGTCCGGCGCGGATGCCGTGATGGCGCTGCCGGCGGAGGCTTTCTGAAAACGCCTCTCTCCGCGGTGCGAGGAGAGGGTCTTGCGCGAGAGCGCAAGGCGAGCCCCGGATCAAGTCCGGGGTAAACTCCGCGGGGGCGAGGGGGCTTACCCGGAAGAGGCTCTTTCGCAGACGCCCCCTCACCCGGACGGCTAACGCCGTCTCGGCCTCTCCCCGCACGGCGGGGCGAGGTGATCAGGGAGAGACTCATGCCCGACGCTTACATCTACGACGCCGTCCGCACCCCGCGCGGGCGCGGCAAGCCGGACGGCGCGCTCTACGAGGTTACGGCGCTCAAGCTCGCCGAGACCGCGCTGCGCGCGCTCAAAGAGCGCAACGATCTCGATACGACGCTCGTCGACGACGTGGTGCTCGGCTGCGTCGATCCGGTCGGGGAAGCCGGCGGCGACATCGCCCGCATGGCCGCGATCACTGCAGATTACGGAACCCGCGTGCCGGGCGTGCAGATCAACCGCTTCTGCGCCTCGGGGCTCGATGCCGTGAACCTCGCCGCCGCGCAGGTGATGACCGGCATGAAGGATTTGGCCGTCGGCGGCGGGGTCGAGTCGATGAGCCGCATCGGCATGGGGGCGTCCGGCGGCGCGTGGCCGGTCGATCCCTCGATCGCGATAAAGTCCTACTTCATGCCGCAGGGCATCTCGGCCGACCTCATCGCTACGAAATACGGCTTTTCGCGCGACGACTGCGACGCCTACGCGGTCGAAAGCCAGAAGCGCGCCGCCGCGGCCTGGGACGAGGGGCGCTTCGCCAAGTCCGTCGTGCCGGTGAAAGACGTGAACGGCCTCACCCTGCTCGCCCGCGACGAGCACATGCGGCCCTCCACCGACATGCAGTCGCTCGCTGCGCTGAAACCCTCGTTCGTGCAGATGGGCGAGTTGGGCGGCTTCGACGCGGTCGCCATCGACGCCCATCCGGAGATCGAGCGCGTCCACCACGTCCACCACGCCGGCAACTCGTCCGGCATCGTGGACGGGGCCTCGGCGGTGCTGGTCGGCTCGAACGAAGGCGGACGTAAGGCGGGTGTGAGGCCGCGCGCGCGCATCAAGGCTTTCGCCTCGATCGGCTCCGATCCCGCGCTCATGCTGACCGGCCCCGTCGACGTGACGGAACTCGTGCTGGCTAAGGCCGGGATGACGACGGACGACATCGACCTGTTCGAGATCAACGAGGCGTTTTCGTCCGTGGTGCTGCGCTTCATGCAGGCGTTCGAGCTTGATCCGGCGAAGGTCAACCCCAACGGCGGCGCCATCGCTCTGGGCCATCCGCTCGGCGCGACCGGCGGCATGATCTTAGGGACCGCGCTCGACGAGCTGGAGCGGTCCGGCAAGCAGACGGCGCTGATTACGCTCTGCGTGGCGGCCGGGATGGGTACGGCAACCATCATTGAGCGGGTTTGACGCAACCGTCATTCCGGGGCGGGCCGGAGGCTCGAGCCCGGAACCCAAGAACACTGGAGCAGCCAGAAAGAGCCGGAACCGTTCCGCTTTCTTCAAACAACGCCGTGTTCATGGGTTCCGGGCTCTCGCTTTGCTCGCCCCGGAATGACGGCGAGAGTGGTTGGGAGGACGACCCCATGAACCTGCAAAACTTCCGCTTCGACACCGACGCCGACGGCATCGCGACCGCGACTTGGGACATGCCGGGCCGATCCATGAACGTCATCACCCCCGAGGTGATGGAGGAGTTGTCGCAGATCGTCGAAAAGGTCGCGTCCGACGACGCGCTCAAAGGATGCGTGATTACGTCCAGCAAGGACTCGTTCTCCGGCGGCGCGGACCTGACGATGCTGCAAGGCTTGGGGAAAGAGTACGCGCGGCTGGCGAAAGAGAAGGGCGAAGAGGAAGCCATGCGCTTCTTCTTCGAAGAGTCCCGCCGCCTGTCGCTGCTCTACCGGCGGCTGGAGACTTGTGGCAAGCCGTTCGCGGCCGCGATCCACGGCGTCTGCCTCGGCGGCGCGTTCGAACTGGCGCTGGCCTGCCACTACCGCGTCGTCTCGGACGCGGAAAAAACCCGCGTCGGCCTGCCGGAGGTCAAGGTCGGGCTGTTTCCGGGCGCGGGCGGCACGCAGCGCGTGGCGCGGCTGATGCAGACCGGCGACGCGCTCCAGATGCTTTTTAAAGGCGACCAGATCCGCCCGCTGATGGCCCGCAACATGGGCCTCGTCCATGAGGTCGCGCCGCGCGACGACATCGTCGCTAAGGCGAAGGCGTGGATCAAAGGCGGCGGCTCGGCGGTTGCGCCCTGGGATCGGGAAAAATTCAAGCTGCCGTCCGGAAAAGTCTTTTCGCCCGCCGGCATGATGATCTGGCCGCCCGCGAACGCGATCTACCGCCGCGAGACGCACGACAACTACCCGGCCGCCAAGGCGATCCTGCAGTCGGTCTATGAGGGCCTGCAACTGCCGATGGACCTCGCCCTCAAGGTCGAGTCGCGCTACTTCGCCAACATCCTGCGCTCCAAGGAGGCGGCGGCGATGATCCGTACTCTGTTCGTCTCCATGCAGGAACTGAACAAGGGCGCGCGCCGGCCGAAGGACGTGCCGCCGACCGCGATCAGAAAAGTCGGCGTGCTTGGGGCCGGCTTCATGGGCGCGGGCATCGCCTATGTGACGGCGAACGCCGGGCTGGAGGTGGTGCTCGTCGACCAGAGCATGGAAGCCGCCGAGAAGGGCAAGGCCCATTCGCACAAGCTCGTGAGCGACCAGATCATGAAGGGCCGCGCCAAGACGGCCGACCGCGACGCGTTGCTCGCCCGCATCACGCCGAGCGCCGATTACGACGACCTGAACGACTGCGACCTCATCGTGGAGGCCGTGTTCGAGGACCCGAAGGTGAAGGCCGAGGTCATCGTCAAGGCGGAGGCCGTGATCCGGCCCGACTGCATCTTCGCCTCCAACACCTCGACGCTGCCGATCACCGGCCTCGCCAAAAGCTTCAAGTGGCCCGACCACTTCATCGGCATCCACTTCTTCTCGCCGGTCGAGAAGATGATGCTAGTCGAGATCATTTTGGGGAAGGAGACCGGCGACCGGGCGCTCGCGGCGGCGCTCGACTACGTGCGCGCCATCAAGAAAACCCCCATCGTCGTCAACGATGCGCGCGGCTTTTTCGCCAACCGCTGCGTCGCCGCTTACCTGCTCGAAGGCCACCTGATGGTCATGGAGGGCGTGCCGCCCGCCATGATCGAGAACGTGGCCCGGATGGCCGGCATGCCGGTCGGGCCGCTGTCCCTCAACGACGAAGTCGCGCTCGACCTCGCGCTCAAGATCGTCAAGGCCACCAAGGTTCAGGTCGGGCCGGAGGCCGTGAACCCGAGCCAGGAGCGGCTTCTGGTCGAGATGGTCGAGGCCCGAGGCCGCCTCGGCCGCAAGAACCACAAAGGCTTTTACGACTACCCCGAGAGCGGGCCGAAGCGGCTGTGGGCGGGCTTAACGGAGCTTCAGCCGACGCACCTCGACCCCGATACGATCAGCGTCGAGGAACTGAAGCAGCGCTTCCTCGTGGCGCAGGCGCTGGAGGCGGCTCGCACGGTGGAGGAAGGCGTCGTCACCGACCCGCGCGAAGCAGACGTCGGCTCAATCCTTGGCTTCGGTTTCGCGCCCTTCACGGGCGGCGCGCTGTCCTACATCGACTTCATGGGCGCGCGGCGCTTCGTGGAGCTATGCCGCCGGCTGGAAGCGGAGCACGGCTCTCGCTTCGCACCTCCGAAGATTCTGCTCGACATGGCCGAGAGAGGCGGGACGTTTTACGGGCGTGCGGCGGGAAAAAAGGCAGCGTAGCGTACTCCGGTGTCGTTCCGGGGCGATCCGAAGGAGCGAGCCCGGAACCCATGGACGCCTTAGCTCAGAACAGAGCGGGACAGGTCCGCGCCTTTCCGGGAGATGCGGTTCATGGGTTCCGGGCTTAGCCTTTCAGGCTGACCCGGAATGCCAAAAAAGGAGCGGCCTCTTGAAATTCCACTGCACCATGTTCGCGGCCTACAACGCCTGGGCTAATCGTCGCCTTTACGATGCAGCCGCCACGCTTTCGGATTCGGACTACCGCGCCGATCGCGGTGCGTTCTTCAAATCCATGCACGGCACGCTCAATCACCTCTTGGCCGCCGATCGCATCTGGATGAAGCGATTCACGGGAACGGGTGATCCTCCTGGCCGCCTTGACGCCACTCTGTTCGAGGGCCTGGCGGACTTGCGGGCCGCGCGCGAGGCCGAAGACGCCCGTATCGTGGCCTATATCGCTGGGCTGACGGAGGAGCGTCTTGCCAACTCCTTCCAGTATCGCACGATTTCGAATCCGGTCGACATCGAGCAGCCGCTCGCTCCGGCCCTCGCCCACTTCTTCAACCATCAGACCCATCATCGCGGACAGGCGCATGGCATTCTCACGGGCTTGGGCCAGAATGCGCCCTCGCTCGACCTGATCCTGTTCCAGCGTGAAACGGGCGTAGGTCTGGGCTGAGCCGGCCCGCTGGCCTCTAGCCCTTGCCCTTTAGGCTTCGGCGCGCCACGCTGCGCCATGTCCCGCACCATCGACTACTACTTCTCCCTCGCCTCCCCCTGGGCCTACATTGGCCACAAGCCGTTCATGGACATCGCGCGACGGCATGGGCTCGCCGTGAACTACAAGCCCGTGTTCCTCGGCCGAGTCTTCGCCGAAACCGGCGGCCTGCCGCTGAACCAACGCCATCCCGCCCGCCAGCGCTATCGACTCATGGACTTGCAGCGCTGGCGCGACAAGCGCGGCTTAGATTTCAACCTGCACCCGAAACATTGGCCGTTCGACGCTACGCTCGCCGACCGCTTCGTCGTGGCGATCGTCATGGCGCGCCAGGACCCCGACGCCTTCTTGAGCCGGGCTTTTCCGGGCGTGTGGGAGGAGGAGCGCAACCTTGGCGATCCACTTGTGATCGCGGAACTCGCCGAGCAGGCGGGCCTCGACTCGACTTCTCTGATGGAGGCCGCCCAGGGGACCGCGACGGAAGCTTTTTATGCGCTCAATCTGGAAAGCGCGGTCACCGCCGACGTGTTCGGCTCGCCGGCTTACGTGCTCGACGGAGAGGTGTTTTGGGGGCAGGATCGGCTCGACCTTCTCGACGATGCGCTCGCCAGCGGGCGCAAGCCTTACAAGGCGGACGTCTGAGCGGGACCGCTCCCACTGTCACCCGGGCGAGCCCCGCGGAAGGCCGCGGGAAGCGACTCCCGCCTGCGCGGATGATACGCGAGAAGTCGCGGCTCTACTCAGCCGCCTCGGCCATTCTCTCCGTCAATGCGCGCCGGGCGGCTTCGATGTCCGCCAGCGTCGGCAGGCTTGCCTCGTTGCCGAGGCGCTGGATGGAATGAGCCGAGGCCGCACGGGCGAACTCGAAATGCTCGCGCCATCCCGCCTCGGGCCGCGCCATGGCGGAATAAATGTAAGCGCCGTGAAAAATATCGCCTGCGCCGTTGGTGTCGACCACTTGGTCCGGAGGGACGGCAAGCGCCGGGAGCACGTGGCGCAACCCGCGCTCGTCGGACCAGACCATGCCGCGCTCGCCGAGCGTGACGCCGCCGATGCGGCAGCCGCGCGACGCGAGGTAGTCGAGCATCGCGCCCGGCGTGAGCGCCATCTGCTCGCACAGGCGCTCGGCCACGACCGCCACGTCGATGAACGCCAGGAGGTCGTGCGTGTTGGCGCGCAGGCCCCCACCGTCGAGCGAGGTCAGGACGCCTGCCTCGCGGCAAACTTTGGCGTAATGGATGGCTGCGTCCGGCTGGTGCCCGTCGAGGTGGAGCGCCCGGCAACCGCTCAGGTTCAGCGGCGGAAAGGGATGCAGATAATCGTCATCGCGGCAGCGCACGATGGCGCGGCGGTCGCCCCGCGGCATGATGAACGATAGCGAGGATTCGCGCACTTTCCGGTGGTGGACCGAGATGCCGTATTTCGCCGCCATGTCGATGAACATGCGCCCGAGCCAATCGTCGGCGACCGAAGTCAGCAGATCGGGCGAAACTCCGAGCTTGGCGCAGGCGAACGCGGCTGTGACCGCGTTGCCGCCGAACGAAATGGCGTAGTCGCGCGCCACCGCCTTCTCGTCGCCGGTCGGCAGCGCATCGGCCAGGAAAGTCACGTCAATGTAAGTCTGCCCGATGAAGAGCGCCTGCATGGCCCGTCTCCGAGCGGAACTGCCGATCACTTAAATTCGATTGTCTCCTCGATCACATGTTTCAATGGCGCGTTGTCGGCCGTCAGCGTCATCCGGACTTTTAAAACATCGCCCTCGACCTTGCCGCTGCGCACCACGTTCTCGATCTCGCGCTGGGACGTGACGCCCACCTGCTTCAGAAACTTGCGCACGGCCATATTGAAGCGATCTTCGTCCATGGGATCATACCTCCTGCGATCAGGATACTCGGGATAGCGTGGCGCGGCCATGCCGGGCCGCATGCTGCGGGGAGAACGTCCGAACCGAGCACGGGGTCCGGCGGCTTGAACTCTCTTGGCTCGCCAGATTGGAAGACAGCCCGAAGGGATCAGCCTTTCGCCCGAACGATGACACGCTCCTCGATCACCGGCGCCAGGACTGGCGTGCAATAGGTGGTGTAGCCATTGAGAACCGTGGGAACGGACGAGCATACGACGCGATAGCCGGGCGGCGCCGGGGGATTGGGCGACTGCGCCACGCCAGCGAGATGGCTCGTGCTGCAAGCGCCCAGGACGGACGATGCAACGACGAGGGCCAACGGAACCTTGATTGGACGCATCGAACTCTTCCGTACAAGCGAGAGCGCACCGTGCCCCAAGGAGGAATCGCGTTCAAGCGCCGAGCTTGAGTTGAGTTCCGGTGATGGGCTTGGAGCGGCATGTACGACACACTTCGGGACGGCGGACGATCGTCGAGACGCTCTCGTAAGCCTTGGGCGTCGCCTCGATAGCCTGAACATGATGGGGCTTGTGGGCGCGAACGGCTTGCAGTGTCTGTCCTCCACGGGCCACGCAGACTGCTCGGTCTCAGGCCAGCTTGTCAGGAGAGGCCCCCTGCCCCGACTCAAATGTCCCCTGAAGTGTCCGCGCAAACGAGTTCAAGCCAACCATCGCTTGCGGCGCTTGTAGCTCTTCACCTCGCGGAAGCTCTTGCGGTCGCCCTCGGCTACGCCGAGATAGAATTCCTTCACGTCCTCGTTCTCGCGCAGGCTTTGGGCCGGGCCGTCCATGACGACGCGGCCGGTTTCCAGGATGTAGCCGTAGGTGGCGTATTTCAGCGCCATGTTGGTGTTCTGCTCGGCGAGCAGGAAGGAGACGCCCTCGGTCACGTTCAGCTTGCGCACGATCTCGAAGATCTCCTCTACGATCTGCGGCGCAAGGCCCATCGAGGGCTCGTCCAGAAGAATCATCTTGGGACGGGACATCATGGCGCGGCCGATGGCGCACATCTGCTGCTCGCCGCCGGAGGTGTAGCCCGCCATCGAGTCGCGTGCGCTGCCTCAGGCGCGGGAACGTACTCGTAGATCATCTCGAGGTCGCGGCGGATCGCGGCGTTGCCGTCGCGGCGGGTGAAGGCGCCGGTCAGGAGGTTCTCCTCGATCGTGAGATGGCCGAAGCAGTGGCGGCCCTCGAGCACCTGGATGCAGCCGCGGCGCACGAGTTCGTTCGGCGAGAGCTTGTCGACGCGCTCGCCCGTCGAACTCGATCGAGCCCTTCGTGACCTCGCCGCGCTCGGCGCGCAGCAGGTTCGAGATCGCCTTCAGGGTCGTCGTCTTGCCGGCCCCGTTGGCGCCGAGGATCGCGACGATGCCGCCGCGCGGGACGGAGAGCGACACGCCCTTCAGCACGAGGATCACGTGGTCGTAGACCACCTCGATGTTGTTGACCGCGAGGATGGTCGCGGCCGGGTCGGAGCGGCGGTGGTCGAGGTTGAAGAGCGGCGGACACGGTCGGGTCCAAATCTCCTCTTCCCGCGTAGGGGGAGAGGGCCTTGCGCCGGAGGCGCGAGGCGAGCAGCGAATGAGCGGGCGTCGGATCGAGCGCGCCCGACGCCGCCTCACCCGGACAGCTGACGCCGTCTCGGCCTCTCCCCGCACGGCGGGGCGAGGCGACGATCACGACGGCTTGTCGCAGGCCTCGGTGCGCTTCGGCCAGCCGGTGTTCTTCTCGGCATAGTCCTTGGCGGCGGCGTCGATGAGCGGCCTGACACTTGTCCGTCATCGGCTCGATCGGGTCGGAGACCTTCACCCATTTGGCGCCGTCCCATTCCTGAAGGAAGGCGGTGCGGTGGCCGTTGTGGTCCGCGCAGGACACCTCCATCGGCGCGGCGAAGCCCTCGAGCCCGAGCTCCTTCAGGCGCGCCGCGTCGATGTTGATGCGTCTCCAGGCCGCGGCGCACGTCCTCGCCGGTGACCGCCTTCTTGCCGGTGATCTTCTGGGCGTTGCGGATCCCCTCGGCGATCAGCATCGAGTTGTAGACGCCGCGATTGTAGAGGATCTCGCCGACCTTGTCCTTCGGATGCCTTCGAGAGGCCCTTGTCGACGACGTGCTTCTGGATGTCCTGGATCGCCGGGAAGTTCGGCGCCGACCGCGTGCAAGTTCGAGGGTCTTGAAGCCTTTCGCCGCTGGCGCCGCCGCCGCGCGCGTCGTCCTCGCCTCGGCCACCAGATCGAGACGAACTTGTCCATCGGGATAGCCGACGCGGACCGCCTCCTTGACGGCGGTGCGGTTCATCGCGCCCCAGCCTAGATGACATGCCAGTCGGGCCGGTCGCGGCGGACGCTGAGCCACAGCGAGGACTGGTTCTGCATGTCCTGCGCGGCGACCGGATAGAGCTTCAGCTCGAAGCCGAGATCCTTCGCAAGCGCCTCGAGCAGCGGGATCGGCTCCTTGCCGAAGCCGCGCGTCGAGATGGAGGTAGCCGATCTTCTTGCCCTTGAGCTTGTCGAGCCCGCCCTCCTTCTCGGCGATGTACTTGATGAAGCACGGACAGCGCCGTCCCAATAGGTGACCGGCGGGTTGAACACCCACGGGAAGATGTCGCCGCCGGCCGAGGCGCGAAAGGCCGTAGGCCATGGACAGGATCGGGATCTTGTCGACGGCGGCCTTCGGGATGAGCGGCAGCGTGATGCCGGTCGACCACGGATTCACCACGACCGGGTTCTTGCCCTTCATCGCCTTCGTAGCACTCGACCCCTTTCTTGGTGTCGTAGCCGGTCTCGCACTCCTCGATGACGAGCTTGACGCCGCCGATGCCGCCGTCGCGCTGGTTCAGCATCTCGCAGATAGTCGTGCATGCCGTCGGCGATCGGAATGCCGGAGCCGGCGAAGGGGCCGGTCCGGTAGGTGAAGAGCGGGACGTAGATCGAGTCCTGCGCGGTAACGGCGTGGCAGGACCGAGGCCCCGAGCGAGGACCGCTGCAGCGGCCCCGAGCTTGAGTGTGACGAACGACATTCAGTTCCTCCCGTTGGTGCCGGTCCGGAGACGGCTTCAGCGAACCCGACGTCTCCTCGACCCGCTCTGCCGCGTGCGGCCTGCCGTTCAGTAGGGGAACGGCCAGACCCGGAGCTTCTGTTTCGCCGATCTGCCAGAGCCGCGCAAGGCCGTGCGGCTCGACGATCAGGAAGAAGATGATGAGAGCGCCGAGCGACGATCAAGCGCAAGTGCTCGATCGTCTCCGCGCCGATCGAGATGCCGAAGGGCCCGAGAATCGCCGGCAGCAGATGCCGAGCACGATCGGCAGGATGAAGATCAAGGCCGCGCCGAAGAACGAGCCGATCAGGCTGCCCAGGCCGCCGATGATGACCATGAACAGGATGAAGAAGGACTGGTTGATGTCGAAGACGTTGTACTCGGCGCCGCCGTACCAGAGGAACACCATCATGGCGCGCCGGCGACGCCGCAATACATAGGACGACACCGCGAAGGCGAGGAGCTTCGTCGGCAGGAGCCTGATGCCCATCAGCTCCGCCGCGATGTCCATGTCGCGCACCGCCATCCACATGCGGCCGATGCGGCCATGCACGAGGTTCGACGCGACCCAGGTCAGCAGCGATGACGAGCGTCAGGACCACGAGATAGCGCGTCTGCGAGGTCGCGGTCGGCGCCGACGATCGGCACGCCGAAGAGCGTGCGCAGCGGGCGCCTCGATCGCGCCCGAGACGTTGTAATTGTAGAGCCAGGGCACGCGGATGAAGCACCATTGCAGGAAGAACTGCGCCGCGAGCGTCGCGACCGCGAGATAGAAGCCCTTGATGCGCAGGCGACGGCAGCCCGAACAGCACGCCGATCGCGGCCGAGAAGAAGCCCGAGACCAGAATCCAGACGATGACGTTCACGCCCGGGAAAGCGGTCATGAGCTTGTAGCAGGCGTAGGCCCCGACGCCCATGAAGGCGCCGGTGCCGAGCGAGAGCAGGCCGGCATAGCCGGTGAGAAGGTTGAGCCCGATCGCGGCGAGCGAGAAGACCAGGAACGGGATCATTACCGCCTGGAGCAGGAAGTCCGTTGCCCGGTGAAGGCGAGCGCATAGGCGGCCAGCGATGATCGACGGCGAGGCCGATGCGGTCCTGGCGCAGCGGGAAGATCGCCATGTCGGCGGCGTAGCTCGTCTTGAACTGGCCGGCCTCGCGGTAGAACATGGTAGCGCTTCCGTTCGGGAGCGCGGCGAATGGCGAATAGGCGAATGGCGAATAGGGAGCTCGAGCGTGCGTCTCTATTCATTATTCGCCACTCGCTACTCGTCCTGATCCTCAAATCCGCTCGATGATCTTCTCGCCGAACAGGCCCTGCGGCCGGAACAGCAGGAACAGGAGCGCGATCATGTAGGCGAGCCAGGTCTCGATGCCGCCGCCGACGCAGCGGGCCCCAGTAGAACTCGCCGATCTTCTCGCCGATGCCGATGATGAGCCCGCCGACGATGGCGCCGGGGATCGAGGTGAAGCCGCCGAGGATCAGCACCGGCAGCGCCTTCAGGGCGATGATCTGAAGCGCGAAGGACACGTCCGAGCGCGCGCCCCACATGATGCCGGTGACGAGCGCCACGATGCCGGCCGTGAACCAGACGATGACCCAGATCTGGTTGAGCGAGATGCCGACCGACAGCGCCGCCTTGTGGCTGTCGGCGACCGCCCGCAGCGCGCGCCCGATCCGGGTCTTCGAGAAGAACACGGCGAGCGTCGCGATCATCAGCGAGGCGATCACGGCGGCGGCGATGTCGATGTGCTGGAAGCGGACGCGGCCGCCGAAGATCGTCGACGTCGGTCGCGCCCTGCGGCAGATAAAGCTGGCTCGGCGATCATCTGCTTCGGGTTGCCGCCGAAGATCAGTTCGCCGAGGCCGATCAGGAAGTAGGTCAGCCCGAAGGTCGCCATGAACAGGATGATGTCGGGCTGGTTGACGAGCGGCCGCAGCACCACGCGCTCGACCGCGACCGCGAGCACGAACATCACGCCGATCGCGAGCACGAGCGCGAGGAGCGCCGGCACGCCCTTCTCGTGCAGGCCGACGAGGGTCAGCGCCGCGAACACCACCATGATGCCCTGCGCGAAGTTGAACACGCCGGAGGCCTTGAAGATGAGCACGAAGCCGAGCGCGATCAGCGCGTAGAGCACGCCGCGACAAGCCCTTCCCAGAGCGTCTGGACCAGGAGATCGGGCGCCTGCCCATCAGGACGAAGGGATCGATGAAGATGTTGTAGACGAGATCAGCGCGGCCGATCGCGCCTATGCCGAGGTCGCGACGGCGCGGCAGCGCGACAGAGTGAGCGGCGAGCCTACCCGGAAAAGCCGCTCGAACGCCACGCCTCCGGATGCGTCGCATCACCCGGCGCGCTGCGGACTCGACCTCGCCTCCGACGTCCGATTCGCGCGCTCATCCGCCCTCAATGCGCCACGCCGAGATAGGCGTCGATGACGCGCTGGTCGCGCTTGACCTCGTCGGGCGTGCCGTCGGCGATCTTGCGGCCGTACTCGAGCACGACGACCCGGTCGGACAGGTCCATCACCACGCCCATGTCGTGCTCGATCAGCGCGATCGTGGTGCCGAACTGCTGGTTCACGTCGAGGATGAAGCGGCGACATGTCCTCCTTCTCCTCGAGGTTCATGCCGGCCATCGGCTCGTCGAGGAGGAGCAGCTCCGGCTCCATGGCGAGCGCGCGCCCGAGCTCGACGCGCTTCTGCAGGCCGTAGGGAAGCTTGCCGACCGGCGACCTTGCGGATCGCCTGGATCTCGAGGAAGTCGATGATGTCCTCGACGACGCGGCGATGCTCGATCTCCTCCTCGCAGCGCCGGACCGTGGCGGAGCAGCTGCCAGAAGAAGCTCCGTGTGCATCTTCAGGGAGCGGCCGGCCATGATGTTGTCGAGCGTCGACATGCCCTTGAACAGGGCGACGTTCTGGAACGTGCGCGCGATGCCGCCGCGCGCGGCCGCGTGAGGGGCGCATGCGGCGCGCGCGTCTTGCCCTTGAAGGTGATGCGGCCTTCGGTCGGGTGGTAGAAGCCGTTGATGCAGTTCAGCATCGAGGTCTTGCCGGCGCCGTTCGGGCCGATGATGGCGCGGATCTCGCCCTTGCGGATGTCGAACGACACGTCGGTCGAGCGCCTTCACGCCGCCGAAGCCGAGCGACACGTTCTCGACCGCGAGCAGCACGTCGCCCTTGGCGAGGAGCGGGCCGTCGGGGGCTCTCATGGCGCAGTCCCCTCCCCTCCCCACAAGGGGGAGGGAAAGCCGCGGCGGCGGCGCGCACACGATGGACGCCCTCACGCCGCCTGCTCCAGCGCCGACGCCTCAACCGGATAGAGCTTCATGTCGCGGATCTTCACCCGCGCCGCGATGACGCCCTTGCGGCCGTCCTCGAAGGTGACCTCGGTGCGCGATGTCGGCCTCGCTGCGAGCCGTCGTAGAGCGCCTGGATCAGAGGGTGCGTAGCGCTCGGCGATGAAGCCGCGGCGCACCTTCTGGGTGCGGGTCAGCTCGCCGTCGTCGGCGTCGAGTTCCTTGTGCAGGATGAGGAAGCGCCTGATCTGCGCGCCGCCCATGCGCGGCTCCGGCGCCAGCGAGCGGTTCACCTCGTCCACATGCTTCGCGATCATGTCGTAGACGAGCGGATGGCCGGCGAGTTCCTGGTAGGAGGCGTAGGTGACGCCGTTGCGCTCGGCCCAGTTGCCGACCGCCACGAGGTCGATGTTGATGAAGCAGGCGACGTAGTCGCGCTCGTCGCCGAAGGCGACCGCCTCCTTGATGTTGGGATAGAACTTCAGCTTGTTCTCGACGTATTTCGGCGGGAACAGCGCGCCGTCGCGCAGGCGGCCCACGTCCTTGGCGCGGTCGATGATCTTGAAGATGGCCGTCTGTGTCGAAGAAGCCGGCGTCGCCCGAGCGCACGAAGCCGTCGGCGGTCTTCGTCTCCGCGGTCTTCTCCGGATCCTTGTAGTAGCCGACGAAGACGCCGGGCGAGCGGTAGAGCACCTCGCCGTTGTCGTCGATGCGGATCTCGACCTGCGGCGCGGGGCGTCCGACCGTGTCGGCGCGGATCTCGCCGTCGGGCTGCATGGTGACGTAGACCGCGGCTTCGGTCTGGCCGTAGAGCTGCTTCAGGTTGACGCCGATCGAGCGATAGAACCGGAAGATCTCCGGCCCGATGGCCTCGCCGGCCGTGTAGCCGACCTTGATCCGGGTCAGGCCGAAGCGGTTGCGCAGCGGCGCGTAGACCAGCGACGTCGCCGACTGCCGTAGAGCAGCCGAGTCGCCAGAGCGCCGACGCGCTCGCGATTCAGGATCTTCTCGCCGACCGCGGTTGGCGTGGTCGATGAAAAACTTGAACATCCGCCGCTTGAGCGCGCTCGCGTCCTCCATCCGCACCATCGTCAGGGTCAGCATGTTCTCGAACACGCGCGGCGGCGCGAAGACGTAGGTGGTGCCGATCTCGCGCCGGTCCTCGACCACGGTCTCCGGGCTCTCCGGGCAATTGACGCAAGAGCCCGCGAGGATGGCCTGCGCGTAGGAGAAGATGTGGTCGCCGACCCAGGCGATCGGCAGATAGGCGATGATCTCGTCATCTTCGGTCAGCTTGTCGAAGCCGCAGCCGATCTCGCCGCGGCGGCACGACGTTGTCATACGTCAGCATCACGCCCTTCGGCCGGCCCGTCGTGCCCGACGTGTAGAGGATGATGGCGAGGTCCGCGCCCTGCCCGGCCTCCAGCTCGCGTCGAGCAGCGCCTTAGCCTCCGCCGGGTCATCGGCGAGCCGCTGGCGGCCCTCGTCGATCACGTCGGCAATGGCATGCAGGCGGGTGTGGTCGTAATCGCGCAAGCCCCGCTCCTCGTCGTAGAGGATGTGCTGGAGCAGCGGGCATCTGGCTCGGACGACGGAGAGGAGCTTGTCGACCTGCTCCTGGTCCTGCACGGCCGCGTGCGTCACCTCGGCGTGGGCCAGCACGTAGGCCATCTCGTCCGCGACGCTGTCGGCGTAGACCGGAATCGGGACGGCGCCGAGCCACTGCGCCGCCGCCATGGTCCAGTAAAGGTGTGGGCGGTTGTAGCCGACGATCGCGATCTTGCCGCCGCGCTTGAGCCCCAGCGCGCGCGAGCCCGCCGCATAGGCGCGCACGGTTTCGTGCGACCTCGGCCCAGGTCCAGGATTGCCAGATGCCGAGATCTTTGTGCCGGAACGCGGTTCGCTGCGGGCGCAACGTGGGCGTTGCGCACCGATCAGCTTCGGAAACGTGTCCTCGGCCCGGCCGCCGTCGCCGATGTCACGCGTTCCCTTTCCCGCGCCCCGAGTGCGGCGCCTTTTGCGTTCCGTCCGCTGACCGCGCGGGTTCACCCGCGTCTTGTCACACGTCGACCGACCCGGACTCTCACATTCCTACGGTGGAACGTAACCGACTGTAGCGCAGCCTTTGCGGCGCGGCAAAGGGCGAAGAAGCCGCATTAACGATCTCATTCGCGGCAGGGGTGGTGATCCTGCGAAGGGCGAATGTGCCTTCTTAACCCTGGTTACTCAGCCGCGACCGCCATCGGCGCCGCGCTCGACGCGGAATCGGGCGAGCAGCTTGGCTTCCTCCTTCTTTGCCGCCTCAAGGTTGCGCGCCTTGATGTGGCCGAAGCCGCGGATCTTCTTGCGGGATAGCGGCGAGCCCGATCGCGGCCGCGTGGTTCGCGGGGTGAGATTCGCCACGATCTCCTCCAGCAACGCCTCGTAGTCGCGGACGAGCTGGCGCTCGGTCTTTCGCTCGTGGGTGTAGCCGAAGACGTCGAGCGGCGTCCCGCGCAGCCCTTTGAGCTTCGCCAGCACCCCGAACGCGCTTCAGCATCCACGGCCCGAAGCTCATCTTGCGCGGCACGCCGGTCACGGGGTCCTTGCGCGGCGCAGCAGCGGCGGCGCGAGGTGGAACTCGTAGCGCAGGTTCTCGCCCTCGAAGGTCGCCGCGACCTGCTTCTCGAAATGGCCGTTCGTGTACAGCCGCGCGACCTCGTACTCGTCCTTGTAGGCCATCAGCTTGAACAGGAGCGCGCCACGGCCTCGGTCGAGCGCGGTCGAACCCGGGACCGCCTTCGCCTCGGCCGCGCGCACGCGCTCGACGCCAGGCGCGGTAGCGGTCCGCGTAAGCGGCGTCCTGGTAGTCGGCGAGGAACGCGATTCGGCGCTCGATTATCTCGTCGAGCGTCTGCGACAGGTGCCGCGAGTCGGTCGGCTCCTTCAGCCTGCGTCGCCATGCGCGGCGACGCGCTCCGGCTCGGCCGCGGCGCGGCGGCCCCACTCGAAGGCGTCGAGGTTCATTGCGACCGCTTCGCCGTTGAGCTCGATCGCGCGGCGGATGGCGCTCACGGATGAGCGGCACGTGCCCGCTCTGCTAGGCGTAGCCGAGCATGAACATGTTGGCCGCGATGGCATTGCCGAGGAGCGCCGTGGCGATCGCGGTCGCGTCGACGAAAGCGACGCCCTCGCGGCCCGCCGCCGCCGTGATGGCGCGCTTGATGCGCTCGGCCGGCAGCGAGAAATCGGCGTTGCGGGTGAAGTCGCCCGGCATGACCTCGGCGGTGTTCACCACGAGCGCCGTCCGCCCCTGCTTGACCGAGGCCAGCACCTTCTTCGTGCCGGTCACGACGAGGTCGCAGCCGAGCACGAGATCCGCCGCGCCGGCCGTGACGCGGATGGCGTGGATGTCGTCCTGCGTCGTTCGCGAGCCGCACATGGCTGTAGACCGCGCCGCCCTTCTGGGCGAGGCCGGCCATGTCGATCATGCCCAGCCCTTGCCTTCGAGATGGGCCGCCATGCCGAGGATCGCGCCGATGGTGACGACCCCGGTGCCGCCGACGCCCGTCACGACGATGTTGAAGGTCTTCTCGATCGCCGGAATGGCGGGCTCCGGGAGCGCCGCGAAGGTCATGCCCTCGGTCCGCGACCGTCGCCGGCACGGCCTTGCGTGAGCTTCGCGCCGTGCACGGTCACGAAGGACGGGCAGAAGCCCTTCACGCAGGAAAAATCCTTGTTGCAGTTCGACTGGTCGATCTGGCCGCTTGCGGCCGAACTCGGTCTCGACCGGCTGCACGGCGACGCAGTTCGATTGCACCGAGCAGTCGCCGCAGGCCTCGCAGACGAGATCGTTGATGATGACGCGCTTGTCGGGGTCGGGGAACGCGCCGCGCTTGCGGCGGCGGCGCTTTTCGGCCGCGCAGGTCTGGTCGTAGATCAGCACCGAGACGCCCGGCACCTCGCGCGAGCTCGCGCTGCACGGCGTCCGAGATCGTCGCGGTGGTGGATCGTCATGCCCGCCGGCCACTCGATCGCCGTCGGGTACTTGTCCGGCTCGTCGGTGACGAGCGCGATGCGCTCGACGCCCTCGGCGCGCACCTGGCGGGCGATCATGTCGACCGTCAGCCCGCCCTCGTGCGGCTGCCCGCCGGTCATGGCGACGGCGTCGTTGAACAGGATCTTGTAGGTGACGTTGGTCTTGGTATCGACCGCCCAGCGCAGCGCCAGCGAGCCCGAGTGGTTGTAGGTGCCGTCGCCGAGGTTCTGGAACACGTGCTGGCGCTTCGAGAAATTGCACTCGCCGATCCAGTTGGCGCCCTCGCCGCCCATCTGGGTGAAGCCGTCGGTGTTCGCGGTCCATCCACTGGGCCATGTAGTGGCAGCCGATGCCCGCATAGGCGCGCATGCCCTCCGGCACCTTGGTCGAGGTGTTGTGCGGGCAGCCGGAGCAGAAATGCGGCGTGCGGACCGCGACGTCGCCCGTCAGCGCCAGCACGCGCTGCGCCTGCTTCAGCCGCTCGACGCGGCCGCGCAGGTCGTCGTTGTTGTGGTAGCGCAGCAGCCGCTCGCCGATCGCGATGGCGATGTCGTTGGGGTCGAGCGCGCCCTTGACCGGGAAACAGCCAGTTGCCCCGCCTCGTCCTTCTTGCCGATGCAGACGGGCTGGTTCGCCGTGCCGTAAAGCTCCTCGCGGACCTGCACCTCGATCAGCGAGCGCTTCTCCTCGACGACGATGATGAGGTCGAGCCCGCGCGCGAACTCGATCAGCTCGCGCTGCGACAGCGGCCATGGGCAGGCGACCTTGTAGAGACGCAGCCCCATGTCGTTGGCCTTGACCTCGTCGAGGCCGAGTTCGTCCATGCGCCTGGCGCACGTCGAGATAGCTTTTGCCGACTGTGATGACGCCGATCTTCGGGTTGCGCCCGCCGGAGAGGACATTGTGGTTGAGCGTGTTGGCGCGCACGAAGGCCAGCACGGCGTCGCGCTTGAAGTCGTGCAGCCGCGCCTCCTGGTCGAGCACGGCGTCCGGGGTGCGGATGTTGAGCCCGCCCGGCGGCATCTGGAAGTCGTCCGGAATGACGATTTTCACTCGGTCGATGTGGCCGTCCACCGAGGCCGTGGACTCGATGTTCTCCTTCACGCATTTGAACGCCACCCAGGTGCCGCAGAAGCGGCTCATGGCGTAGCCGTAAAGGCCGTAGTCGAGGATTTCCTGCACGCCGGCCGGGTTCAGGATCGGGATCATCACGTCGACGAAATGGAACTCGGACTGGTGCGCCACGGTCGAGGACTCGGCCGTGTGGTCGTCGCCCATCAGCGCCAGCACGCCGCCATGGCGCGAGGAGCCGGCCATGTTGGCGTGGCGGAACACGTCGCCCGAGCGGTCGACGCCCGGCCCCTTGCCGTACCACATGCCGAACACGCCGTCGTACTTCCCGTCGCCGCGCAGTTCGGCCTGCTGGGTGCCCCACACGGCGGTGGCGGCAAGCTCCTCGTTGAGGCCGGGCTGGAAGACGATGTTCTGCGCCTCCAGCCATTTTTTCGCGCGCCAGAGGTTCTGGTCGAGCCCGCCGATCGGCGAGCCGCGGTAGCCGGAGACGAACCCGGCGGTGTTAAGCCCGGCAAGCCGGTCGCGCTCGCGCTGCATCAGCAGCAGGCGGACGATCGCCTGTGTGCCGGTGATGAAGACACGGTCCTTCGTGAGGTCGTATTTGTCGTCGAGCGCGACGTGTCTGAGAGCAACCTGAGCGTCGGCCATCGGCCGGTCCTCCTAGGGCATAACGCTGTATCGGCCGGTCTGGGTCCGGTCTTATGAGCCCGCTGAATTATGTCAGACATGCTGACATTTCTTACAAGGCCAGCCGCGCCTCGCTTTCGCCGCACTCGCCGACGATCCCGGACAGCGGACCTGCCCTATGCTTCATACCTGATTAACCTTGACGGCAGCGTCGCCATGGATTCGCATGCCCCGAAGCACGTCTTCACGCTCGATTCTGGCCCTCGCGGCGCTCGGTCTTGCAAGCCCGGCGCTGGCGCATCCGCATGTCTGGGTTACAGCCAAGGCCGAGATCGTTTACGCGCCGACGGCAAAGTCGGCGGCCATCCGCCACGCGTGGACCTTCGATCCGGCCTACTCGGCCTATGTGACACAAGGACTCGACAAGAACGGCGACGGCAAGCTCACCCCCGACGAACTTCAGGACCTCGCGAAGGAGAACGCCGAGTCGCTCGTCGAATTCGACTACTTCACAGCGCTGAAGGCGAACGGCACCAAGCCCGCCTTTGAAGCCCCGCGCGAGTACGGCATGACCTTCGAGAACGGCCAAGCGACGCTGGCCTTCGTGCTGCCGCTGAAAACCCCAGCGCGCGCCGACAAGGCGCTCTCGCTCGAGATCTACGATCCGAGTTTCTTCGTCTCCTTCAGCATTGCCGAGGGCGCAGACGCCATCAAGCTCGCCGGCGCGCCGAAGGGCTGCGCCGCGACGGTGACCCGCCCGAAGCCGGTCGAGGCCGCACAGGGCAGAAGCTGTCCGAAGCGTTTTTCGAGGCGCTTACCGTCGCCTCGAACTTCGGCTCGAATTACGCCAACCGGGCCATCGTTGCATGTCCGTGACGGCGCAATGCTCTCCGGCTCCGGCCGTCCGGCGCAAGCCGGCTGGGCTTCGCCTCGCGCTGGCGTTGGCCGCCATAGCGCTCGTCGGCGGCGCGGTCGCGGTGCTGGCTTGGCCTCTCGGCGCCTGCGGCAGCCGCCAGCCGCCGACGCAACCCTTTCGGGGCTGGGCTGCGCGAGGCGGCGCCTTCGGCCGCGAGCGGCTTGGGGCGTGGATCCTGGCGGTCCAGGGCGGCTTCTATCCGCAGCCTGCAAGCGGCCGTCGCCGGCGCTGAAGAGCGACGGCGCGGCGCTCTGGTCTCTGACCGGGATCGGCTTCGCCTATGGCGTCTTCCATGCGGCCGGACCCGGCCACGGCAAGGCGGTGATCGCCGGCCTATCTCGTCGCCAGCGAGCGGGCGCTGCCAAGGGTTTTGCGATGAGCCTCGCCGCCGCGCTCGTGCAGGCGCTGGTCGCCATCGCGATCGTCGGCGATCGCCGCCGTGCTGCTGCACGCCACCGCGGCGGCAATGACCGAGTCACGCGCGCCGTCGAGATCGCGAGCTTCGCCTCCGTGGCGGCGCTTGGGACGCCGTCCTCGTCTGGCGCAAGGCCGGCAAGTTTTTGGGCGTCGCGGCGCTCGCGCGCGATCCGCGCGGCCGCGCGGCGGACGCGTGCTGCGACCATGTCCACCTGCCGCCGCCCGAGGAGATCAACCGCATCGCACGCTGGCGCGAGGCGGCAGGCGTCGTGCTCGCCGCCGGCATCCGCCCTTGCGCCGGCGCCATCATCGTCCTGGTCTTCGCCTTGACGCAGAGGCGTGTTCGCGGCCGGCATCGCCGCGACCTTCGCCATGGCGCTCGGCACCGCGCTCACGACCGGCGCCATCGCGGCGCTCGCGGTGTTCGCCAAGGCGCTTGCCTTGCGCATCGCCGGCGGGCGCGGCGCCGGCGGGCGCGCTCGCCGTCGCCGGTCTCGAGCTCGCTGGCGGCCGCCTTCGTGCTGGTGCTCGGCGGCTCGCTTCTGATCGGCCTGTGGACCGGCTTGGCCGCGAGCTGAAGGGAAGCCCCCCGCCCGGCCCAAGCCGCGCCTGATCGGCGCCTCTATAAGGCTACGCTTGGCACGCTCCTTGCTCCTCCTCTGAAGCCCGACGGGAAGCCCTCTTTAACCAAGGCTTAACCAAATCGGGCGCGTCGTTAACAAACGACAAACAAGGGGTGGGGGCCATGTGCCATGCTCTTGTCGAGCGCGCCGTCTCGCGTGTTCAGCGTGCCAGTACGCGTCGTATCAAGGTCCGCGTCGTTGCGGCGAGTCTCGCCGCCTTCGGCTTCATCAGCGCCGCGCGGGCGCAAACCCTGGCCGCGCTGCCGCCCTCCTCCAAGCTGGCCGGAACCGGAAAGGCCAATCCGACCCCAGCCTCGATCGACTTCTGCCGGCGCATGCCGGCCGAATGCAGGATCGACCCTGCCGAACCTGCGATCATCGCCCTGACCTCCGACATCTGGCAGATGCTGATCGCCGTCAACCGCGAGGTCAACGAGCGCATCAAGCCCATGACCGACTTGGAGCATTGGGGCGTCATCGACCGCTGGGACTACCCCGACGATGGCGTCTGGGACTGTGAGGACTACCAACTTCTCAAGCGCAAGCTGCTGGCCGAACAGGGCCTGCCCCGGCGCGCTCTGCGCATGACGGTGGTGCTCGACGAGAACGGGAACGGCCACGCGGTGCTGATGGTCCGCACCGATCGCGGCGACTTCATTCTCGACAACCAGCGAGCCGCCATCCTGCCCTGGAAGGACACTGGCTACGTGTTCGTCAAGCGCGAGGGCCAGAACAGCCGGGCGTGGGTCTCGCTCGAAACCGACGCCTCGCCGGTCGCGACGGCGACAAGCGATGAGGAGTGAGCCTTTACGAGGCCGATGTCGCCTGCGCCTGCAACGGACCGCTGTCCAGGCGAATCGGCGGGCCGTGCGGGGTCGCCTGCGCGGCGCGGCGCTCGTCCAGGATCTCCGTGGCTTGCAACGCCTTTCTCCGCGGCCAACGCTCGAGAGCCGCGAGCCAGCGCCGGTAGCAGGTCGATCCGTCGCCGGGATCGCCGGACGCCGGCGCCTTTTTGATCTCGGCGGCGGGCGTAGCGGCGGCCACCCCGACCAGGTGAACAGCACTTGGGCACGAAGCGCGAGCAGTTCCGCACCCAGGCGCTGCGCGGCAGAAGGCTATCATGGGCGAAAACCACGCAACCCGAACCTGCGTTCAGGTCTGCTGGCGAATTCGCGCCCGTTTACCGGCTCCGCGTTCCGCTCTTCGCGAGCGCTTGCGCCGTTTGGAGGTGCTGCTGCAAGGTCGGAAGCGTTTCGCTGGCGTAGCCGGCCGCAGGGTTGTTCGGCCTCTTCGCCGCCTTTTGGTAATCGGCAACGTCCTTCTTGTGGTCGTCGACCATGTGCTTCACGAATTGACGATCGAAGGCGTCGCCTGTCAGCTTCGCCATTTTGTCGTACATGGCTTTTTGTTTTTTGTCCGGCTCGGTCGGCGGCGTCACGCCCATCTGGCTTGCAACCGCGGTCG
This sequence comes from uncultured Alphaproteobacteria bacterium, assembly GCA_963728675.1. Classification (GTDB taxonomy): domain Bacteria; phylum Pseudomonadota; class Alphaproteobacteria; order Rhizobiales; family Beijerinckiaceae; genus JAJKJG01. Next base: position 81,387 of record CAVSLO010000004.1, on the reverse strand, counting down.
CCCGCTGGTTGGCGGCGGTGTGATCGGTGACGAGTTGCTGCCCGAAGCTGCGGACGCCGTCGCTGGCGCTCTTTTGCTGGGCCAACTGACCCAGCGCGGCTTCGGCCAAGTTGCCTTGGATGGCTTTGGTGATGAAGGCCTGACCGGGCTGCTCTTTGGCCAAGGCTCCGAACGTGGAGCCCGCCAGCGCCGTTGCAAGGCCGATGCTGCGGATCAGTTTAGCGTTCATGACTCACCTCGTCCCGACATCCGTCGCTCGCTCTCAGGCGACTATGGGATGAACGACGGCGCGACGGCGTGAGTTCCCATTCTGACCAAGCTCGACACAGCAGCACGCCGCCTGCCTCAAGAGGCAGGCTGGCGGAGCCGAAGAGCGACGCTTGGGAAAGGACTTATTTTAAGTGCGCCGCGAGGTGCTTGTTCATCTCGAACATCGTCACCTTCTTCTTGCCGAACACCGCCTCCAGCTTGTCGTCCGCCAGGATCTCGCGCCGGTTTTCCGGGTTCTGCAGGTCGTGCTTCTTGATGTAGTCCCAGACCTTGCTGACCACCTCGCCGCGCGGCAGCGGGCCCGGGCCGACCACGGCGGCCAGCTCCTTCGACGGCTGCAGCGGCTTCATCAGGGCCGGGTTGACCTTGCGCCCCGTGCCTTTCCCAGCTGCTTTGCTTCCATCTCCGGCTTTGGGCATCGTCGTCTCCACATCCCGAACGGCCGTTGAGGTTACGGCCTTGAGGTCCTTATCAGCAACGTCGTTAAGAAAACCTTGTCAATTCCTATGAGCGCGAGACCGCCATTTTTTTGTGGGGAACCGGCTTCAGAGAAGGCGTTCGGGGCGCGGCCCAGGCTTTATCATGAGGATCCGCCCCCGCCGGGCCGAGCGCCGCAAGCGTCCGGGCTCGCGCTATCCCGCGGCCGGGAGCTTTCCGTCATGACGTTCGGCCGCGTGCGGCCTCGCCTGCTCCGCAACCAGACGCTGCCCAGTCGGGCACAAATCGAGCAGCGCGCAGCGATGGCACGCCGGGTTGCGGAAGAGCAGCATTGCTGACCATGCAGCATGAAGACTTCGTGATGGTCGTAAACGGCCTGCGCATCCCAATCCGGCGGCAGCAGCGCCGCGAGCGCCGCGTGTGACGAACCCACGTCCATGCGGGCCGGAATGAGCCCTGTCCGTTGCGCGACGCGGTGATCCACGAGGCGATAGGCCGGTTCCGGGCGGGGGGGCGGCGCTGGGCTCGATCCGCCTCACCTGAACGTCATCGCTAGTCCGTGACTTTCATCGCCTTGTCAGAGGGGGTCACAAGATGAACCGGCTCAGGTCCGCGTTCTGCGCCAGGCTCTCGACTTGCGCCGCGCACATAGGCTCGCGTCGATCGTCATCGGCGTCGCCGGAGCGGTCGGGCGCGGTGAAGGAGATGTCGTCGAGCACCCGCTCCAGCACCGTTTGCAGGCGGCGCGCGCCGATATTCTCGACCGTGGAGTTCACCTCGACGGCCACCTTGGCGAGCGCGTCGATGGCGTCGTCGGTGAAGTCGAGCGTCACGCCCTCGGTCGCCATCAGCGCGATCGACTGCTTGATCAGGCTCGCCTCGGTCTCGGTCAGGATGCGCCGGAAGTCCTCCACGGTCAGCGGCGCGAGTTCGACGCGGATCGGCAGCCGGCCCTGCAGCTCGGGCAGGAGGTCCGACGGCTTCGAGACGTGGAACGCGCCTGAGGCGATGAACAGGATGTGGTCGGTCTTCACCGGGCCGTACTTGGTCGCGACCGTCGTGCCCTCGATCAGCGGCAGGAGATCGCGCTGCACGCCCTCGCGCGACACGTCCGCGCCCATGCGCGTCTCGCTGCGGGCGCAGATCTTGTCGATCTCGTCCAGGAAGACGATGCCGTTGTTCTCGACCTGCCGGATCGCCTCCTGGATGAGCGCATCCTGGTCGAGGAGCTTGTCGGACTCCTCGTCGACGAGCGGCTCGTAGGCCTCGCGCACCGTGGTGCGGCGCGTCTTCGCGCGCCCTCCGAAGGCTTTGCCGAACATGTCGCCGAGGTTGAGGGCGCCGACCGACGCGCCGGGCATGCCGGGGATCTCGAACATCGGCAGGCCGGCGGCGCTCGCCTGCATTTCGACCTCGATCTCCTTGTCGTCGAGTTCGTTGGCGCGCAGTTTTCGGCGGAACGCGTCGCGGGTCGCGGGGCTGGATGTCGAGCCGACGAGGGCGTCGAGCACCCGCTCCTCGGCGGCGAGATGCGCCTTGGCCTGCACCTGGCGGCGCTTTTCGTCCTTGACGAGGCCGATGCCGACCTCGACGAGGTCGCGCACGATCTGCTCCACGTCGCGCCCGACGTAGCCGACCTCGGTGAACTTGGTCGCCTCGACCTTCAGGAACGGCGCGCCGGCGAGCCGCGCGAGGCGGCGCGAGATTTCGGTCTTGCCGCAGCCGGTCGGGCCGATCATCAGGATGTTTTTCGGCACGACCTCCTCCCGCATCGGACCCTCAAGCTGCTGGCGCCGCCAGCGGTTGCGCAGCGCGATGGCCACCGCGCGCTTGGCGTCGTGCTGGCCGACGATGTAGCGGTCGAGTTCGGAGACGATTTCGCGGGGAGAGAAGGTGGTCATCTCGATCCTTGCGGGGCGCGTCGCAGCATCAGCAGGACAGGTTTCTCTTCCATGTCCAACACTTCGCCCGCAGCGGCGAAGCCGGCCTTTTCACAGGCGCGAATGGCGCGGGCGTTGGACGGGTCGGGGTCGGTTCCGATTACGGGCGTGCCGGTGGCGAACAGGCGGTCGGCATGGGCGCGGATGAAGGCCGAGCCGTGGCCTCGATTCATCATATCGGGCTCGCCGATGAATTGATCGATCCCGCGCGAGCCGGACGGGAGGTCGCTGAGATGGTGAAGCGCCCAGGCATGCGGGTCGTAGTCCTGGATGTAGGCGAAGGGCTGGCGGCCGTGCGAGACAATCCACATGACCATGCTGGGATCGTCGAGGTCTCCCGCGAGCAGGGCAACCTGCTCGTCGGCATCGCCCCACCAGCGCCGGACATCGGGCGTCTCAAGCCAGCGGCGCACCAAAGGTAAGTCGGCGGCCGTCATAGGGCTGAAATCGTAGTCGCCGGGGCCGGCGCTCATACCTCCAGGCTTTCCACCACTATGTTCGCGTTCGTATAGACGCAAATCTCGGCCGCGATGGCGAGGGAGCGGCGCACGATTGTCTCGGCGTCCAGATCGGCCTCGGCGAGCGCGCGGGCGGCAGCGAGCGCGTAGTTGCCGCCCGAGCCGATCGCCATCACGCCCCCTTCCGGCTCAAGCACGTCGCCGCTGCCGGAGAGCAAAAGGCTCGACGTCCTTGTCAGCCACCAGCATCATGGCCTCCAGGCGGCGCAGATACCGGTCCGTGCGCCAGTCCTTGGTGAGTTCGACGCAGGCGCGGGTGAGCTGGCCCGGGATATTGTTCGAGCTTGCCCTCCAGCCGCTCGAACAGGGTGAAGGCGTCGGCCGTCGCGCCGGCGAAGCCGCCGATCACCGTCCCTTGGCGAGGCGGCGCACCTTCTTGGCGTTGCCCTTGACGATGGTCTGGCCGAGGCTGACCTGCCCGTCGCCGCCGATGACGACGCGGCCCCCTTTTCGGACCATCAGAATGGTCGTGGCGTGCATGCGGGGCGGATGCGTCGGTCATGGGGCGGGATCGAACAAGGGCCGGGGAAGGCGCCTCACTTAAGCATGGCCGCTATAAAGTCCAAGCCGGTCGCCTCCGTCCGGGATCAACCGGTGGCCTTCCTTCGGCTCTGTTGCTAAAAGCCTTGCGTCCCGTCCTCTTCTTGCGAGCACCCCATGCGCGCCGCGAGCGTCAGCCGCCGCACCGCCGAGACCGATGTTTCCGTGAGCCTTGCCCTCGACGGCACCGGGCAGGCCGAAGATCGCGACCGGGGTGGGCTTCCTCGACCACATGCTGGAGCTTTTTCCGCGCCACGCGCTCTTCGACCTCGACCTCCAGGTCACGGGCGATCTCCACGTCGACCAGCACCACACGACCGAGGACGCCGGCATCGCGCTCGGCCAAGCGCTTCGCGCAGGCGCTCGGCGACAAAAAGGGCATCGCGCGCTATGCCGGCGTCCACCTGCCGATGGACGAGACGCTGAGCCGCGTCGCGCTCGACATCTCGGGCCGGCCGTTCCTGGTGTTCCGCACGGCGTTCCCGACCGAAAAGATCGGCGGGTTCGACACCGAATTGGTGCGCGAGTTTTTTCAGGCGTTTGCGATGAACGCGGGCGTGACGCTGCATGTTGAGACGTTCTACGGCGACAACAGCCACCATATCGCGGAAAGCTGTTTCAAGGGTCTGGCGCGGGCGCTGCGCGCCGCCGTGGCCCTCGATCCGCGCGAGGGAGGCCGCGTGCCGTCCACCAAGGGCAGCCTGTAGAAGGCTTGCGAACCGATGAAAACCTACACGCTTCATCTGCCCCAAGATGCGTTCCCCTACGATGACGACGCACTGGAGCGGGCCGAACTCGTCAAGGACGGCTTTTCCTGGGGCGCGTTCCTGTTCACGTTCCTGTGGTTCTTCTGGCATCGCCTGTGGCTCGCGGGCCTCGGCGTGCTGGCCGCCGTGCTCGCTCTCAACGTCGTCCTGCAAGTGTTGGAGGTGCGGCCGGGCGTGGCGTTCGCAGCAGACTTGCTGCTGATGTTCCTCATCGGCCTCGAAGCATCGAGTCTGCGGCGCTGGACCTTGGAGCGCCACGGCCGGCCGGCGGTCGACGCCGTCGTCGCCGCCGATCTGGAGGAAGCGGAGACCAAGAGCTTCAGCCGCTGGCTCGCGCGCGGCTCCGGGACCACGGCGTTCGCCTCGCCCGTCGCGCCGCATCGGACGCCGAACGCCGTGCTCGGCTTCTTCCCCGATCCGGAGCGCATCCGGTGAACGTCGCCCTGATCGACTACGGCTCCGGCAACCTGCACTCGGCGGCGAAAGCCTTCGAGCGCGCCGCACACGAAGCGGGCCTTGATGCGGCCATCACCGTCACCGCCGACCCGCAAGCGGTGCGCCGCGCCGACCGCGTGGTGCTGCCGGGCGTCGGCGCCTTCGCGGATTGCCGGCGGGGCCTCGACAGCCTGCCCGGCATGGTCGAGGCGCATGACGGAGGCCGTGCATGAGAGGGGCCGGCCCTTTTTCGGCATCTGCGTCGGCATGCAGCTCATGGCGACGCGCGGCCTCGAATACGAGACCACGCCCGGCCTCGACTGGATTCCGGGCGACGTGGCCCCGATCGCGCCGCGCGATCCGGGGTTGAAAATCCCGCACATGGGCTGGAACACGCTGGACGCCGGCGCGGCGCACCCGCTGCTGGCCGGCATCCCGACGGGTTCCGACGGCCTGCACGCCTACTTCGTGCATTCCTACGCCCTCCAGCCGGCGAACGATGCCGACGTGCTCGCCCGAACCGACTACGGCGGCCCGATCACGGCGGTCGTCGCGCGGGACAACATGGCGGGCGCGCAGTTCCACCCTGAGAAAAGCCAGCGGCTCGGCCTCAAACTCCTCGCCAATTTTCTGCGCTGGCGGCCGTGATTCTTTTCCCCGCCATCGACCTGAAGGACGGGCGCTGTGTGCGCCTCATCCAGGGCGACATGGACCAGGCGACCGTCTTCAACGACGATCCAGCGGCGCAAGCGGCCGCGTTTGCGGATCAAGGGTTCGATTGGCTGCACATCGTCGATCTTGATGGGGCGTTCGCCGGCAAACCCATAAACGCGCGCGCCGTCGAAGCCATTCTGGCGCGCGTCAAAATCCCCGTACAACTCGGCGGCGGCATCCGCGACATGAAGACGGTCGAGGGCTGGCTGGAGCAGGGCGTCGCGCGCGTCATCATCGGCACGGCGGCGGTGCGCGATCCCGATTTTGTGCGCGAGGCGGCGCGGCGGCACCCCGAGAAGATCGCGGTCGGCATCGACGCCAAGGACGGGCGCGTCGCCGTCGAGGGCTGGGCGCAGACGTCGACCATGACGGCGGAGGCCCTGGGCCGGCGCTTTGAGGACGCCGGCGTCGCCGCCATCGTCTACACCGACATTGCGCGCGACGGCGTGCTCAAAGGCCTTAACATCCCGATGACGCTGGCGCTCGCCCGCGCGGTCAAAATCCCGGTGATCGCCTCGGGCGGTCTCGCGTCGATGGCCGATATCGAACGCCTGCTGGAGCCCGACTGCGCCGCGCTTGCCGGCGCCATCACCGGCCGCGCGCTTTATGACGGACGTATCGATCCGGGCGAGGCGCTGGCGCTGATCCGGCGGGCAAACGCGGCGCAGCCGCCAGGCGCAGCGCAGCCGCAGGCGACCTGACCCAGTCCGCCGTGCTACGATGGGCGCGACGGAGACAAGCATGACGCTGGCACGATCCAAACCGCGGTCGAGCGGCGAAGTTCGAGAACCCGACCGCGCGACCTATGAGCGCGATTTCTACACCTGGGCGCTGGAGCAGGCGGCCTCCATCCGCGAAGGCCGTCTTGCGGACGTGGATCGCGAGAATGTAGCGGAGGAGATCGAAAGGCTTGGCGCGTTCGGAGTTTTCCGAGCTGGTGAGTTTCTACCGGCTGATCCTGCTCCACATGCTGAAATGGGAGCATCAGCCGAACCTTCGCAGCCGGAGTTGGGCCAACTCGATTGAACTCCATCGGGTCCATGCGGCGGAAATTCTCGATGACAATCCAGGGCTGCGGCCCCGCCTCGATGAAGCTGTCGCGCGAGCCTACCGGGGGCGCGCTTGGAAGCGATCCGCGAAACTGGTCTCTCCCAAACAGCATTTCCTGATACATGCCCGTTCACGCGGGATGAGATGCTCACGCGTCCGTACGACTTTGATTGACCCTAACTCGCCGTGCTCAAAATCCGCCTCATCCCCTGCCTCGACGTCAAGGACGGGCGCGTCGTCAAGGGCGTGCGCTTCGTCGATTTGCGCGACGCCGGCGATCCGGTCGAGGCCGCGAAGGCCTATGACGCCGCGGGCGCGGACGAGTTGTGCTTCCTCGACATCACCGCGAGCCACGAGGCGCGCGGCATCCTGCTCGACGTGGTCCGGCGCACGGCCGAGGCCTGTTTCATGCCGCTCACCGTCGGCGGCGGCGTGCGCGCCGTTGAGGACATCCGCCAACTGCTGCTTGCCGGGGCCGACAAGGTGTCGATCAACACGGCGGCGGTGAACAACCGGGGCTTCGTGCGCGAGGCGGCGCAAAAATTCGGCGATCAGTGCATCGTGGTCGCCATCGACGCCAAACGGGTGTCGCAGGACGGCGCGCCCGGCCGCTGGGAGATTTTTACCCACGGCGGGCGCAAGCCGACCGGGATCGACGCGGTGGCGTTCGCCCAAGAGGTGGTTGCGCTCGGGGCCGGCGAACTGCTCGTCACCTCCATGGACCGCGACGGCACCAAGGCGGGCTACGACCTCGCGCTCACCCGCGCCATCGCGGATGCCGTGTCGGCGCCGGTGATCGCCTCGGGCGGCGTCGGCACGCTCGATCACCTCGTTGATGGCGTGCGCGAGGGCCACGCCAGCGCCGTGCTCGCCGCCTCGATCTTCCACTTCGGCGAGTATTCGATCGCTGAGGCCAAGGCGCATATGGCCCGCGCGGGCCTCGCGATGCGGATGGACTGATGACCGCCTTTACCCTCGCCGACCTCGCCCGCATCGTCGCGGAGCGCGCCGCGGCTTCGCCCCAAAAGTCCTACACGGCGAAACTCATCGCGGACGGCCCGGCGCGCGCGGCCAAGAAGCTTGGCGAGGAAGCCGTGGAGGCGGCCATCGCCGCCGTGCAGGGCGACCGCAGCCGCGCTCGTGGCGGAAGCCGCCGACGTGCTGTACCATCTGCTCGTCGTGTTGCAGGCGGGCGGCGTCCCGTTGCAGGATGTCATGGCGGAACTGGAGCGGCGCACGGCGCAGTCGGGCCTCGCCGAAAAAGCGGCGCGCGGCGGATGATCGTTCGCCCAAAGGTGGCCTGATGGATCAGCGGAACACGGTCGCGCCGCCGCCCGAGGAAGACCTCTCGCCCTACCGCACCTTTTCGCGCGACGACTGGGCGAGGCTCCGCGCCGACACGCCGCTAACGCTCACGGCCGAGGAAGTGTGGCGGCTGCAATCCCTGCATGATCCGATCTCGCTCGACGAGGTGATCGCAATCTACCTGCCGCTGTCGCGCCTGCTCTCGCTCTACGTTGCGGCGACGCAAGGACTGTTCAAGGCGACGCAGCGCTTTCTGTTGGCGGAAAAGCAGGAGAAGGTTCCCTACATCATCGGGGTCTCGGGCTCCGTGGCCGTGGGGAAATCAACCACCGCCCGCGTTCTCCAGGCGCTCCTCACCCGCTGGCCCAACACCCCGAAGGTCGATCTCGTCACCACCGATGGCTTCTTGTTGCCGAACGCCGAGCTGGAACGGCTCGGCCTGATGGACCGCAAGGGTTTTCCCGAAAGCTACGACACCGGAAAAATCCTGCGCTTCCTGGCCGACATCAAGGCCGGCAAGCGCAACGTGGCGGCGCCGCTCTACTCGCACCTCGTCTACGACGTGGTGCCGGGCGAGGAGGTCGCGGTCGACGGTCCCGACATTCTCATCCTTGAGGGCCTCAACGTGCTCCAGCCGGCCCGCATGCCGAAGGATGGGGCGGCCATTCCCTTCGTCTCGGATTATTTCGATTTCTCGATCTATCTCGACGCCGAAGAGGAGGATCTGCACCGCTGGTACGTCAACCGTTTCCTAAGGCTTCGCCATACCTCGTTCCGCGATCCCTTGTCCTATTTCCGCAAGTACGCCGACCTCTCGGAATCTGAAGCCATAGAGGTCGCCGACACCCTGTGGAGCCGCATCAACCTCGTCAATCTGTGCGAAAACATCCTCCCGACGCGCCAGCGCGCCAGCCTGATCCTGCGCAAGGGCGCGAGCCACCGCATCGAATCGGTGGCGCTGCGTCGGCTGTAACCTCGGCGGAGGCGGCATGGCGGAGCCGGTTCAAGAGCACCTGAAAGAGAGCGCCGACCAGACCAAGGCGGCCGCGCAAAGCACCGCTCACGCCGCCGAGCGCACGAAGGACAGCGCCGACCGCCGCACCGAACTGGCCGCCGACCGCACCGTGTTCGCGGCCGAGCGCACCTATGCGGCGTGGGTGCGGACCGGTCTTGTGGCGCTCGCCAGCGGGATCGGCGCACGAAAGCTGCTGGAGGGCCTCGTCCCTGGCTGGATCATCGCCGCCACGGGCACGGCCCTCATCCTGTTCAGCGCCTTCTGCTTCGTCGCCGGCGTCTGGCGGCAGCTCTTCGTCGGCGCCCCGCCGCCGAACCCGGACGTGCCGCGCCTGCCGCCCGTCGTTCTGGTCGTCCTCAACCTATTTCTCGCGCTTGTGGCGCTCGCCGCTCTGCTCGGCGTCTGGTTTGGGGGGAGCGGGTGTAGGATCTGAGCTTGCGAGGCTCTTATCCTATACCTGCTCCACCGAGCAGGGTGTTAGGCCGCAACCCCTTCTGCCGAACCCGGCGCCGAGGTCGCCGATCGTTGGACCGACCCGTCTATCTCAACCCGAAGAACGACAGAATCGCTATGACGACGACGATCAGCCCGATGATGTAGATGATGTTGTTCACGGCAGCCTCTTTGATCCGCTCCATCTGCTTTTCAACGGCAACACTGATGGATCGTTCCGGGCTGCGATTCCAACATCGCGTCGCCGCTCTTGGCCAAGGGAAAGCGCTTTCCCAGAGAGGCAATGCGTGAGCAAGTGCTCGGGCTCGACCTCAGAGCAAAGAAGGTTACGGCTGGCGCACGCCGGAACGCATCCGCGCGACGACTGTTATGTCGCCGCGGTCGAACGCAGGTTTGCAGTCCTGAGCTGGCGCTCGCCATGAGGCCGTGCCCGTCCCGTCTCAGCCATGCCGTGCAGCTGTATAGCGCCGGGCCGGGAAGAACGGCAGGAAAGCGCGCCGAGCCCATTCTCGTCTATGAGCTGGGGCGTCCCGAAGCGGGTTGGGGGACGCCAGACGCCTCCTCCAAACCGCCAAGCCTTGGGCCACACCAGCCGCCCTACCTGCTCCAGCGCCAACCACCGCCGGGATGCATCAGAAAGTCACCACGTTCCGGATGCTTATAAAAATTCCACGGCTCCGCTGAAACGGCTGGCCGCGCCAGCCGTTCGACTAGGATGGAAGAGCGCAGTTTCAATCCTTTCCGAGATCGCAGAGCAGACGAGGGAGCCAATGTTCGCCTCGCAATCGCGCGCAATCTGGCTCGCATCTATGCGGAGGTGCTGGACGATCCGCTTCCCGAGGATTTACGGATCCTGATCGAGAAGTGGGAGGGCCGCGAGAGCGCCCGGCAAGGTTAGGCGTGCTCCGGACGAGCATTCAGCGCGTTGCGTTCCGCGCATCGGGTCTTGCGAGCAAGCCATCGGCTGCGAAGCCGTTCCAGCGTGGTCCGTTGGACGTTTGCGCCATGTCGAGCCATTCGCCAGAGCCCTTGTCGTTGAGCGCCTGCTCTCTATTCGTCTTGGCTGAAGTTGCAGACGACACCATGCCAAGATTCGGTCACCGCACGCGCCTAATGCCCGTAATGGCGCCTGGGGGAAGAACGCCCTGCTCCTGGCGCTCCTTCGCGATGGCGCCCACAAGGTGATCGTTGCCCGGTTTGCCATGGTTTTCAATCACGAAGTAGGCGGTGCGCCCGTCGTCGTAACTCACCGCGAACATGACGGATTTCGCGGAAGCGGGCTTCCTGGACATGTACATGGGAGTCCTCCATGTCGGATGCCTTCCCGGAGAGGGGCGACGCCTCTCCGGAGGGGCATGAAACAAAAAGCCGTCCCCTGCGGGGGGACGGCTCTGAGGGTCGGCGCGGGCGAGCCGGCGCGCAGGCCGTCCGACCTTACGCGGTCTGGATGGTGTTGACGGCGATCTTGCCGGAGCGGCGGTCCTCGGCGGTGTCGAAGGAGACCTTCTGGCCCTCGACGAGGCCGCGCATGCCGGCGCGCTCGAGCGCGGTGGCGTGGACGAACACGTCCTTGCAGCCGTCGTCCGGCTGGATGAAGCCGAAGCCTTTTTGGTCGTTGTAGAATTTCACGGTGCCCGTAATCATCGGGGTAGTCCTTTCGCTAGTTCGGATGCACGTGAGCGCAAAGGCGCGCGATAGCGCGGCCCCGAACCCTGGTTCGTCGATGTTTGGAAGAAGTCTGAACGTGCGCCCGGCCAAGCCAAAGCGAAACGGCCCGATCGTCCGGCCAAATGTCGATCCTCATCATGTAAAAGATCAAACCGACTTTTACAAGGTCGAGGCCGGCGCTCGCAATCGTGGTGGCAGGACTCCACCGCCCCACCCCCTTGCGCAAGGCAGCCCCTTGCGGACGAGAGCCCTGAGCGCAACACCCCTGGGCCGAGACGACTCGCCCATTCGTGCTTCCGGGCAACTGTCTGCTATAATCAGGGCGCGAGGCAGGCGCCCTGGACTGGATTATGAGAAGCATTGCGGAATGGCTCGCGTCACTTGGTCTCGGAGAGTACGCCGAGCGTTTCGTCGAGAACGCCGTCGACCTGAGCGTCATTCGCGATCTGACGGACCAAGATCTCAAGGAACTCGGCGTCCTCCTCGGGCATCGCCGCAAGATCCTCCGCGCGACCGCGGGACTGCGCGGAGCCCCGCCCGCCGGTCCCCGAGCCTCATCCCAGACCACGCCGCGGGACAACGCCGAGCGACGCCAGCTTACGGTGATGTTTTGCGATCTGGTCGGCTCGACGGCCCTCTCGGCGCAGTTGGACCCTGAGGACATGCGGAAGGTGATTGGAGCGTATTACACCTGCATCGCCGAGGTGATCGACCGTCACCAGGGATACATCGCCCGACATATGGGAGACGGCGTCCTTGCCTATTTCGGCTATCCCCACGCGCATGAGGATGACGCCGAGCAAGCGGTGCGCGCCGGGCTCATGCTGATCGAGGCCGTGTCTCATCTCCATGGAGAGATCGACGTTGCGTTGCAGCTTCGGATCGGCATCGCCACGGGGACTGTCGTTGTCGGCGACATGATCGGCGACGGCACGGCGCAAGAGCAATCGGTCGTCGGCGAGGCGCCGAACCTCGCGGCGCGCCTGCAAACGCTCGCCGTGCCCGGCACGGTCGTGATTTGCGCGAACACCCGCCGGCTGACCGGGGGACACTTCCACTACAGCGATCTCGGTCCTATCGCGCTCAAGGGCTGGGCGGAGCCGATCCCGGCTTGGCAGGTCCTGGGAACGAGCGGCGTGGAAAGCCGCTTCGCTGCGCTGCATAAGGCCAGCCTGACGCCGCTTCTCGGGCGAGACGAGGAGATCGAGCTGCTGTCTGCGCCGTTGGCGCCGCGCCGCGCTTGGGCGAAGGGCGGGTCGTGGTGCTCACGGGAGAGCCGGGAATCGGCAAGTCGCACATCGCCCTCGCGCTCGAAGAGCGCATCCGAGGGGGCCCCCACATCACATTGCGCCTGTTCTGTTCGTCGCATCACACCAACAGCGCGCTGTTTCCCTTCATTGGCCAGCTCGAACGGGCCGCCCGGTTCGAGCGCGGCGATTCCCCCGCGGACAAGCTCGCCAAGCTTGAAGCTCTCCTTGCGCCGACCGGCGCTGACACGGATCGCGTGGCGCTCCTGGCGAATCTTCTGTCCTTGCCGGCCGACGATCGCCATGCCCTGCCGGACCTGAACCCGCAGAAGCGCAAGGAGCGGACCTTGGCGGCGCTTCTGGCCCAGATCGAAAGCCTCGCGGCCCAGCAGCCGGTGTTGATGATCTTCGAGGACGCCCATTGGATCGACCCGACGTCTCTGGAACTGCTGGCGCTTGCGGTGGAGCGCGCGCCACGTCTGCACCTGCTGCTGCTCATTACCGCGAGGCCGGAGTTTACGCCCCCCTGGCCTGGTCATGCGCATGTGAGCACGGTGCCGCTGACCCGCTTGGGCCGACGCGACGGGGCGGCGTTGATCGAGCGGGTCACGGGCGGCAAACCGCTGCCTGAGGAGGTCATGAGCGAAATTCTCGCCCGCACTGACGGCGTGCCGCTGTTCATCGAAGAACTGACCAAGACGGTGCTCGAAAGCGGGCTCTTGCGCGAGCGGAGCAGCGATTATGTGCTCGACCGCCCGCTGCCGTCGCTGGCGATCCCGACGACCTTGCATGCCTCTCTGATGGCGCGGCTCGACCGGCTCGCGCCGGTCCGGGATGTGGCGCAAATCGGCGCTGTCGTGGGCCGCGAGTTCTCGTATGAGCTGCTAAGCGCGGTCGCCGGGCTGCCGCGAGAGAAGCTGGAGGAGGCGCTTAGCGAGTTGGTTCGATCGGAGTTGGTGTTCTGCCGGGGCGAGGTTCCCGAGGCTGTCTATGCCTTCAAGCACGTGCTGGTACGAGACGCGGCGTACTCCGGGCTCCTCAAGAGCCGCCGCGCCGAACTGCATGCGACCATCGCGAGCGCGTTCGAACGGCAGTTCGCGGATGTGGTGGAGGCTCAGCCCGAAACCCTGGCGCACCATTTGACCGAAGCCGGGTTGAGCGGCAGGGCCGTAGGTTACTGGCTTCAGGCCGGCCAGAAGGCCGCCATGCGCTCCGCCAACTTGGAGGCGGTCGCGCACTTGCAGCGCGGCCTCGAGTGCATGGGCCTGTTCCCGGACAGCGCCGCGAAGGATCGGCTGGAGCTTGATCTTCAGGTTGCGATGGGCCCCTGCCTGATCGCGACGCAAGGTCCAGCCTCGGGTCGGGCCATGGCGACCTTCGCCCGCGCTCGCGAGCTATGCGAGCGCCTTGGAGATCCGCCCGAGTATCTCCAGGTCATGTTCTGGCTGGCCACCGCGAGTGTCGTGCGGGGCGAGCTGCCGCAGGCCCGGGAAGCGGTCGCGACTTTGCTGGAACTCGCCGAAGCGCGCGGCGACCGGCCGGCCTTGCTGAATGCGATGCGCGGGCAGGCCATGATTCTCCTCTTCATGGGGCGCGCCGTCGAGGCCTGTCATGTCAGCGAACGTGCTGTCGAGGCGTTCAACGCGAGCGGCGAGGCCGATAGGCAGGCTGCGCGGGCCGCCGGCCAGGACGCCGGCGTGGCTGGGCTGTCGCTCATGTCGTGGGCTCTCTGGATACTCGGTCATGTCGACACGGCGGTCGCACGCATGACCGCCGCCCTCCAGCGCGCCGAGACGATCGACCATCCGCACACGCGGGCTTACGCCTGCTACTATGCCTCTGTCCTGCATGCGCTTCGCGGCGAGCCGGACAAGTTGCGTGCGAGTACGCCGAGCGCTGTCTCGCCTTATCGGAGGAGCACGGGTTCCGGCAGTGGCGGGGCCTGTCACGCGCCGTCCGGGGCATCTGCAAGGCCGTAGCTGACCCCTCAAGCGGCGTGCTTGAGGACGTGAAGAGCGCGCTGAATGAGTACCGCGGTGCGGGCTATCAACTCGGCGTGACGGCCCTCGATGTTCTCCTGTGCCCGGCCTTTTTGCTTCGGGGGCAGCCCGAGGCGGCGCTGGAGGTGATCGAGCAAGGGCTCGCTGTCATTGAAAACAACGCTGAACGGATCTTCGAGGCTGAGCTCTATCGCCTAAAGGCGCGCGCACTGCTCGTCCATGGCGGGCCGGACGCCCGGACCCATGCGCAATCCTTGCTGACTCAAGCGTTGACAACCGCAAAAGACCAACACGCCCGCTCACTGGAGCTTCGAGCCGCGACGGATCTTGCCTCCCTCTTGACCGACCAGGGTAGGCACGACGAAGCGCGCGCCGTCCTCGCGCCTATCCATGGCTGGTTCACCGAAGGGCTCGATATGCAGGACTTCAGGGACGCGGAAACTCTACTTGACCAGCTGTATTGATTTTCGCTCATCCGCACGGTCCTGCGCCTGATCTTGCGTGCTGATGATTTTGACTTCCTTCGCTGTGTTTATTTGTCCCTTAGTCTCTTCCAAATATCGTGCATAGGCCGCACCCGCCGCGTCCCTTCCCAGTTTCACGCCGAGGTCGAGATTCGAGTGGCACCACTCAAAGTTGATGTTTCTGCCGACCTGGATTTCAACTATTGTGCCATGCCATTTATTTTCTTCCCGAACATGGTACTTGAATAACTTGATATCATCCTCCCCTACGGTAGCTGCAAAGAGTTGGCATAGATTCGCAAGAGCATCGGTAAGGTTTTTTGGCTCTCGAATTTGCTTTTCATCAACAATTCTGCTGATCCAGATTTCATCGAGATCAGGATGATCTTCAACAAGATTTTTGAAATTTACTGTATCGATGAGAGCTCCTTCACAATAGGTGTCACCATTAATTTTAACGGTCTGTTCGATATAGGGTAGGGCCGAACAAGCACACAAAGAGGATGCACTGATCGGCTTATATCCTTTATTTCTCCAATGTTCGACGTCCTTGTTGCAGAACAGATCAAGTTCATTTGTTGTCAGGTTATAGGCGTTGTGGAATATGAAAGGTTCGGCATTCTTGAGTTTGTCAAAATTTATGCTCTTCAGGAAAACGCTGTCGGGGTAATGAATTCTGGCCAGGCCACCGACCTCGGAGAGATACATCATGGAGGTTACGAAGCGGATGAAAGGATTCACCGCCAACCCATGATTGAGTAGAAGCTGATTGAAATCTCCTTCCGTCCATCTAGGGCGATCCAACATGAAAAGCAGTGTTTCTTTATAAGCATCTATAATCTTTCCTGGTAATATTATGTTTTCGTAGGTAGATGGGTCTGTGATAAATCTCACCAAAGATTTGTAATTAGCAAGCCAATCAGGACCGAATACACTGTTAATCGGGAATCTAGAGTAAGTCAGGTCGTCGCGGAAAACGCCATCCTTGAAGAACTTATACGTTTGCTCGACTTCTTTGCCAGGGTCGCATTGATTGTAGACCAAGCCCACCCAAGCGCCTATGCAGGATAACGCCCATACATCGAACTTGACTCCAGCCTCGGCCAGTCGTGCGAGAACGCCGATATGAAGTCCCGCTGCAGGCCCGCCTCCGGCCAATGTGATCGCTCTCTTCATTGGAACCTCCCTTGGCGGCTGCATTGAGCCGGGCCCTCTGGAGCCTGGAACCGGATGGTCGCCAACTGCTAGCCTAGTTTCCGTCCATAAACCACCGTTTTCGCGCTTGGTTTGAGAGTTTGGCGCAAGCTTTCTGACCGGCTCATGGGTGTTGTTGCGGGCTTTTGCTCGATCCGAAGCACAAGAGTGGTCTACGAAGGGCTTGCCAGCGGGCAATCAGGCATAGGGAAGACCTGGCGATTGCCAGTTTGCCGCTTCGTTGATCCGCCGGAGAGGCGTCAGGCTGATCGCAGGCGAACGAAGACAACGAGGTTGTAGGCCACCACCGAGGACCAGACATAGGCCTTGAAGTGGTCGAGCCCGCGCCAGGTGCAGCGGGCCAAGCCGTAGGCCCGCTTGAGGCAGGAGATGCCGGCCTCGATGCCCGCGCGGAAGTTGCGCAGTTTGCGATAGACCCAGTGGCTGCGGACCATGTCTTCGATCTTGAGACCGCTCTTCTTGTGGAAGGCCATGTCGCGGACGCCGCAAGCCTTTGCCTGGCTCAGATTATCGCGACTGGCAAAGCCGCCATCCGCCGCTGCCTGACGCGGCGCCGCGCCGTAAGCGGCGATGTGGCGCTCCAACATGGGCAAGAGCCGTTCGCTGTCGGCCGGGTTGCCCGCTTCGATCACCAGGTCGAGGATCAAGCCGCTTTTGCCGGTGGTCAGGTTGAGCTTGTGACCGTAATCAACGTCGCGGCTGCCCTTGACGATGATGTCGGCATGCGCCTCGAACAGGCTGACCAGCTTGTCGCCGGCGGGCACCGCCTCGCCGCAGAGCACCCGCCGCTCGCTTTGCGCGATCACCCTCTCGATCAGCGGCTCATCGTGACGGACCTTGGCCTGCCAGAGGACGACCGCTGGGCTGCTCGTCCCGGCCAACCGCGCCGCGGCGCCGCGCAGATAGGCCAAGGTCTTGCGCGTGATCTCGATCAGCTCGCGATAGAGCGGCACCCGTTTCGGCCGTCCGCGGGTGAACTCGATAGCCCTCCATCGCTTCTTGGCCGCGCGGCGATGATCGCGCCAGGCGCGGGCGATGTCGCCCATCCACGCCTGGGCCTGCTTCAAGAGGCGGACCATCACCCGTACGGCGTCCCACAGCAGGCTGCTGTCGCTCGGCTCGTGCATCAGCGCTGCCGTGACCGTGCTGTCCAGCCGCACGATGCTGCCGTCCTCCAGCTTCTCCTGCCGAGCGCTCGCCAGCAGCGTCCGATTGATCGCCTCCCAGGTTTCGGCTCGGATCGCGCTGATCGTCTTGTGCAGCACCGACTTCTTCGGGCTCCACGGCCACGGCAGTCGGGCGAAGGCCCGAAACGACGCGGAGTCCTCGAGATGGAAGGCCAATTCCTCGTAGCTCAGCTGGCGGTACTGCTTGAGAAGCGCACAGCGCAGCACCGCCTCAGCGGGCAGACCGTGCCGTCCGGTCTCTTGCACCCCGTCGCGGCGGAGGTCCGCTGCGACCAGGCCGAGCAGGGTCGGATGCTCATCCAGCCACTTCGAGGCCTTCTTCAGCTCGCCGCCGATCTCGTGTTTGGCGAACACATCGAATAGGCTGGTTTGGACAGTGCGGTCTTGGCGCATTGTCGGCTCCGGCGGTGACAGGTTGGTTTGGACTCAGCGACCCAAAGTCTACCTGACACCGTCGGCCCACGCTTGCGCAAAAGCGCCGATTCCACAGATAGTCCAAAGTCTTAGCGTTTGTGGACGGAAACTAGTGCCCTGCTGAACTCCCGCTTTGTCGCAAGTGGAAAGGTAAATTTTAACAGCATGGTTGCCTGCCGTCACCTCTACGTGTTCTTACGGGCTATGAGCAAACGCCGGCTGAGGTGACGCGCTAGGTCGGCCAGCGCAGGTTGCAAGTGCCCGGATTCATGGCCGGCGCGATTTAGGCCGGGCTCGCGTGTGCCGTCCTGGGCTCCGCGGCCCTGCGCCAGCGTGGACGCGCCTTGCAGTCCGGCGAAAGCTGAAAATGCGGCATATCCACGGAGCCTATCGGGCCATCGGGGGAAGCGGCCTAAGGACGCCCTTCCTCGATCGTCAAGGCGTCGGTGACGGCCCGGAACCGCGGCAAGACCGCGTCGCGCGTCTCCGCGCGGGCAATGCCCAGGACGCGTACGTAGCTGTCCGGGGCGAAGCGGATCGTCTGCACCACCACCACCGGCTGGTTCGAGCCGGCATGCTGTCCCCGCGCGACGATCTCATGCCAGTCGGCGCCGCCCTGCCGGAAGCCTTGCGCGCGTTCGACCACCAGGTCCCGAACCAACTCGTTCGAAGCGAGCGCGCTTCGGGCGAAAGCGTCCCGCTTGTCCGGGCCGGGGCCCGCGTCCACGGACTTGGCGACGATCAGCATTGGCTGCTCGGCCGCCGCGATCACGTCGCGCGGCCCTTCGGTGAGCAGGAGCGAGTTGCCGGCCATGGTGCGCACCGGCCGAAACCCGGCCAGCGCGTCTAGCCGAAACGGCAGGGCCGCCATTTGATCCTCGATCGCGAGCGGCGCCCGGAACGCGACGCTTTTGAGCGCGTCACGCATCTCCTCATCCGTGTAGGTTTCCGCGTCGCCCCTGCGCAGCGCCTGCGCGACGACCAGAGCCGTCATCGACGGGTTGGCCGCTACGAGCATCCACTTGCGAAGGGGCAAACCGGTCTGCTCCCCGGAGAGGAGGATCGCCTCGGAGTCCCCGATCTTCAATGTCTCCCGCGCCGTCAGCGCGAAGCCCTGTGATTTCAGGTTTTCGGCTGTCAGGTCGTGGGCGAGGCTCTGGTACGCTTCGCGCGGCATCTCGATGAAGGTGATCGCGGCACCCTTCGCCGGGTTCTCAAAGCCCGTGAAACGTTTCGACGGCTCCATCTCCTTCAAGGGCGCGAGTCCGACGCGGGAGCCAGGCGGAAAAACCGTCTCGGCGGCGCAAAGGGGCGTCGCAAGCGCGAGCGTAAGGAGGACGAGGGCGTCGCGAACATTTGGCATGTGGCTCAACTCGGGCGAAGACGGGCGCAAGGACAAGACGGTTCAAAAGCGGCGAAGATGGGTCAAGCGCCCGTTGTGACCCGCCGCAAGGTCAGATTAATCCGTTGTTTCTCTAAGGCGGGCAGCGCCGAGCTTCCAGGGATGACGCGATCGACCCCGTGAAAGACGAGCCGCGACGGCCCGCCCAGCACCAGCGCGTCCCCGGACGCAAGCCGGATCGTGCGCGTCGGGCCGCGCCGCGCCGTGGCGCCGAACCGGAATACGCCCGTGTCGCCCAGCGACAGCGAAACCACTGGGGCGTCTAGATCGGCCTCGTCCCGGTCCTGATGCAGGCCCATGCGGGCTTTTTCGTCGTAGATGTTGATGAGACAGGCTTCAGGCGGTCGCGCATAGCCGCCGAGGTCCCCCCAGGCGCTCAACACGGCGTCAGGCATGGGCGGCCATGGCGCGCCTGTCTCGGGATGCGTCGGCTGGTAGCGGTAGCCGCGCTCGTCCGACACCCAGCCGAGCGGGCCGCAGTTGCTCATCCGCACCGAAAACGGTTTTCCCGTGCGCGGCATCCGCGGCGTGAACGGCGGCGCGGCCTTGAGGACGGCGTGGATCGCGTCGAGGAGCGCCGCTTGGCCCGCTTGGTCGAGGTAGCCAGGGACGTGAACGAGACCGGGCGCAAGCGGAACCGGGGCCGCGCTCATCGCGGTCTCACGTCTCCAGCACCTGCTTGTCGGCAACCGTCGTATCGGCGTTGAGTCGGTAAACCAGCGGCAGGCCGGTCGCGAGCTCCATGCCCGGAATGGTGTCCGGCGTCAGACGGTCGAGCACCATGACGAGTGCGCGTAAGGAATTGCCGTGCGCCGCCACGAGCACGCGCTCGCCGCGCATCACGCGGGGCAGGATTCCTGCACGTAGTAGGGCAGCACGCGCGCCACCGTGTCGCGGAGGCTTTCGCCGCCGGGGGGCTGCACGTCGTAGGAACGGCGCCAGAGGTGGACTTGGTCCGCGCCCCAGCGGGCGCGGGCGTCGTCCTTGTTGAGGCCGGAGAGATCGCCGTAATCGCGCTCGTTGAGCGCCTGGTCGCGCAGGGTCTCAAGGTTCGGCTGGCCGATCTCCTCTAGAATCAGGCGGCATGTCTCCTGGGCGCGCGTGAGCACTGAGGTGAACGCGATATCGAAGCGGATGTCGCGTTCGCTCAAGCGCCGCCCGGCCGTGCGCGCCTCCTCGACGCCCAGATCGGTGAGGTCGGGATCCTTCCAACCGGTGAACAGATTTTCCAGATTCCATTGGCTCTGCCCATGGCGGACGAGGACGAGGAGACGCTCCATCAGGCGGTTCCGTTCGATATTCCGTTAAAGGTTGGCGAGACCGAGCACGTCGGCCATCGTATAGTAACCGGGCTTTTGATCGCGGCCCCACAGCGCGGCCCGGACCGCGCCGCGCGCGAAAATGGCCCGATCCTCGGCGCGGTGGGTGAGTTCGACCCGCTCGCCCGGCCCGGCGAAGATGACGCTGTGCTCGCCGACCACCGAACCGCCACGCAGCGTGGCGAAGCCGATGTCGTTGTCCCGCCGCGGCCCGGTGTGCCCGTCGCGGGTGCGCACGGAGCGCTCCTTCAGCGACACACCCCGCCCCTGCGCCGCCGCCTCGCCGAGGAGGAGTGCGGTGCCGGAAGGCGCGTCGACCTTCATGCGGTGGTGCATTTCCAAGACTTCGATGTCGAAGTCCGGGCCGAGGGTCGCCGCCACCTTGCGGACAAGGCCGGCCAGGAGATTGACCCCGAGCGACATGTTTCCGGACTGGACGACGCGCGCGCGCCGGGCGGCGGCCCGGAGCCGGCCGAAATCGTCCTCCGACAATCCCGTGGTGCCGACCACATGCACGAGGCCCGTCTTGGCAGCCAAGTCTGCGAAGGCGACCGTCGCGGCGGGCGCGGAGAAGTCGAGAACGCCGTCCGCCTCGATGAATGCAAGCGCCGGATCATCCGTGATCTCGATGCCAGCCTTGCCGACGCCGGCCAGAAGACCCGCGTCCTGGCCCAGCGCCACCGATCCCCCGCGTTCGATGGCGCCCGCGAGGCGGCAGCCGTCCGTTTCGTGGATAGCCTGAATCAGCATCCGCCCCATGCGCCCGGCGGCGCCGACCACCACGAGCCGCATCTCGGTCATCGCCCTGTCCTCTGTCGCCGGGCCGGTATAGCGGCCTCGCCCCAGCCTGCAAAGCTGGAAGCTTCGGAAGCCCCGCGCGGACGACAGCCGCGTGGGCGGCGCTCAAAGCACCTTCGCCATGGCGATCCGCTCGGCTCGCGAGTTCGAACAGGGTGCGCTCGCAGCGGAGAAACGTAGCGAGATCCGGCGGCAAGCACTCCGGCACGAGCGTTGCGAGCTTGTCCGCGCGGCCTGGGCGGATCGTAACGCCGGTTAGGCCGGTCATCTGGGCTGCGGGCCGTCGTGGCCTTCGACCACGACAAGGTCGATCTCCGCCCCGTCTTCCTTGGCGCGCGCCGCGGCTTGGTAAGAGGAAAACTCGATTGTCACGTGCGCTGCCGCGACGTGCCGGCCACCGTCTCGAGGGGCCACCCTGGACCGGACACCGCCCAACCGTATTGGCGAAGGCGGCGCCATTCGCGGCGACGTAGTTCTAGGGCCTGTTGACGTTCAGCGTGAAGCGATGATCGCAGCCGCGAGGTGGATGGTGGCGGTGTAGCTGGTGTCTGTCTTGTCATAACGCGTGGCAACGGCCCTGAACTCCTTCAGCTTGGCGAAGGTGTTCTCGATGAGGTGGCGCCAGCGGTACATGTCGCGGTCGAAGCTGATGATGGTTTTGCGGTTGACCTTGGGCGGGATCACCGCTGCGGCACCGCGATCGTCAAGGTCCGCCCTGAGCCAGTCCGCGTCGAACGCTTTGTCGCCGAGCAGAGCCCCGAAGGCGACGCCCTCGATCAGCGGCCGCACGCCGACACTGTCGTGATGCTGGCCGGGCAGCAGGACGAAGCGCACCAAGGTGCCGAGGGCGTCGACAAGGGCGACGATCTTGGTCGTCAGGCCGCCGCGCGAGCGGCCGATGGCCTGGGTCCGGGTCCCCCCTTTGCGCCGCTCGCCTTTTGGTGGGCGGTGACGATAGTGCCGTCGACCAGGGCGTATTCGAAGTCCGGCTCATCGGACAGGCATTCGAAGACGCGCGCGAAGACGCCGCCCTTCACCCAGCGACGAAAACGCTGGAAGACGCTGTTCCAGTTGCCGAAATCGCTCGGCAGGTCGCGCCAGGGCACGCCCGTTCGCACGCGCCACAGCACCGCCTCAAGGAACAGCCGATTGTCTTTGGCCGTCGCCCCAGGATCGGAGGCCTTGCCGGGCAGCAGCGGGGCGATCTTCTCCCAGACCGCATCGCCCACCATGAACCGAGACCTCTCAAGCATCGCCCCAACCCCGCCAAAGCGGCGCTTGAAGCATGACCCGTCAGCCGGGGGAATCCTCAATGTCAACAGGCCCTAGTAAGCCTCGGCGTTGCGCACGTCGAGGCGCGCGATCCAATACCCTTTCGACATGCGCCCTACCTCCCTCCGGAAAAATCGCTACAGATCGACGCCCTCAACAATGACGACCTCGACCACCGCCGCGCCTTCGCGCAAGCGTGCCACAGCCGCGTACTCCTCTGAACGCCAACAAGCGCGGGCCGTCTCGTAGTCGTGGAAAGCGATTACAACGTTGCGCGGCTTCGCCTCGCCCTCGGCCGCCTCATAGCGACCACCCGCGACTAGGAAGCATCCGCCGAAGCCCTCCACGACGGCCGGAAGCGCCTTCGCATAAGAGCCGTAGCGGTCAGGGTCCGTCACCGCGATCCGGGCGATCCAGTAGCCGTTCGGCATCGACGTCTCCCTCGGGCGGCGTGAAGCGGCGGGTCAGCGTGTTCTCGCGCGCCATCTCGTCGTAAACGGCCCAAGGAGCGAGGTCGAAGCCGTTCGGCCAAGCTGGCGCCCCCGCTGGAGTAAAACGCGAGTGAAGTAAGCCGGGTCCCGAAGCGGCTTCAGAACAGGTCTGTCCTTCTGGACCAGACCGCTGAAATCCCGCTCGCCGTGCGAGCCGTCGGAAATGCGAACGAGCGCCTCGTAACCCTGGCACTCGATATGAATGTGGGGCGGCGGATGGTCGCCAAAATACATGCTGACGGCGATACCATAGAAGATCGATATGATCGGCATGGATCAAATCGCCTGCGCGATCTCGCCGATGATCGCCTCCGCGACGGCGCGTGGATCCGGCGCACCCGTGATCGGCCGGCCGACCACGAGGTGATCAACGCCCGAGCGGATCGCCATCGCCGGCGTGACGATGCGCTTCTGGTCGCCCGAGTCCGCGCCCGCCGGGCGGATGCCTGGCGTCACGATCAGGCGGTCGGGACCGATGACGCCGCGCACGCGCTCGGCCTCGGTCGCCGCGCACACGATGCCGTCGATGCCGATGTCGCGGGCCTGCGCTGATTTTTCCGCCACGAGGTCGAAGACGGACCCGGCGTAGCCGGCCTCGGCCGCATCGCGGTCGTCATAGGAGGTCAGCACCGTGACGGCGAGAATTTTGAGGGGTGACGAACCCTTGCCGGCCACGGCGGCGCGCATCGTCTGCGGATAGGCGTGCACGGTGAGAAACGTTGCGCCGAGCGCTGCGATCGACTGCACGCCTTCCATCACGGTGTTGCCAATGTCGTGCAGCTTGAGGTCGAGAAAAACCTTCTTTCCGGCGCCGATCAGGCGCTCCGAAAAGCCGAGCCCGCCCGCGTAGCCTAGGCGATAGCCGATTTTGTAGAAGCCGACCGCATCCCCGAGCGTTTCGACAAGTTCTTCGGCCTCGGTGATGGACCGCATGTCGAGGGCGACGATCAGACGGTCGCAAGGATCGGCAGGAGACATCGGGACCGAACTACAGTTCGTGAAAGAGCCAGCGATGGCTATGGAGCTCTGCATACCCCATTTGGGAGGGGCGGCGCTGCCTCATCGGAGCTAGAGTGAGGAGCCTACCGAAACGTTTCCTCCTCACCGATCCCCGCTTGTCAACACCCTGACAGGTGGGCTTTCTTAGCGATGCGCTGGGTCGCGGCTTAGGCCGGCGGGATGCGTCCTCCTCAAGCCAGCGCTCACCGGCTCCGATAAACCCACACCCGCGCGGGCGGCAGGTTGAGCCAGATGCGGTTGGAGCCCATGGCGCTGTAACGCCGGGGGTTTTTGGGGATCGGCGGCACGACCGCGTAGGTAAACTGAATGAAGGGCGCGCCGGGCTGCATTAGATCCTGCGCGGCAGTCAACAGATCAAGCCGCACCGGCGGCGGTTTAGTGAACAGCGGCAGGCTCGACACGATGGCGGCCGCAGGTTCGGTCAGAACACCGGCCAACGCCTCGTCAATGTCGTAAGCGTCGCCCTGAACGATGGCGGCCTTGGGAAACCGGCGCTTCAGGAGACGGCAGAAGTCGGGATTGTACTCGACCAGAACGAGGCGGTCCTGCGCTACGCCGCGCCGGACGAGAGCCTCCGTGACCGGGCCGGTACCGGGCCCGAGTTCGATGACGGGCCCCGGCCGGCGCGGGTCGACGTAGCTCGCCATCGTCCGCGCCAGCATCTTGCTCGACGGGGTGACGGCGCCCGTGACGAGGGGTCGCTCGATCCATGAACGCAGGAACCGCGTCTCATCTTCGAAGCGGTCCAGGCCGACCGGAGCCTTGCGCGGCGCGGGCCGCTGAATGGGTTGAAGCACGATGGAGATCCTTGCGGAACCGTTCTCACAGAGCGACCGGACCCGTGTCAACGGCGATCAGGCCCGAGTTGATCCACTGAAGCCGTCGAAGAATTCGCGCACGCGGGCGAAAAACCCGTCGCTTTCCGGGTGGGTCTCCTTCGAGGAGGCCTGATCGAACTCCATAAGAAGCTCGCGCTGACGCTTGGTGAGGTTTTGGGGCGTCTCCACCACGACCTGGATGTAGAGGTCACCGACGTCGCGCGCCCGCAGCACCGGCATACCTTTGCCGCGCAGGCGAAACTGCTTCCCGGATTGCGTGCCCTCGGGAACTTTCACCTTGGCGTCCGACCCGTCGATGGTGGGCACGGTCACGTCGCCGCCGAGCGCCGCCGTGACCATGGAGATCGGCACGCGGCAGAACAGGTCGGCTCCGTCGCGCTGGAAGAAGGCGTGCGGCTTGATCGACAGAAAGATGTACAGGTCGCCCGTCGGCCCGCCGCGCAAGCCCGCCTCGCCCTCGCCTGCGAGCCGGATGCGGGTGCCGTCCTCCACGCCTGCCGGAACGTTCACCGACAGGGTGCGTTCGCGGGTGATGCGGCCCGCGCCGCCGCAGGCGTCGCACGGGTTGTCGATCACCTCGCCGCGCCCGTGGCAGTTCGGGCAGGTGCGCTCGACGGAAAAGAAGCCCTGCGCCGCGCGCACGCGGCCGTGGCCGCCGCAAGTTGGGCACTGGCGCGGCTTGGAGCCCGCCTTCGCGCCGGTTCCGGAGCAGACCTCGCAACTGACGGACGTTGGTATCTTGATCGTCGCCGTCTTGCCGTCGAAGGCATCTTCGAGCGTGACTTCGAGGTTGTAACGCAGGTCTGCGCCGCGCTCGCGCCCGCCGGAACCTCGTCCCCGCTGGCGCGGATCGCCGCCGAAGAAGGTATCGAAGATATCCGACATGAAATCGGAGAAGTCGTTGCCGAAGCCAGGGCCGCCCGCGCCCATTCCACCGGCGAACGCTGCATGACCGAAGCGGTCGTAGGCAGCGCGCTTCTGCCCATCGGAGAGGATCTGATAGGCCTCGTTGATCTCTTTGAATTTGATTTCGGCGCTTTTGTCGCCCGGATTCTTGTCCGGATGATGGGTCATGGCGAGCTTGCGGAAGGCGGACTTCATCTCCGACTCGCTCGCGGTTTTAGCGACGCCGAGAACCTCGTAATAATCGCGTTTCGACATCCGCGCCCCTGCCCCTACCCCTCACATTGTTATGGCCGGGCTTGGTGATCCCTTTAGTGCCCGGACAGCGCAAGCTCGGATCCGGGTACGGCCATCCCGAACCTGAAGAGCTCGGCCCTTCCGAATTGAGATCCCCGGGACGGGCCCGGGGATGACACATTTGCGCTTTTACGCCCGCTTCTTCTTGTCCTGGTCGTCGACCTCCTGGAAGTCGGCATCGATGACGTCGTCTTTCTTCGGACCACCGGCTTCGCCCTGACCCGGCTCGGCGCCCTGATTCGCGGCTTGGCTCGCTTGATACATCGCCTCGCCGAGCTTCATGGACGCCTGCATCAGATCCGTGGTGCGGGCCTCGATGATCTCCACGTCCTCACCGCCGAGCGCTCCACGCAGCGCCTCGATCGCGGTCTCGATGCCTTGCTTGTCGGTTGTCGAAATCTTATCGCCGTACTCCTTGACCGACTTCTCAGTGGCATGCATCAGGGCCTCGCCCTGGTTCCGGGCCTCGACCAGTTCGCGACGTTTCTTGTCCTCGGCCGCGTGGGCTTCGGCGTCCTTGACCATGCGCTGGATGTCGGCCTCGGACAGGCCGCCCGACGCCTGGATGCGAATCTGCTGCTCCTTCGCGGTCGCCTTGTCCTTCGCGGTCACGTTGACGATGCCATTGGCGTCAATGTCGAACGTCACCTCGATCTGCGGCACGCCGCGGGGCGCGGGCGGGATCCCCATGAGGTCGAACTGGCCGAGCAGCTTGTTGTCCGCCGCCATTTCGCGCTCGCCCTGGAAGACCCGGATCGTGACCGCGTTCTGGTTGTCTTCCGCGGTCGAGAACACTTGGCTTTTCTTGGTCGGGATGGTCGTGTTGCGGTCGATGAGCCGCGTGAACACGCCGCCGAGCGTCTCGATACCGAGCGAGAGCGGGGTCACGTCGAGGAGAAGCACATCCTTCACGTCGCCCTGGAGCACGCCGGCCTGAATCGCCGCGCCGATGGCGACGACTTCATCCGGGTTGACGCCCTTGTGCGGCTCCTTGCCGAAGAACTGCTTCACCACCTCCTGGACCTTGGGCATACGGGTCATGCCGCCGACGAGCACGACCTCGTCAACCTCGCCCGCAGAGAGGCCCGCGTCCTTGAGCGCCTTGCGGCAGGGCTCAACCGTCTTCTGCACCAGATCGTCGACGAGGCTCTCGAACTTCGCGCGCGAGAGCTTGATCGTCAGGTGCTTCGGGCCGCTCGCGTCCGCCGTGATGTAGGGCAGGTTGATCTCGGTCTGCGTCGCCGAGGACAGCTCGATCTTCGCCTTCTCGGCCGCCTCCTTGAGGCGCTGCAAGGCGAGCTTGTCCCGCGTCAGGTCGATGCCCTGCTCCTTCTTGAACTCGGACGAGAGATATTCGACGAGACGCATATCGAAGTCTTCGCCGCCGAGGAAGGTGTCGCCGTTCGTGGACTTCACCTCGAAGACGCCGTCGCCGATCTCGAGGATCGATACGTCGAACGTGCCGCCGCCGAGGTCGTAGACCGCGATGGTGCCGGACTTCTTCTTGTCGAGGCCGTAGGCGAGCGCCGCCGCGGTCGGCTCGTTGATGATGCGCATAACCTCCAGGCCGGCGATCTTGCCGGCGTCCTTGGTGGCCTGGCGCTGGGCGTCGTTGAAATAGGCCGGAACCGTGATGACGGCCTGCGTGACCGGCTGGCCGAGATACGCCTCCGCCGTCTCCTTCATTTTCTGCAGGATGAAGGCGGAGATCTGGGAGGGAGAATATTGCTTTCCGTCGGCCTCGACCCAGGCGTCATTGTTGCCGCCCTTGATGATCTTGTAGGGGACGAGGCCCATGTCCTTCTTGGTCATGGGATCGTCGAAGGTGCGCCCGATCAGGCGCTTGATGGCGAAGAAGGTGCGCTCGGGGTTCGTCACCGCCTGGCGTTTCGCTGGCTGGCCGACGAGCCGCTCGCCCTCGTCGGTGAACGCGACGATGGACGGCGTCGTGCGTGCGCCTTCCGCGTTTTCGATGACCTTCGGCTGCGCGCCTTCCATCACGGCCACGCAGGAATTGGTGGTGCCGAGGTCGATGCCAATCACTTTACCCATGGCGGGATCCCTCACTTTGCTCCAAGCAGACCGCCGAGCCCCGAAGCAGCTCGGCCCATGGCTGTTCGTTCGATTGTGGAGCCGATCCCCAAATTCGATCAGGTTGGACCAAGTTTTGAAGATCGCGCCCCGCGTCGCGGCTGATATAAGGAGGGGACTTTGGGCCCGCAAGGTAAGCTGAGCTTCGTTTCATGGGCTGCGTGCGCCTGTGGCATCGGCGTCATTCGCCAGCGGGTTCGTCCTGTGCTACGGGACCCGCCGAGATCGCGGTTTTTCGCTTTGCACCCAACACTGCTGGCATCATGAGTCGGTCACGTCTTCTTTTCACGTTCGCCGCGCTAGCGGTTTCGGCGACGCTTGCCGGCGAGGCGGGCGCGCAGAACTTCTTCGAGCGTCTGTTCGGCATCCGGCCGGCGCCCGCCCCTGTTCCGCCAGGCTCCATCCCGCTACGCCCGGCGGCCCCGGCACCGTATGCTCCTGGATCTGCCCCGGCCGCACCGGAAGCGCCGGGAGTCCCAAGCGCGCCGGCCGGTCCAGCTCAGCCCGCCCCTCCCCCGCCGCCGAAGCCGATCGCTCTCAAGTCACCCTCCGAGGACAGCGTCATCGGCCGCGATCTGAAACTCAACGGCACGAGTGGGATCTTTCGGATCGAGCGCTCGGGCGCCGGACTGCGCGCCAAGGTGACGCTGCTGGGCGCGAAGGCGTCCAATCCCGTCGAATCCTGCTCGGTCAGCCTTGGCAGCGGCGAGTTGGTGAATCTTGCGAGCGAGGGCAAGCCCGAGGGCGTGCCGCGCTACACGCTTGATGCGCCTGCCTGTCCGATCGCCTTCGACGTCCTCGACGGCGCGGTTCTCGTCAACGCGCCCGCGCAGGCGTGCACGATCCAAGAAGCGGACTGCGAGGTCGATCCGCGCGGCCTATGGGGCCCGGAGCCGAGCGCACTCCTGCCCCAGGCGGCCGCAATCGAGGACGCTCGCGGTCAGGCCGACCGGGCTGTGCGCGAAAACTACAAGGTGCTGACGCATCGCGCCGGGCCGCAAGGCGTACGCCCGATCGTGAGTGAGCAAGCCGCCTTCTCATCCGATCGCGAGCAAACCTGCCGCAGCTACGCCCGCGAAGGCGCGCACGGCTTCTGCCATGCGCGCTACAGCGAAGCGAGGGCGTTGGCGCTGGCGGCTCGGCTTGGCCTCAACACATCCGCCGCCGCGCCGGCGTCCCGTCCGCGCCGCCCGCCCGCTCCCACCCAGGCCGATTTCGATCCCTATCAGGCGCCTGTCGCCCGCAGCGCGCCGGAGGCGGCCATTTCACGGTAACGGGAATCAGGGTCGGCCCTACCGTCGTACCTGCCCGAAGCTTGCCGCGCGATCGAGCCGCTAGAGATCGGCTTATCCGATTGCCTGCAACGCGGCGCGCGTCATACGGTCTGGCCCCAGATCCTCGGCGTCGTCTACGGCGAGCAAGCTAGCGAGGCGGGAGCGCGCCCGGTTGACGCGGCTCTTGATCGTGCCAACGGCGCAGCCGCAGATGGCGGCGGCCTCCTCGTAGGAAAAACCGGACGCTCCAACGAGCAGCAGCGCCTCGCGCTGGTCATGCGGCAGTTTGGCGAGCGCCGAGCGGAAGTCCTCGAAGTCGAGACGCGCTCCCTGCTCGGGTTGTACGCGCAGGCGGGCCGCGTAGGAACCATCCGGGTCCTCCACCTCGCGCCGGCGCTTACGATATTCCGAGTGGAACAGGTTGCGCAGGATCGTGAACAGCCAAGCGTTGAGGTTGGTGCCCCGTTCGAAGCGGTCGATGTGCGACAAGGCGCGCAGCAGGGTGTCCTGAACGAGATCGTCGGCCCGATCCACCTGGCCGGACAACGAAATTGCGAATGCGCGCAAACTTGGGACCGCGGCGAGCAGAGCGTCGCGGATGGCCGGTTCCGGCGGCATCAGATCACTCCTCCCCGCGCTGGCCGAGGCGCTCGAGGAGGGCGGCGAAACGGTCGGGGACCGGCTGTTCGAGAAGTTCGTCGTACATGGCGCGCAGCTTGTCGCCGATGCGCGCCTGAATCTCACGATCGAGGGTGGGTTCAGCGCCAAGTTCTTGCACGGCGGGCTCAGGATAAACCTTGGCCAGCCTTTTCCCCTGATCATGCATCATTATATGTTCCCCTACCGGCTCTGGGCTGGTTGAGTCCAACGGAGCGGGCGCCCTTGCGCATTGTGCGATAACGCGCTCGTTCAAAATGAGTTCCTTCCAAATGGAACTTTTTTACGGCTTGCGCGTTTAGGTGCGGTTAGAGAAGCGATACTGTTAAGCTTGACCAAGGGGAAGACCGTATGTCGACAGCTCAGCTCGTCGTCCAACATTTGCCCTACCTTCGCCGCTACGCGCGTGCGCTGACGGGAAGCCAGATGGCGGGCGATGCTTATGTGGCGGCGACGCTTGAGACGCTCGTCAGCGAGCCAGAAACCATCAATCAAGGGTCAAACGTCCGGTTGGACCTCTTTCAGGTATTTACGCGGATCTGGAATTCGCTCTCCGTAAACGGCAAGAGCGAGCAGATCCAGCGCGATCTGCCGGCGGAGGTCCGCATCGGCCAGATCACGCCATTGCCCCGGCAGGCGTTCCTACTCTCTAGCCTCGAAGGATTTTCCGAGGAGGAAACGGCCGCGATCCTGGGCGTGGACGTCGAGATGGTCCGCGAACTCGTCGATGAGGCAGGGCGGGAGCTGGCCGCCGACATGGCGACCGAGATCCTCATTATCGAGGATGAGCCACTCATCGCGATGGATTTGGAAGCGTTGGTCGAGGGCCTCGGCCATAACGTCACCGGTATCGCCCGGACGCGGACCGAGGCGGTGAAGTTGGCCGCCGACAAGCGGCCAGGCTTGATCCTCGCCGATATCCAGTTGGCCGACGGCAGTTCGGGTCTCGACGCCGTCAACGACCTCTTGAGATCGTTCGAAGTGCCGGTGATTTTCATCACGGCCTATCCGGAGCGCTTTCTCACCGGCGAGCGGCCCGAGCCGGCTTTCCTAATCGCCAAGCCGTTCCAGCCGGCCAACGTTTCAGCAGTCATCAGCCAGGCTCTGTTCTTCCAGCAAAGCGCCAGACGGCGCGAGACTCATGCGACAGCTTGAGCTGCTCGCTCGCTTGGAGCTGCCTGCATCCGACCCCATAAAGGTCGGCTCTTTTGTGTTTTGCGTTTGAACGAAGAGCGTGGTTACGCCAAGAAAAAGGCGGATCAGAAATTCTGATCCGCCGTAAGGGTCCGGCCGATGCACAAGGGGAATGCGGGGAGGACCAGATGGCCGGGTATCTGAAAAACGTCGGATCGCTCAATTCGTTCCGCATTTTTTCAACCTGAGCGGCGCGGTGTCGCACATCGGGCTTGATTTCACGAATGTCCTTCCAAAACGCTTTTTCAAGCTTCTTGTGCGGCGGGTCAGGAACACAAGGAACAAGCCTGCGTTATCTTGGCGATAACGCGCCCTTTGTGGGCGGCCGGAGGCCAGGATGCTCCAGGCTTTCACTCACATCACCGGTATCGCCGGAATTGCTCTGTTTCTGGCGAATTTTGCACCCGACGCCGCCAACGTTTCGCTCGCCGCGCTTCAGCCTCAGACTGCGACCGCCGCCGGGGGCTCCGGTCCTGTTAATCGGGCGCTGAAAGGCGACCGATCGCCCATCGTACAGCCGATCCTACGCCCGACTGCCGTGTCTTCGATCGAACTCGTCGGCGTCAGCCAGACAACGGTCATTCTTCGCGACCGCTTCGGACAGGTTCTTTATCGCTCGGACCCGCTGACCAATACCACCGTCGCATCCAAGGACGCCGACATCCCAAGCATTACTGTGAAGGAAGCGCCCCAAAGTCCGACGGTCACGCGGTCCGCGCCAGAGCGGGAGCGTAAGGAAGGGCTGGAGGACAAAGGCAAACGGAGCATTCCTGCGGGTTGCGAAGGGGTCGTCAGCCCGCTTGTCAACCATGAGCTTCGCCGGGTGCCGAGCCTGTGTCTCGCGTTGGCCGAAGGTAGACACCAATCGTAGACCTCACCCTACCCGCGCCGAAATTGAGCGGAATGAGGCGGCGACTTAGCCGCCCGTGTCGGGCAGCATCCGAGGCGATCAGATCTTTGAACGAAATAACGCCCGTGGGCGTTGAGTAGTATGCGCGCAGAACGCGCAGCAATCGCCCCCTTGACTTGGAGGAGAGAGACTCAATGATTAAGACGCCCATTGCGGCTTGTCTTATGGCCACGGCGCTGGCCGCAGCTCCCGCGTTCGCCCAAACTTCGTCGTCAGGCTCAACCGATCGCCCGACAGCGACCGGATCGGGATCGACGACCTCTGGCTCGCCGGCGATGAACCCAGGGGCTGGGGCGGGCGCATCGTCGACCTCCGGTTCATCGGGGTCCACCATGGGCTCGTCCGGAAGTTCGTCCTCATCGGGATCCCCAGCGATGGCGGGCGCCAACCGCGGCAATGTCGTCGAGCGGATGCAGCCTGGCCAGTTCATGTCATCGAAGCTGGTCGGCACAACCGTCTACGGCGCCAACAACGAGCGCGTGGGCGACGTGAACGACGTTTTGCTGGATCGGGACGGCCGAGCGCATGCCCTGATCATCGGCGTCGGCGGCTTCCTCGGCATCGGTGAGAAGGACGTGGCTGTTCCATTCAACGCGGTCGAGTTCAGTTCAGGCGCCATGCCGTCGAGCACAGCCGGCACGACGGCTGGTACAACTGGCACAACTGCGACGAGCGGCACGGCCTCAACAACGGGCTCGGCAGGCGCCATGCGCAATGATGGCGCTCCGGACCGCATCATCCTTCGGATGACGCGCGACCAACTCAACGCCGCGCCGCAATTCCAACGCATGAGCAGCACAGGCACCGACAGCACCATAGGCGCTGGGACGCGTGCGACCAATCCTCCAAGCGGCACGACGACCGGAACCAGCGCCAACCCGGCGACTGGCACAGGCACGACGCGTTAGTTCCATCGGTTAACGCCAGCGCACGGGAGGCTCTTCGGGTCTCCCGTTTTTCAACCCTCTTTCAGGCCCTTAACTCAGACAAGCAATTCCAGAAAATAAAAAGGCGCGGCCGAATGAACGACCACGCCTTAGAGGTGCCGGCCCGTGGGGGCAGAAATAGGCCGGTTAGACTGAAAACGCGGCTGTTGCGGGTTGGTTCCGAAAAATTCTCAAGGCATAAAACTTTTTTGTGCCGTATCAGGGTATCAGGGCTGGTCCAAGAATGCTTCCTCCGCGCAGGAACCGGGACGTCCGGGCTGACATCGTTCTCTGCAAGGGTCGGCTACTGAGCCGTTGCTGTCGATCTAGGATCGCGCTTGAGCTTCGGCGCGCATCGAGCGGTTCACCTAATTGAGTTTCAGGACCGCCTGGAAGTTGTGCTGAGCTGGCGAAGCCTCGTCATTCCGGCGGGCTTCCTAAAACGCGATGACCGAACGGTTTCATCCTAGCCGGGGCCAAGAAACCGTTAGCGAATACTTGCAACTGTGTTCAGTGGGAAATGCGCTTGATGGCGTTTTCCATGATACATTGTGAATGAAAAAAGGCCGTCCTGCGACGGCCCTGAATCGCTGATGGAGCTTTCTAGGCGTTACTCTTGCGCACTGCGCGTTCCGCCGGAAGCCTGACCGCCTTTCCGTCCCGCTTCGGACGCCAATTCGCGATCTTGGGAGAAGGACCTTTTCTCCGCCGGCACGCTGCGACCGCCCTTGCTGGCGATCTCGCGCTGCCGCTGTCCGTCCATCGACGCGAAGCCGCGCTTCGAAGTCGAGTTGGTTGCCGCCATTACTGCCTCCTTGGCGTTATTTACCCTACGCCTGGACAACCATTCGCGGATTCGGAAGTTCCGGGGCAGCGAGGTCGTTTTTGCATCCGGAAAAGTTATGTGGAAGGTTTGTTCCCAAACGGAAAGGGTAAGTTGCAGCTTTGTTGCGTATAGTGCGCGCCCGCGGAACCACAGCGGCGACGGGAGCGTTTCGCCAAAAATTGTCTTCGCCAATCGGAGCTGGGTTCGCTCAGTCCCATAACGCAGGGCGACGGAGAGCCTGATGACCAACAGGAACATGGTGAAGACCGGCCAAGGCGCTCAAAACAACAGCGCAGATCAGCGCGCCAGGCCGGAGCCGAATCCGGCCCCGCCAACGCCGGTTCCCGCGCCCGAGTCCGACTCGCAACTCTTCGTTAAGCACGATCCCATGGACTCGCCGCAGCTCAAGCCCAATATCAAGCAGGACAGGACGAAGGGCCTCAAAGCGGAGTAGCTCGACTCCGCCGATAGCTTCATTGCCGGACGCCTTACGCCGTTGCGGGCTAGGCTGCGCTCCGCTTCGCTGCCAGGAAAGTCTGCCCGGGACAGTCGCCGGTCCCGAGAGGGGTCGGAGGGTCAAAACCGCTCTGAGGCGGTCGGGTGAACGCTTCGCCTTGGAGCGGAATTGAGTTGTGCCGCAAAGCGGCGTCATTCCGCTCCGACGAGGACGCAAGGCTTGACCCGCCCCGCCATCCCGTCATCTTGGACTGCATGAAACGGCGCACGCTGGCGAAATTGCTTAGCGCCTCGGCGGTGCTGACGCTCGGCGGCGTCGGCTACACAGCCAGGGCGCGCAACCGCAATCCATACTACCAAGGCCCGGTCACCGGCCACTTCGACGGCGCTCGCTTCTTCAACCCCGGCCAACCAACCGATAAAGGTTTGGGCGAGTTCCTGCGTTTCCAGTTCGGCGGCAGGCGCATGGCTTGGCCAGACCATTACCCGAGCCCGTTCGCCGACACGCCACCGCACCGCGTCGCGGGCTTGCGCGTCGTTCTCGTCGGGCATGCGAGCGTGCTGATCCAAGTGTCGGGACTAAATATTCTCATCGACCCGGTTTGGGCGAACCGCGCCAGCCCCTCCACTCTCGTAGGTCCGAAGCGAGTCAATCCGCCCGGCATCGACTTTGAGAAACTGCCCCCAATCGACGCCGTGTTCATCACCCACAACCACTACGACCACCTCGACCTGAAAACGGTCGCGCGGCTGTGGAAGCGAGATGAACCCCGTATGGTCTCGCCGCTCGGCAACGACGCCATCATTCAGGGCTATGACGAACGCATCGCTGTCGAAACATTTGACTGGGGGCAATCGGTGGCGCTGTCCGAAACCATTACGGTTCACCTCGAGCCCGCGATCCATTGGTCGGCGCGCGGCGTCAACGACCGGCGCATGGCGCTGTGGTGCGCCTATGTCCTGACAACGCCCGCCGGCGTGATCTACCATGTCGGCGACAGCGGCCACGGCGGCGGTGCGATTTTTCGGGCCGTGCGCGAGAAGTTTGGTCCGCCCCGCCTCACGCTTCTGCCGATCGGCGCTTACGAGCCGCGCTGGTTCATGCAGCCGCAGCACATGAACCCTGAAGAAGCCGTGCGCGCCTTTTCAGAAACCGGCGCCGACCAGGCTCTCGGCCACCACTGGGGCACGTTCCGCCTCACTAACGAAGGCATCGAGCAGCCGCTCATCGATCTCGCGTCGGCGCTCGACGCGCAGAGCGTTCCGCCCGAGCGGTTCCGGGCGTTGCGGCCGGGTGAGACGTGGGAGGGATGATCTTCTCCTGCATGGGACGGATGTGTTCATGTCCCCGCTTTCAACGCAGCCCTTCGATCAGCTTCTCGCAGCGAGCCCGCGCAAAAAATTGATGATGCCTGAAAAATCATCGTCGGCGTGACCCGAGCCGTTGAACAGAGCATAGAGCTGCGCCGCCTCGGCCCCGAGCGGGGTTGCGGTCCCCGTGGCGAGCGCCGCTTCTTGCGCGAGCCGCAAGTCCTTGAGCATCAACGCCGCCGCGAAGCCCGGCTTGTAGCCGTTGTTGGCCGGGGAGGCCGGCACGGGACCGGGAACTGGGCAGTAGCTCGTCAAGGACCAGCACTGGCCCGAGGAGGTCGAGGCGACATCGAAGAGCGCCTGGGCGGAGAGGCCGAGCTTCTCGGCCAAAACAAAGGCCTCGCAGATCCCGATCATCGAGATGCCGAGGATCATATTGTTGCAGATTTTCGCGGCCTGCCCCGCGCCCGCTTCGCCGCAATGGACGACGCGCTTGCCCATTTGCGCCAGAATCGGTTCGGCCCGCGCGAAAGCATCGGCGCCCCCGCCCGCCATGAAGGTCAGCGTGGCCGCTTTCGCGCCGCCGACGCCGCCCGACACCGGCGCGTCGAGCGCGGGGCATCCCCGCTCCTGGGCGATGGCGTGCGCCTTGCGCGCGCTCTCCACATCGATGGTGGAGCAGTCGATGGCGAGCGCGCTAGGTTTCATCGAGGGAAGAATGTCGCTCCACACCGAGAGCACGTGCTTTCCAGCCGGCAGCATGGTGACGACCGCCTCCGCGTCGGCGACGGCTTCGCGGACCGAGCCGGCGATGGCGACGCCCGCTTCCCGCGCGGCGTCGCAAGAGGCCGCCGCGAGGTCGAACCCGACAACGTTGTGGCCGGCCTTGACAAGGTTGGCGGCCATCGGCCCGCCCATGTGGCCGAGGCCGATGAAGGCGATGGCAGTCATGCGTTCCTCCCTATTGAGCCGTCTCGCCTGTCGAGGCGCTCTTGAGCACACAAAGGGCTGCAGCCCGTTATATAAGCTCCGCTTGCTGCATGAAGCATAAGATGGCCCAGACGCGGACGCCTCTTTCATCGGAGACGATCAAAATATCGCCGAGCGGAATGAGAACGGTCTACACCAGAACGAGACCGACCGCCCGACGGCTGGAGAACAGCGCCAGCCCCAGGATGTAAAGGCCGAACGCCACATCCCGCAGGCCGATCGCGATCGATAGGGCACCGATCCCGGCGGGGCCGCAACGCCGAAGATTGTGGCTCCCCAATCCGGTTTGAAGATGAAGACAAAGCCATGAGCACCAAGCCGATGCCGGGCGCCAGCACGAGCCATGTGCTCAGATCCTGAACCGGCAGACGTTCGGCCTCTCGCGTCAACGCCCCCCTATCAGCCCACGCGCCACGATCAGGCGCATGATCTCGTTCGTGCCTTCGAGAATTTGATGCACGCGCAGGTCGCGCACGATCTTTTCGACCCCGTAATCGGCCAGATAGCCATAGCCGCCGTGGAGCTGCAGAGCGTCGTTGGCGACCTTGAAGCCGACATCGGTGGCGAAGCGCTTGGCCATGGCGCAGCGCATGGTTACGTCCGGATCGCCCCGGTCGTAAGCCGCTGCGGCGGCGTAGAGCAGGACCCGCGCCGCCTCCAACTCCGTCGCCATGTCGGCCAAGCGGAATTGGAGCGCCTGGAACTCGACGAGCGCCTTTCCGAAGGCGCGCCGCTCGCGCATGTAGTCCAGCACCTTGTCGAGCGCGGCTTGTGCGCCGCCGAGCGAACAGGCTCCGATGTTGAGGCGTCCGCCATCGAGCCCGGCCATGGCGATTTTGAAGCCGATGCCCTCCTCGCCAAGCCGATTCGCGACCGGCACGCGCGCGCCGTCGAAGACAATGGCGCGGGTCGGCTGGGCGTTCCAGCCCATCTTGCGCTCATTCGCCCCAAGCTGGAGGCCCGGCGTGTCGCCCGGCACCACCACGGTCGAGATGCCCGAAGGCCCTTCGCCGCCGGTTCGGACCATGACGACGTAGAGATCGCCCGCGCCCGCGCCGGAAATGAACTGCTTCTGGCCGTGCAGGACATAGATGTCGCCCTCGCGCACGGCGCGGGTTCTAAGCGCCGCCGCGTCCGACCCGGCGCCCGGCTCGGTCAGGCAGTAGCTCGCCAGATGCTCCATCGTGCACAGCTGCGGCAGCCACTCCCGGCGCTGGGCGTCCGAGCCGAAGCGGTCGATCATCCACGCCACCATGTTGTGGATGGAGATGTAGGCCGAAACCGTGGGGCAGCCTGTCGCCAGCGCCTCGAATATCAACGCCGCGTCGAGCCGCGTCAGCCCCGAACCGCCCACATCCTCACAGACATAGACGCCGCCCATGCCGAGCGCCGCCGCCTCGCGCATCACGTCGACGGGGAAGTGCTTTCGCTCGTCCCACGCTATGGCGTGCGGCGTTAGCTTCTCGGCCGCGAACTCGCGCGCCATGTCGCGGATGGCGCGGTGATCATCGGTGAGGGCGAAGAGGTGAGAGGCGCTCATCGGCGCGGTCTGGGACGTATCGAGCATGGGCGTCAGTCCTCGGCGAACAGCGCCTCGACAGCAAGCTTGATCCCCGGCGGATCAAGCGGAAGCAGGCCTTCGCTCGCGATCCGAGCCTCGATCATGTCAGTGGCGCGCCGATGGTGGATGACGAGCTTTCGCGCAGGATCGACGATCAGGTAGTGCTGCACGCTGGTGACCTGAAAGTAGCCGGCGAGCTTCGCGCCAGTGTCATGCGGCCCGTTGCTGGGGGACGGCACCTCGACGACGAGGGTCGGGTTCGGCACTTCGCCCGCCTCGCCGCCGAGCCGCGCACCGCAGTAGACGAGCGCATCGGGCTCATAAGCGGTCTGCTCATCAGCCCGAACAGTCATGCCGTCCGGCAACGCCTCGCAGAGAAGGCCGGCGCGCCGGATCACCTGTGCGAACGCCGTCTGTACGGCAAACTTGACCCTGGCATGCTGCGCGCGCTCCGGCCACATCGCGTAAACCTTGCCGTCCACAAGTTCGTAGCGGTCGGGCCAATCCTCGGCCCAGACCAGGAACTCGTCGACGGTCATCTTCGCTTTCGGCAGCGCGGTCATGAACGAAGGTTAGCATATCCGAAAATCGGACGCAGCGCGCTTGGCCCAATCAGCAGGCGAGCACGCGCACATGACCCTCGTCGCCGTAGGACAGGAGTTCACGGTCCCGCGTAACAATGACAAGGTTCTCCGCGCGCGCTGTCGCGGCAATGATCCGGTCCGCAGGATCGGCCGGCGGACGGCCGGGAAGAAACGCGGAAGCGATGAGTGTGCGTGACGGCATAGGAGCAAGCCGGATGCCCGGTAGCGTCAGCATGGCCTCAAACCATGTCTCGGGCGCCATGCTGAGCGCGACTCGGCCTTTTCGGACGAGCGTAGCTATTTCCCAAGCCGAAATGGGTGAGACCGCAACGTTTTTGAGAACCGCTGCGCTATCGATTTCTTGGAGCGCTTCGTCCGAGAGGCGCTCGCCATTGGCCATCCAAAGAACTGCGCAGGTATCCAGGAGGAGAGCGGTCATTCAAAGCCGCCCTTGATCCGCAGCCCACATTTCCCCCGTCGGCTCAGTTAGGTCGAAGTCGATTGCAATTCGCACGGTGCCCTTCAATCCGCCAAAGGGCGACGTGTGCGAACCCTCGACAGGAAGACGCACATCTGATGAACCTGCCGCAGAGGAACGAGGCTAGATCGCGTCGTTGTCTCCTTCTCCCGCCAGGCGCCGGCAGCGGTCAGCAGTGCCGTCTCAGGCGACAGAGCGGCCCACCCACCCGCCTCGCTCACCTCCTTGGATCGGCGCTCGATGAGCAGCCACGTTGTCCGCCCTTGGCGCGGCAGCCCGCCAGCTCTGCGAGTGCTGCAGTCATCACGACAGCGCTCGCTGCCACGTGCGCCTTCTGCCGTGACGCATTCTCGTAGGCCATGTGTGGCGCGGCTTGGGGGTAGTGAGACCCAGCTCGCGAGCCTCGGCTCGGCATTTCGGTCCACCCGCGCCGGCAAGGCACGCGGCGCCACTGTTCTCCCATCTAGCCTCCCTGATGCGTTCGCGAAGCCCTGCGCAATGCGGCGAGCCGTGAGGCAGCGTGCGCACGCGCCATCTTCAAAGAAGCAGTGCGCAGCTTGCCTAGCCTTGCGGAAGACGAGTGACTCCCCCGCCATATCGACCTGCTCGGTCCGAAAGCCAGCCGCCAACCAAGCCTTCGTTATGGCGCTGTTATCTGGATTATTAGACCACCACGGACGGTGCCGACGCGCCGACGGCGGCAGTTTGAAGCCGAGAATTCGCTCTATCTCGCCGAACGTAACCCGGCGCTCGCTCGTCGGCAAGGAACTCAGAAAAGCAGTGAGCGGCTCGAACTTTGACATAGGACCCTTCCTAAATAGGTAATGTTGAAAATTACCTATTTAGGATTGGACTATCAAGTCCGCGCCCTCACTGCATCGTCGGGATCACGAACTCCGCGCCCTCCTTCACGCCGCTCGGCCAGCGCGAGGTCACGGTTTTCGTCTTCGTGTAGAAGCGCACCGCGTCCGGTCCGTGCTGGTTGAGATCGCCGAAGCCGGAGCGCTTCCAGCCTCCGAAGGTATAGTAGGCGATCGGCACCGGAATCGGCACGTTCACGCCGACCATGCCGACATTGACCTTGGCGGCGAAGTCGCGCGCCGCGTCGCCGTCGCGGGTGAAGATAGCGACGCCGTTGCCGTACTCGTTCTCGGAGGGCAGGCGGAGCGCCTCGTCATAGTCCTTGGCGCGCACCACCGAGAGCACCGGCCCGAAGATCTCCTCCTTGTAGATGCGCATCTCGGGCCGCACTTCGTCGAAGAGGCAGCCGCCCATGTAGAAGCCGTTCTCGTAGCCCTGCATGCGGAAGTCCCGCCCGTCCACGACGAGCTTTGCGCCCTC
Source organism: uncultured Alphaproteobacteria bacterium (assembly GCA_963728675.1). GTDB lineage: Bacteria > Pseudomonadota > Alphaproteobacteria > Rhizobiales > Beijerinckiaceae > JAJKJG01. The sequence goes on along the minus strand of CAVSLO010000004.1, from coordinate 40,807 downwards.
CTGCACGCCGATATCGACGTAGGCGCGCACCTTATCGAGGTGTGCCTTGGTGACGAGCGGCCCGAGGTCGGCGGAGGGGTCGGTCGAGGGGCCGACCTTCAGGCTTTCCACGCGCGGCGTGAGCTTTTCCATCAAGGCGTCGGCGGTGCGCTGGCCGACCGGCACCGCGACCGAGATCGCCATGCAGCGCTCGCCGGCCGAGCCGTAACCGGCCCCGATGAGGGCGTCGACGGCCTGGTTCATGTCGGCGTCCGGCATGATGATCATGTGGTTCTTGGCGCCGCCGAAACACTGCGCCCGTTTCCCGTGCGCCGAGGCGCGCGTGTAGACGTATTCAGCGATGGGAGTCGAGCCGACGAAGCCGACCGCCATAATGTCCGGATCATCCAGGATGGCGTCGACCGCCTCCTTGTCGCCGTTGACCACGTTGAGGATGCCGGGCGGCAAGCCCGCCTCCAGCATCAGTTCGGCGAGACGCATCGGCACGCCGGGATCGCGCTCGGAGGGCTTCAGGATAAAGGCGTTGCCGCAGGCGATGGCGGGGGCGAACTTCCACATCGGGATCATGGCCGGGAAGTTGAACGGCGTAATGCCCGCCACCACCCCGAGCGGCTGACGCATGGAATACACATCGATGTTGGGTCCTGCGCCCTCCGTGTACTCGCCCTTCATCAGATGGGGGATGCCGCAGGCGAACTCGGCCACTTCGACGCCGCGCTGGATATCACCTTTGGCGTCCGGAACGGTCTTGCCGTGCTCGCGGGCCAACAGGTCCGCGAGTGAGTCCATATCCTTCGCGATCAGTTCCAGAAACTTCATCATAACGCGGGCGCGCCGTTGCGGGTTGGTGGCGGCCCAGGTCGGTTGCGCGATCCTGGCGTTCTCGACCGCCTGCCGGACCTCATCCTTCGAGGCGAGCGCGACTTTCGCGATCACCTCGCCAGTCATGGGCTGAAATACGTCGCCGAACCGGCCCGACTGTCCGGGGACCTCCCGGCCGCCCACGAAATGACCGATGTTGCGCATGGCCGTTTCCTCCTGATGCGTTTGAAACCGCTGTCGCGCCGATATTGCCACAGTCGACGCGAAACCCAAGCCGCCCCGCTCTTCGGTCCCGCGAAAGCCGGACAGACTACAGCGCAACTATGCGGCGGACTTCGAGGTGCACGACCGCCTCGCGGCGTATCCCACGGACTTGGCGCGGGCCGTCTAAGCGGCAGGCCATCACGGGATCGAAGCCTAAATCAAGCGTGTCCCGAGTCGGAGGACAGCATGGCAGGGTCGATGCCGATGCGGCGCAGCGCCAAGTCGTATTTCGAGTCGAGGGTGGAGTGGAAAATGATGTCGGGATCGGCCGGGCAGTTCAGCCAGCCGTTCGCCTGGATTTCCTGTTCCAGCTGACCCTCTCCCCAACCAGCGTAGCCCAGCGCCAGCACGGCGTTTTCCGGCCCCCCGCCTTTGGCGATGGCGCGCAGGATGTCTACAGTCGCCGTCAGGCAAATACTCTCATCGATCGGCAGCGTCGATTGATCGATGAAGAAGTCGGGCGAATGCAGAACGAAGCCGCGGCTCGTCTCGACTGGCCCGCCCATCAGAACCTGCATGCGCCCGACGCGCTGCGGCAACTGGATGCGCTCAGCTTCCGGGATGATGTCGAGCTGGACCAGAAGATCGGGCAGGTTGAGGTCGGCGGCCGGCTTATTGACGACGATCCCCATCGCACCTTCCTGCGAATGGGCGCAGAGATAGATCACCGTGCGGGCGAAACGCTCGTCCGCCATGCCGGGCATAGCCACGAGAAGCTGCCCGTCGAGGTAGCCTGGGTTCGGCTCACCCGGCTCTTTGCCCTTTATTCGTTCAAGGCGCATGGTCTCATGCTACGCTGCGGACGCGGCTTGTCCATCCTTATCCGATCCGGGCTCACGCAATTGTGGATGGCGGGGCCGACCGGGAATGCGCTAAGGCAAGCGCCTCATCCGGCGTCCGGTTCCATGATCCCTTTTGTGCGCGTCTTAATCTTAAGCTTGTTGGCCTGCCTGGCCGTGATCGGGCCTTCCCCTCTCGCGGCGGGCGCCTCGGACTGGGTTGAGGGCTACCGCTCGCGGGTTCGCCTGATTGCAGGCGGGACCGAAGCCCGCGAACGATGGGCGGCAGTCGAGATCGTGCTCGATCCGGGCTTCAAGACGTACTGGCGAAACCCCGGCGAGTCCGGTCTGCCGCCCAGCTTCGATTGGTCGCGGTCGATGAACGTCGAGGCGGTCGACCTGCTGTGGCCCGCGCCGGCTCGCCTGGAGGACGGCGGCGGCGTGTCTTACGGCTACTTCGGAGGGGTGATCTTTCCGGTGCGGGTCACGCCCCGCAACCCGGACAAGCCGGCGCGCCTTGCGCTCACGATCGACTACGGCGTCTGCAAGGACATCTGCATTCCGGCGCAAGCCGACCTCAGCCTTGACCTGGCCGTCGAGGCGGACGGTTCCTCCTCCGCCCTGATCCGGCAGGCGCGCGCGCGTGTTCCGCGCGCGCATGGGCTCGGCGCTGAGGGCGATCTCTCGATCCTCGACGTCACGCCGGTTTCGGACGGCGGCAAGTCGCAGGTCAGGGTGAGCGTGCGCACCCCAGCGGGAACGACGCCGCGTCTCTTCGCGGAAGGACCGGACGGTTGGTTCCTGGCCGCCTCGGAAGCGATGACCCCAACCGCGACGGGCGCCGCCGTTGCGCAGGGAACGTTTCTCGTCGAGGTCGATCCACCCCCGGACGGTGCGACGAGAGCCGTTCCGTTGCGCCTGACCTTGGTCGCCGGCGACCGCGCGATCGAGACTTCTGCCAGCCTCGACGCGAGCCGATTGCCACGGTAACAAAGCGGCCAGGACGGCGGTCGACGCCGGGGTGATGGGAGACATGCGATGACGATTCAGGTGGGGGATCGGCTGCCCCAGGCGACTTTCCGAGTGATGACTGCGGACGGGCCCGCCGCCAAGACGACCGACGATATCTTCAAGGACCGCAAGGTGGTGCTCGTGGCCGTGCCCGGCGCGTTCACGCCGACCTGCGACCGCAATCACCTGCCGGGCTATGTGAAGAACGCAGGCGCGATCAAGGCCAAGGGCATCGACGCCATCGTGGTCACGGCCGTCAACGATGTGTTCGTCCTCGACGCTTGGTCCAAGTCGAGCGGGGCGTCCGACATCGAGTTCATCTCGGACGGCAATGGGGACTTCGCGCGGGCGCTTGGCCTCACCTTCGAGGGGGCGGGCTACGGGCTCGGCACACGCTCGCAGCGTTACGCCATGATCGTCGACGACGGCGTGGTGAAGTCTCTCAACGTCGAGGATGCGCCGTCCAAGGCCGACGTATCCGGGGCGGACAATCTGCTGAAGACTATGGGCGCGATTCTGCCGTAAGCCGGCTCACGCCCAACGTTTCGCGCGCTGTTCGGCGATCCGGGAGCGCGCGAGCGCGTCCACGCGCTCGTTGCGGGGGTCGCCCGCGTGGCCACGGACCCAGCGCCACGCGACCTGATGGCGGGCCCGCGCCGCGTCGAGCCGCCGCCACAGATCTTCATTCTTGACTGGCTTGTTGTCGGCGGTCCGCCAGCCCCGCGCCTTCCAGTTGCGCATCCAGGCCGTAATGCCCTGCCGCACGTACTGCGAGTCGGTGTAGAGGTCGACGCCGCAAGGGCGGCTGAGCGCTTCGAGCGCCATGATGGCGGCGGTCAGCTCCATGCGGTTATTCGTCGTCACCGGCTCGCCGCCCGACAGTTCTTTTTCCCGCGCACCCTGGATCAAAAGCGCTCCCCAGCCACCAGGGCCGGGATTTCCCGAACAGGCGCCGTCGGTGTAGATGGTCACGCGCTCGCCGACCGCTCCCATCCGTGCGGTTTCGTCTTCGGGCGGCGATCTCATCGTTCCAGTCCGTATTCAGCCGCGTTCGTGACGCGGCGGTGAAAGCTGAGCTTACGGTCGTATTCAAGCGGATCCTTCGGCTTGACGAGCGCGCCCGGCGGCACGTTAAGCCAGTCGACAAGCCGGGTCAGCATGAAACGCAGCGCCGCGCCGCGGCACAGGATCGGCAGCGCCTCGACTTCCAGCGCATCAAGGTGGCGAACTTTCTCGTAGCCCGCGATCATCGCCTGTCCCTTTGTCACGTTGAACGATCCGTCCGGCTCGAAGCACCAAGCGTTGAGGCAGATCGCCAGATCGTAGGCAAGCGCGTCGGTGCAGGCGAAGTAGAAGTCGATGAGGCCGGAGACCGCGTCGTCGAGAAAGAGCACGTTGTCCGTGAACAGATCGGCGTGGATAACGCCGCTCGGCAGGTGTGACGGCCAAAGATCCGCCAGGAAGGAAAGCTCCTGCCCGGCGCGCGCGGCGAGGCCAGGCGCGACGCGATCGGCGTCGCGCTCCGCAGCGGCGAACAAGGGCGGCCAGCCGGCGAGCGACAAGGCGTTCGGGCGCGTCATCGGAAAGTCGCGGCCAGCCTCGTGCAGCCGCGCCAAAGCCTTGCCGGCGGCATGGCAATGCCGCGCCGTCGGCCGGCGCACGGAGATGCCCTCCAAAAACGTCACGATCGCCGCGGGCCGGCCCGCCAACCGGCCAAGCGCCGCACCGTTCCGATTGTGGACGGGCTGAGGAGAGGGCAGCCCACGCGCGGCGAGATGGTCCATGAGAGCGAGGAAGAACGGAAGGTCGGCCTCGCGCACCCGCTTCTCGTAGAGCGTTAGGATATAATAGCCGCAGCTCGCATGCAGGACATAATTCGTGTTCTCGACGCCTTCGGCAATGCCCTTGTAAGACAGCACCGTGCCAATGCCGTAGGTGGCGAGGAACGCGGCCAGTTCCTCGTCCGAGACCTCCGTATAAACCGCCACCGGCGGCTCAATCTGCGCTTCGCCGCGCAACTCGCGCGGCAACGGGAAAAACACGCTCTCGTCCATGGTGGAAACCGTCTCGAACGTGACCTCGTAGACGCTCGGCGAAGGCGTCGATGACCTCTTCGACGAGCATCTCGGGCGCCGACGCGCCGGCGGTCATGCCGAGCCGGCGGATGCCGCCGAAATCTCCCACTCGATGTCGCCCGCCCGCAGGATGAGGCGTGCGACCGGGCAGCCCGCGCGTTCGGCGACTTCCCGCAGCCGCTGCGAGTTCGAGGAGTTCGGCGAGCCGACCACGATCACCGCATCGACAAGCGGCGCGACGCGCTTCACCGCCTCTTGGCGGTTGGTCGTTGCATAGCAGATGTCTTCCTTATGCGGGCCGGCGATCTCCGGGAAACGCGCCTTGAGGGCCTCGACGATCTCGCGCGTGTCGTCGACCGACAGCGTCGTCTGGGTGACGAAGGCGAGATTGTCCGGGTCGACCGGATCGAGCGCCGCGACGTCGTCGGGCGTTTCGACCAGCGTGATCGCGCCCGGCGGGCAGTTGCCCCATGGTGCCGACGACCTCCGGGTGTCCGGCATGGCCGACCAGGATGACGTGGCGGCCGCGCTTGTGATGGATCTGCGCCTCGCGATGCACCTTGGTGACGAGCGGGCAGGTGGCGTCGATGGCGAAGAGCTGCGCGGTCGGCGGCCGCGGCGGGCACGGACTTCGGGACGCCGTGGGCCGAGAAGATGACGGGCGCATCGCCGTCGGGATCTCGTCGAGTTCGTCGACGAAGACCGCGCCCTTCCGCTTGAGGCTTTCGACCACGTACTTGTTGTGCACGATCTCGTGACGAACATAGACCGGCGGGCCGTAGCGCGCGAGCGCCTTCTCGACCACGTCGATGGCGCGCACGACGCCGGCGCAGAACCCGCGCGGCGCGCACAGAAAGATGACGAGAGAGGGTTTGCTGGGTGCGGACATGACGCGCGATGTGGCGAGAGGCGGCGGGGGGTGTCAAGCGGGCACGATGTCTAAAACAGGGTTTTCGGTCTGTTTGCGGGCGTGACCGTTCGCACCTCGCGCTTGGAGCGCACCCGCGTTAAGAAGCGCCTTAGGCTCCGGCCGTCCTCCCCTCACCCTTCGATCCAACCCGCATGGCGAGCGCCGCCCCTCAAGCCAGTTTTCTGCTGCCGGTGCTGACGTTCTGCGCCGCCGCCGTGGTCGCCGTGCCGCTCTTCCGGCGAATCGGTCAGAGCGCCGTGCTCGGCTATCTGGCGGCGGGCGTCGCGATCGGACCGTCGGGCCTCTCGCTCGTCGCCGATCCGGAGACGGTCCGCGGCGTGGCTGAACTCGGGGTCGTGCTCCTCTTGTTCATCGTGGGGCTGGAACTCAAGCTCTCACGTCTGCTGTCGATGCGCCGCGACATCTTCGGGCTCGGCCTCGCCCAAATGGCCGTGACCGCCTTTCTGTTCGGCGGCGTCGCCCACACGGCGGGACTGGCGTTCTCCGCGGCCGTCGTCATTGGGGTCGCGCTGGCGCTTTCGGCGACCGCTATCGCCCTACAAACGCTGGAAGAGCGCGGCGATCTGCAGTCGTCCTACGGGCAACGCTCCTTTGCGGTGCTCCTCTTCCAAGACCTATCGATTGCGCCCCTTCTCGCCGCCCTGCCCCTGCTGGCGACGGCCGGGGCGGCCGCGGCGGACACGCCGTCGGGCAGCGCCCTGACCGGGGTGGCCACCGCCGTCGCCGCGGTCGGGGCCGTCGTCGTCGTGGGCCGCTACGGGCTCAATCCGTTTTTCCGCCTGCTCGCCTCAAGCGGCGCGCGCGAAATCCTGACCGCCTCGGCCCTGCTGGTCGTGCTCGGCACGGCGCTGGTGATGGAGCACGCCGGCCTGTCGATGGCGATGGGCGCATTTCTGGCCGGCGTTCTGCTCGCCGAATCGAACTTCCGCCACCAGCTTGAGGCCGACATCGAGCCGTTTCGCGGCATCCTGCTCGGGCTGTTCTTCATGAGCGTCGGCATGTCGATCGACGTGAGCCTCGTGCGCGAACACTGGCTCCTTCTGCTCCTTGCGACCTTCGGCGTCATCGCCGCCAAGATGGCGATCGTCGCCGTCCTATTCCGCACGTTCCGCTCGCCTTGGCGCGAGGCCATGCGGTCCGGCGCGCTGTTGGCGCCTGCGGGCGAATTCGCCTTCGTGCTGCTGCCGCTCGGGGCGGGGTACGGCTTCCTGACGCCGCTCACGACCCAGCTCGCGACGGCGCTCGCAGCCCTGACCATGCTGTTCGGCCCGGTCACGGCCAAGGCGCTCGACAGCGTGCTCGCGCGCAGCCGGGCGGAGCCGGAACCCGAGCCAGACAGTTTTGCGGGAGCGGGCGGCCGCGTGCTGGTGATCGGCTTCGGCCGGTTCGGCCAAGTCGTCAATCAGGTGCTGCTGGCCCAAGGTGTGGACGTGACCGTCATCGACAAGAACGTCGATCGCATCCGCAGCGCCGCCGCCTTCGGCTTTCGCGTCTATTACGGCGATGGCACCCGCCTCGACGTTCTGCGCGCCGCCGGGGCGGAGCGCGTCGAGGTTATCTGCATTTGCGTGGATGATCGCGAAGCGGCCCTGAAGATGGTGGAGATTGTCCATGAGGAGTTCCCGGGGGCGAGAGTCTACGCCAGAGCTTACGACCGCATTCACGCGATCGACCTGATGAACCGCGAGGTTGAGCACCAAGTCCGTGAGACCTTCGATGGGGCGCTGGCTTTCGGCCGCGCGGCCTTGGAGGAGCTTGGCGTCGAGTCGGCAACGGCGGCGGAGGTGGTCGAGGACGTGCGCCGGCGCGACGTGGCCCGCCTCGTCATGCAGAAGTCCGAAGGCCTCATGGGCGGCGTCGACCTCTTGCACGGCGTCCCCCTCCAGCCCGAGCCGCTCACCGCTCCGCGAGCGAAGCCGCACGGCCTCAGCGCGGAAACCCGCGACATCATCGGCGAGGACGGGGGCAGGTGATGCCGGACGCGCCCGCCAAGCCTCGCGCCGCGGAGGACCACGATCCTCCTCGCTTCGTCGCCGGCTCCACCCTGCGACATGTCGCCGTGATGACGGCGACCGGATCGATCGGGCTGATCGCCATCTTCGTCGTCGACCTCTTCTCCCTGCTCTACATTTCCTGGCTCGGCGATCCGCGCCTGACGGCGGGGGTCGGCTTCGCCACCATCGTTCTGTTCTTCGGCACTTCGATCAACGTCGGCCTGATGATCGCGGCCGGCGCGCTGGTCGCGCGGGCGCTCGGCGCGCGGAACCGCGACCGGGCGCGCCGGATCGCGGCTTCGGCCAGCGTCCACATGGTCCTGGTCGCGGCTCTCGTCGCCGCGGTCCTCCTGTCGATCCTGCCGTGGCTGCTCGAACGACTCGGCGCCGGCCCGGAGACGCTGCCCGTCGCAGAGCGGTTCTTATGGATCACCCTGCCGTCGAACCCGCCGATGGCGCTCGGCATGGGGTTCTCGGGCATCCTGCGCGCCGTCGGGGACGCGCGCCGCGCCATGTACGTGACCCTCGCCGGTGCCGTGGTGACGGCCGGGCTCGACCCGCTCCTCATCTTTGGCCTGAAACTCGGAACGGAAGGCGCAGCGATCACGACCGTCGTCTCGCGTCTCACGTTCGCGCTCGTTGGGTTCTATGGGGCCGTCAGGGTGCATCGCCTGGTAGCTGCGCCGCGCCTCGACGCCGTGCTCGCCGATGCTCGCCCGATGCTGACCATTGCGCTGCCCGCCGTGCTGACCAATTTGGCGACCCCCGTCGCCAACGGCTTCGTGGCCAGCATCCTGGCCCGTTTCGGAAACGAGACCGTCGCGGCTATCGCGATCATCGACCGCCTCGTGCCGGTCGCCTTCGGGGGCGTGTTCGCCATGTCCGGCGCGGTCGGCCCAATTCTCGCGCAGAACTGGGGCGCCGGCCGCTTCGACCGTATGCGCGGAGTGCTGCGGGACGGCGTGTTGCTCACCACCGTTTACATCGGCGTGGTGTGGCTGGCTCTGATCCTGGCGCGGGAGCCGATGACCCGCCTTTTCCACGCGACCGGCGCCACCGCAGACCTTATTGCGTTCTTCTGCCTCGTCAGCGGCGCAATCTGGTTCTTCAACGGGCTCCTGTTCGTCGCCAACGCTTCATTCAACAATCTCAGCTTCCCGCTCCTGTCCACGGCCTTCAACTGGGGCCGGGCCACGCTCGGCACCATGCCGTTCGCGGTCTGGGGCGCGAAACTGGCGGGACCGCCAGGGGTGATCGCCGGGATCGGGGTCGGCTCGCTGGTTTTTGGGCTCGCCGCCCTCGTGACGTCCTTCTGGACCATCGGCGCGCTTGAACGGCGCGCCGTGGCGGCCCGGTCGGAGGTCGAAGCAGTCGGAAGCGCCCCTTAGTCAGCCGTCGGGGAGCGGTGCTCCTCCAGCTTCGCGATCCGGTTCGCGAGAGCTTGAAAACTCGCAACGGCATCGTCCGTCCGGCCCGAAGCGCACTGGCTCTGCGCATCCTGGAACGTCGTCAGGATGAAGTCGAAATGATCGGAACGCTGAGCGCCGACGCGGGCCGCGCGGCGCAGTTCGCCTTCGAACCAAGGGGCCAAGCTCTGCCCGGCTTTGATGCAGCCGGCGTCCTCCGGAAACCCGAACAACGAAGCTTCCGACGTGGGCGGCGCCATCAGCATCGTGGCCCAGAACGCCGTCGTCGCGAGGGCGCATGCGACAGCGGACATCCCGATCGTGCGCCGCCGCAGGGTGCGGCGTCGGAAGCGCTCGGCCCGTTCACGAACCGCCTCATCGCGAAAGGAGTTGTAGGCCGCAGAGTGGTCCGGACTGCGGACTATGGCCAGACTGTTCATATCAGTGTCCCCCTCAGCCGTGCGACCGTTTTGCCCTGGCGCCGGCATGCGTCGGCGCCAGTTCCATTCGTTGAGCCGATCTCACAGGCGACCTTGGTCGTTTTCAAGGCAAAGCCATCGGCGCTCGGATCGCCTTACGCTTTTAGACGGAATGTGCTTTTCAGGCGACACATGCGCTGCCCTAGCCGGGCTGATCCGTTCCGGACGTTGAAGGGACCCGAGACGCGCGTAACCGGCTCTCAAAGTTCGGCCGCGCCGGTTGACGTGACCGCGGCCAACCGGCATGCCGCCCTCTTCGGGGTTGGAATCGCAGCTAAGGCGCCAAGCAGAGCCGGAACCCTGCCGTCCGGATGAGCGAGGGATGCATCATGGGTCCGACAAAAACTCTCACCTGTGTTCTCGTCGGCTCAACCCTCGGCATGATGGCGATCAGGGCTGAAGCCGTGGAGCGGAAAGCTGTCCCCTCCGCCATGGCGGCGCGACCCTGTCCTGCGCGCGGACCCGGCTTCATCCAACTGCCCGGCGCAGAAACTTGCCTACGGATCGGCGGCCGACTGCGCGGCGAGGCGGGCACGCGACGCACCTCGGCCGGCGACAGCATCGGCCTCCGCAGCGAGGGCCGTCTCGACCTCGACGCCCGGACGCAAACCGATTACGGGCCGGTTCGCACCTTCGTGCGGATCAGGGGTGGCGTCACGAAGGCCGACGGGTGGGACCGTTGAGCTTCAACGCGGACGCGCAACCCGCTCGCGCCTCTCCGGACGCAACCGCGCACCATGCGAGGTTCCCCGTCTATCGAACGCCGTCCGGATCGGATCCTGGCAGGGCGGTAGCGCCGATCCGCCAGCGCTCCGGGGCCAGAAATACGCGGGTGCGCCGCTCGGCCTCGAAATCTTGAGGCGGGCGGGAGTTGTCGATGAATTTTCCGATCTGCCCCTCGAAGTCGGCGCTATCTCGCCACAAGCCCACATTGTAGAAGGTGGTCCAACGGTCATCGAGGGTCCAGTTGATCCACGGAAAGCGGTCCCGATCCTCGACGCCGCTCAAAAACTCGCCGATCAGGCCGGAGCGATCCGGGATCGTTGACCGCGTCGACCAGTAGTCGAGGAACTCGGCCTCACGCCCTTTCTTGATCTTCCACTCGACCACGACGATCCGCGTGCGGAACGGGTTCGGCGCGCTCGCCTGGCGGGCCGGGGCGACCCGCGCGGGATGCTCGATGCTCCCGGTCTGCATGGTGTCTGGGGCAAGAGCATCGCCCGCTGGAGCCAATCTGGACGGCGGGGAGTCGACGGTCGCCAACACGGCGATGGATGGCAGAAGGGCTGCGGCCGTGAGCGCAACCGCCACAAGGGATCGGCGTAGAACGATTTTGGAACCCGCGGCCATGATTGCCCCCATTCCGCGCTCCGCATGCAAGCGTAGCTTTGGCGTCGCCAGTGTCCGGATCTGTGGCGTTGATGCAATGGCGACCACAGCTCTTTTTAAGCTTTGGTTAATCAGGCCATGGGCGCGCTCAGGACGCAAGGAGGCTATCGGTTTCCCTACGCTCCGGGCTTCCTCGGAGATCGGAAGCATCCGATATTCGCCGGGGACAACGCAGGCCGTGAGATCAAAAAAGGCTGGCCCGACGGCCCGCGCGTGGCGATACATGGAACAAAGATGATGATGATGCGTTGATCGCCACAACGGTCAAGCTTGCGGCGTCCATGAGCCAAGCCAAGACAGCCACCACACACATGAGACACGACGCTGGGCCGAGAAGCGAGGCGAAACCACCCCGCTTTCTTGCACCAGGACAAGACGGCGGACAGCAAGCCGAGCCGGTTCGCCAAGTTGTTCGAACGCAACGATAAACAGCGCTGAAGAGAGGCTTCGCCCTGTGACAGACACGATCCTCATCACCGGTGGCGCCGGCTTCATCGGCCGCTATGTCGCGCGCGCGCTCCTGGAGCGCGGCCATCGCGTTCGCGTCCTCGACAGCCTCATCGAGCAGGTGCACGGCGACCGCACGAAGCCGGACGGTCTTGACCCGGCTGTCGAGTTCGTCGTCGGCGACGTGCGCGACGAGGCGGCGTTGCTGCGCTCGTTGAAAGGCGTCGATAAGGTCGTGCACCTCGCGGCCGAGGTCGGCGTCGGGCAAAGCATGTACGCGGTCGACCGCTACGTTTCGGTCAACGATTACGGCACCGCGGTGCTGTTTCAGCAACTTATCGATAAGCCGGTGCGGCGGGTGGTCGTCGCTTCGTCCATGAGCATCTACGGCGAGGGTCTCTACAGGACGGTCGATGGCGAATCGATGGAGGAGGTCGTCCGCCAGCCGCGCCCGGCCGGAAGCGATTCATGGGACCCTCTCGACAAACAGGGGCGGCCCCTCATCCCGGTTCCGACCCCGGAGTGGAAGCGCCCGACCCTCGCCTCGGTCTATGCGCTCACGAAATACGTCCAGGAGCGGCTCACGCTCACCCTCGCCCCAGCCTACGGCATGGAAGGCGTGGCGTTGCGGCTGTGGAACGTCTACGGCCCCGGTCAGGCGCTCTCCAACCCCTACACGGGCGTTCTCGCCATCTTCGCATCGCGCCTGCACAACGGCAATCCGCCGATCATCTTCGAGGACGGTCGCCAGCGGCGCGATTTCGTGCATGTCGAGGACATCGCCCAAAGCTTTCGTACTCGCGCTCGAGCATCCCAGGGCGCCCGGCGAGGTTTACAACATCGCCAGCGGCGAGGACCGCTCGGTCCGGGATGTCGCCGCGCTCCTTGCTCAGGCCATGAACCGGACGGATCTTGAGCCCGAGATCGCCGGCAAGGCGCGCGCGGGCGACATCCGCCATTGCATTCCCGACATCGCCAAGGCTCGCACGGAACTCGGCTTCGCGCCCCGGCGCGACTTCCTGGAGGGCCTCGCCGAACTCGCCGAGTGGGTCACGCGACAGGAAGCCAAGGACCGCGTGCACGAGGCCCGCAAGGAACTTGAGATGCGGGGTCTCGTGGCATGACGGAGCGTGAGCTCTTCAGCGCCGCTTTGCGGGCCGCCGCCCGGTCCTCGTCACCGGCGGCGCAGGCTTCATCGGCTCCAACCTCGCCGATCGCCTCGCGCGCGACGGCTGCGATGTGCTTGTTTACGATGCGCTGGCGCGGCCCGGCGTCGAGGCCAATCTTGGCCTGGCTGACACGGCGGCATCCGCAACAAATCTCCGTCGTCATCGGCGACATCCGCGACGAGGAGGAGGTCGCCGCGGCGGCGGGCGAGGCGCAGGCGGTGTTCCATCTGGCCGCGCAGGTCGCTGTCACGACGAGTCTCGTCGAGCCGCGCGAGGATTTCGACATCAACGTGCGCGGCACGCTCAACATCCTCGACGCCCTGCGGCGGCGCAACGAGCCAGTCCCGTTCGTCTTCGCCTCAACCAACAAGGTCTATGGCGACCTCGCCGACGTGGCGCTCGACAAGACGAACGAGGCCTACGTGCCGCGCGATCCCGCCCTTCGCGCGCACGGCGTCGGCGAAGACCCGGCCGCTCGATTTCCACACGCCCTACGGCTGCTCGAAGGGTGCTGCGGATCAGTACGTTCTTGACTACGCGCGCAGCTTCGGCGTGCCGACATGCGTGCTGCGCATGAGCTGCATCTACGGTCCGCGCCAGATGGGCACCGAGGACCAGGGCTGGGTGGCGCATTTCCTCGATTCGGGCGCTCCAGGGCGAGCCGATCAGCATTTATGGGGACGGTTTTCAGGTCCGCGACGTGCTCGAGGTCTCCGACGCCATCGAAGCCTATCTGGCGGCGTGGCGGCGCATCGACGCCGTCCAGGGCCGCGCCTTCAATCTGGGCGGCGGCCCGGCCAACGCCGTGAGTCTCCGGCAGGTGATCGCCGCCGTCGAGGATGAGACGGGCCGGACGGTCGAGACCGCTTATTCGGATTGGCGGGCTGGCGATCAGCGCTACTACGTGTCCGACACGCGCTCGGCTGCGCGGGATTTGGGGCTGCGCCCGCCGGTCCCTTGGCGAAGGGGGCTCGCCGGCGCTGGCGCGCTGGCTGCGCGACGAGCGCGGCCTGAAACCGCCGGCTGCTGCGCCAACTCCTCCGATGAGCCGAACCGCGGAGGCTCTGTCGTGAAGCAATCTGCGGAGCGCGCGCGTAGCCTTGCCCGGTTCGTCGGCTTCAGCGACATCCAGGGCGGACGCCCGCTGGCCTTGAACGTGTTGGGGGCGGCGTGCCGGCGCGGGTGAACCCTGGACAGAGCTTTCATCTTTTCATGACGGCCGATGCTGTCGGCGGCGTCTGGACGTATGCGCTCGACTTGGCGCAGGGGCTTGGCCGCCACGGCGTCGAGACCACCCTCGCCGTGCTTGGGCCCGAGCCAAGCGACGATCAGCGAGCGGAGGCCGGCGGCGTTCCGGGCTTGCGGTTGCTCGCGACCGGACTGCCTCTCGACTGGGCAGCCGAGGAGCCGCGCGCGGTCGGAGACGCTGGCGCCGCCATTGCGGCGCTGGCGGCCGAGACGGGAGCGGAGATCGTTCATCTCAACAGCCCGGCGCTCGCGGCCGGGGCCGCTTTCACCGCTCCGGTCGTGGCCGTGTGCCATTCCTGCGTCGCGACCTGGTGGCAGGCCGTGCGCGCCGGCCCCCTCCCCCCTGAGTTTGCATGGCGCGCCGATCTCGTGCGCCAAGGATACGAACAGGCGGATGCGCTGGCGGCGCCCACGGAGGCTTTCGCCGCCATGACGGCGCGCGCCTACGGACTGCCGCATCCCCCGGCGGTGGTCCACAACGGCCGGCACGCGCCGGCCGCCGAGTCCTTTGCCCTGACCGACGAGCCGTTCGTCTTCACCGCCGGGCGGCTCTGGGACGACGGGAAAAATCTGGCCGCCCTCGACCGCGCAGCGGCTCGGCTCGCCGCGCCCGTTTTGGCCGCGGGGCCGCTGGACGGCCCGAACGGCGCGTGCATCCGCCTCAACCACGTTCGCCCGCTCGGCCGTCTTAGCGCGCGGGAGATCGGCCGCCTTCTCGCGGCCGCGCCGGTGTTCGTGTCCGTCGCGCGCTACGAGCCTTTCGGCTTGGCGGTGCTGGAAGCGGCGCAAGCCGGGTCTCCGCCTCGTGCTCGCCGACATCCCGACCTTCCGCGAACTTTGGGGCGAGCGCGGCGGTCTTTGTCTCGCCTGATGACGACATAGCCCTTGCGGCCGCGATCCAACGCTTGCTCGCCGATCCGGCCGCCCGCCGAGCGCTCGGCGCTGCCGCCCGAGATCGGTCCGCTCGCTATTCCGTGGAGGCGATGACCGCCGGGATGCTCAAGATTTATCGCGCGGTCCTGCCCCGGTTCGCCGGAGCGCCATTCCCATCCCGTGAGGCCGCGGCATGAGGGTCGCGTACTTCACTCATTCCCTCGCCTCGTGCTGGAACCACGGCAACGCGCATTTCCTGCGCGGGGTGTTGCGCGAGCTCGTTCATCGAGGTCACGCGGTTGCGGCCCATGAGCCGTGCGAGCCGTGGAGCCTGCAAAATCTGCTCAAGGATCACGGCGAAGCCGGTCTCAGCGCCTATCGGGAGGCTTACCCCGAACTCTCGTCCCGCACCTATGGGAGCAGAGGCGATCTCGACGCAGCGTCGTCCGACGCCGACTTGGTCCTCGTGCACGAGTGGAACGAGCCCTGGCTCGTTGCCGCCATCGGCGCGGCGCGTCGGCGCGGCGCGCGGTTCACGCTGCTCTTTCACGACACGCATCATCGCGCGGTGAGCGACCCCGACGCGATCCGGCGCTTCGATCTCGACGGCTACGACGGCGTTCTCGCCTTCGGCGAGGCGCTGGCCGACGTGTATCGACGCTGGGGCTGGGGCGAGCGCGTGTTCGTCTGGCACGAAGCCGCCGACACGCGCCTGTTCCAGCCGCCGGAACCCGCCTCTCCCCTCGTGCGGGGAGAGGGCCCTGCGCCGGAGGGCGCGAGACGAGCGGAGCGGAGCGGGGGTGAGGGGGCGCTTCAGAACGAGACTCTTCCGGGTACGCCCCCTCACCCGGACGGCTCACGCCGTCTCGGCCTCTCCCCGCACGCGGGGAGAGGGGACGGACGCGCCGGCCTCGTCTGGATCGGCAACTGGGGCGACGACGAGCGCAGCCGCGAGCTGGAGGACTTTCTTTTCCGCCCGGCCCGAACCGTCGGCCTGCCGCTTGACGTCTACGGCGTGCGCTACCCCGACCACGCGCGCGATACGCTCGGGCGCTACGGCGCGCGCTATCGGGGATGGCTCCCGAACGCCAAGGCCCCCGAGGTCTTCGCGCGCCATCTCGCCACGGTGCATGTGCCGCGCCGCTTCTACGTCGAGATGCTGCCGGGCATTCCGACGATCCGCGTGTTCGAGGCGCTCGCCTGCGGCATCCCGCTCGTCTCCGCGCCGTGGCGCGACACGGAGGGCCTGTTCCGGATCGGCCAGGATTTTTTGATGGCCCAAGACGAAGCCGAGATGGAGCGGCATCTTCGCGCCATCCGCGACGATGCGGATCTGCGCCAGTCGCTTATCCAAAGCGGCCTGGAGACGATCCGCGCCCGGCACAGTTGCGCGCACCGCGTCGACGAGCTTTTGGCCATCGTTCAACAACTCGGAGCCGCGAGAGCCGATGGAGGTGTCCACATGAAGATCGCGTTCTACGGCTCAAGCCTGCTGTCGTCGTACTGGAACGGCGCCGCCACCTACTATCGCGGCGTGCTGAGCGACCTCGCCCGGCGCGGCTATGCGCATCACGTTTTACGAGCCCGACGCCTTCGACCGCCAAAAACACCGGGACATCGACCCGCCGTCCTATGCCGACGTGCGCGTCTATCCGGCCACCGAGGACGCCGTGCGCGGGGTCGTCGCCGAAGCGGCGCGGGCCGACATCGTCGTCAAGGCGAGCGGCGTCGGCGTCTTCGACGAAGCGCTGCTCGATGGCGTGATCGCCGCCTCTCGCCCGGAGGCCATCCGCATCTTCTGGGACGTGGACGCGCCGGCGACGCTCGCCGACCTGCGCCAGGACCCGGATCATCCCCTACACCGGGCCATGCCCTCGCTCGATCTCGTGCTGACCTACGGCGGGGGGCCGCCCGTCATCGAGGCTTACGAGAGTTTCGGGGCACGGCGCTGCGTGCCGATCTACAACGCGCTCGACCCGACGACGCATCATCCCGTACCGCCCGAGGATCGCTTCACGGCCGATCTCGCCTTCCTGGGCAACCGGCTGCCCGACCGCGAGGCCCGCGTCGAAGAGTTCTTCCTGCGCCCGGCCGCCGAACTGCCGGGCGGCGCTTTCCTCATCGGCGGCAACGGCTGGGAGACCAAGGCCATGCCGCCGAACGTGCGCCACATCGGCCACGTCTATACGCGCGAGCACAACGCCTTCAACGCCTCGCCGCTGGCGGTGCTCAACGTCGCCCGCGACTCGATGGCGACGACCGGCTACTCGCCGGCGACCCGCGTGTTCGAGGCGGCCGGCGCCGGCGCATGCCTGATCACCGACGCCTGGGTCGGCATCGAGCTGTTCTTGGAGCCCGACCGAGGAGTGCTCGTCGCCCGCGACGGCCGGGATGTGGCGGAGCACATGGCGGGGCTGACGCCGGGGCGCGCTCAAGCCGTCGGCGAGGCCGCCCGCGCCCGCATCCTCCAGGAGCACACGTACTGCCGCCGCGGCGCCGAGGTCGACCGCATCCTGAAGGAGGAGGTGGCTCTCAAACCGCAGAGGAGCGTCGCGTGAGGCGGGATGCGCTCAACATCGTCGTTCTGGGCCTAAGCCTGTCCTCGTCCTGGGGCAACGGCCATGCGACCACCTATCGGGCGCTCCTCAAGGCCCTTGCCGCGCGCGGTCACGACATCCTCTTTCTGGAGCGCGACGTGCCCTGGTACGCGGCGCACCGCGACCTGACCGACCCGGCGTTCTGCCAGCTGAGGTTCTATTCCGATCTGACCGGGCTGCACGATCACCGCGACGCGATCGCCAACGCCGATGCGGTGATCGTCGGCTCCTACGTGCCTGAGGGCGTCGCGGTCGGGCGCTGGGTGCAGGAGACCGCTCGCGGCGTCACGGCCTTTTACGACATCGACACGCCCGTTACGCTGGCGAAGCTGGAGCGGGGAGACTACGAGTACCTGTCGCCGGACCTGATCCCTGGCTACGACCTCTACCTCTCGTTCACGGGCGGCCCGACTCTCGACCGGCTCATGCGCCGCTATGGCGCGCCGGCGGCGCGCGCGCTCTACTGCTCGGTCGATCCGGACGCTTACCCTCCTTTGGAGCGGCCGAAGCGCTGGGACCTGAGCTATCATCGGCACCTACAGCCCCGACCGGCAGCCGAAATTGGAGCGCCTGCTGATCGAGCCGGCGCGGCGGGCGCCGCACCTCCAATTCGTCGTAGCCGGGCCGCAATATCCGAACGACATCGTCTGGCCGGACAACGTGGAGCGCATCGACCATGTTCCGCCGGAAGACCACCCCGCCTTCTATGCGGCCAGCCGGTTTACGCTGAACGTGACCCGCGCCGACATGATCAGAGGCCGGCTACAGCCCCAGCGTCCGGCTGTTCGAAGCCGCCGCCTGCGGCACGCCCGTGATCTCCGACCGCTGGGACGGCATTGACCGCCTGTTCCAGCCCAACCGGGAGATCGCGCTCGCTGACACGCCGGATGACGTGCTGGTTGTCCTCACGGCGTGGACGACGCGCGCCGCCGATCCGTCGCCGACGCCGCCCGCGCGCGGGTTCTCGCCGGCCATACCGCGACGCACCGCGCGCAAGAACTGGAACGCGACCTCGCCGCAGCGAGCGTCAGAGCGCAAAGCCGGGCACGCCGAAGGTTGCGGAAGCCCGCTGTTTGTGAAGAAAAGATTCTCGGAAAACGGTTCGAACCAAAGCCAAGCTGGCCGCGTTGAGGAACATAGCTCTCGTCCTGATCCATCTCAGCCCAGACGAAGGAATCGACCATGAAGAACGGGAGAAGCAGGCTCGTCCTTGTCGCTGGCGGAGCGGGATTCCTTGGTTCTCACCTGTGCGACGCCCTCCTCACGGAGGGCGCTCACGTCGTCTGCCTTGACAACTTCCGCACCGGGCGACGGCAGAATCTGCGCCATCTGGAGCGCGAGCCTCATTTCGACGTGCTTGAAGCCGACGTCATCAATCCCTTTCCTGCTCGGCTGCGCGGCGCGCGCGCACGATTCGACGCCATTTTCAACCTCGCCTGTGCGGCCTCGCCGCCCCACTACCAAGCGGACCCCGAGCATACGCTTGCTGACCAGCGTCGTCGGCACTCACAATCTGCTCACCCTGGCGGAGAAGACAGACGCGCGCTTTCTTCTGGCGTCGACCAGCGAGATTTACGGCGACCCGGAGATTCATCCGCAGATCGAAAACTATTGGGGCAACGTCAATCCGACCGGGCCCGCGCGCTTGCTATGACGAGGGCAAGCGTGCCGCCGAGACGCTGAGCTTCGACTTCGAGCGCGCCGGCCGCGCCGACGTGCGCGTCGCGCGCATCTTCAACACCTACGGTCCGCGCATGCGCGCCGACGACGGCCGCGTCGTCTCGAACGTGATCTGTCAGGCGCTCGCGGGCGAGGACATCACGGTATACGGCGACGGCCGGCAGACCCGTTCCTTCTGCTACGCACCGGATCTGATCGACGGCTTGATGCGCCTCATGGCCTTTGAAGGAACGCTGCCCGGCCCCGTCAATCTCGGCAATCCGGTCGAACTGACCGTCGGCGACCTCGTCGAGCGAGTCCTAGCGCTGACGGGCTCGCAGTCCGTCGTCGTGACCCGGCCCCTGCCGGTCGACGATCCCCGCCGCCGTCGGCCGGACATCGCGCGCGCGGCGAAGTTTTTGGGCTGGACGCCCCGGACGCCTTTGGAAAAGGGTCTCAAGGCGACGATCACGTGGTTCGCTGCCGAGGTCGGCCGCGAAAGCGGGGTCGTCCGCGCCCCGGCGGCTCTCAACGGCGCCGTTCCGGTCTGAGGCGCGCCGCTCTCGCTTTGCGGCGCATCTCCGCTGGACGGCGCGGCATCTCAACGAGACACGGACCGGAATGTATCGGGACGACACCATCACGTTCGAGCGCGCCGAGCGCCGGGCGGACATCGAAGCCGTCACGGCCCCGGCCATCGGGCGGCTGCCCTGGATTGAGGTGGCCCGCGGCGCGCCTTACTTCGTCACCGAGACGGGCGAGCTCTGGACGCCCATCGGCCAAAACGACTCCATCAGTTGGATCGAACTGAAAGGACTGTTCCGCCGCCGCGATCTGCCGGCCGTCGAGGCGCATCTGCGCTGGCTCGCCGATCACGGCGTCACCTGCCTGCGGCTGATGATGGAGTACGCCCAGGTCCGCCATCGCTACTTCGAGCAGCCTATGGGGGCGTTCCCCCAAAACATGGTCCGGCTCTGGGACGACCTCTTCGTCCTGTGCGAGCGGCACGGCCTGCGCCTGCTGCTCACACCGTTCGACACGTTCTGGACGTGGATGCATTGGAAGCATCACCCCTACAACCGCCGCAACGGCGGCTGCCTCGACGGCTTCCATCGCGTCCTGCTGTGCCCCGAGGCGCGCCGGGCCATCAAGGCGCGCTTCACCTTCGCGGTCGAGCGCTGGGGCGGCAGCGGGGCCCTCTTCGCCTGGGATCTTTGGAACGAGATCCATCCCGCCCAGGCTGAAGGAAGCGCCGATTGCTTCCTGGAGTTCATCCACGACCTCAGCACGCATGTGCGGGGGCTGGAGGAACGCCTTTATGGCCGCTCCCATCCGCAGACGGTGTCGCTCTTCGGCCCTGAACTGTGGTGGCGGCCGCATTTGCCGCTCAAGGAGCCGATCTTCCGCCACCCCGACCTCGATTTCGCGACCATCCATCTCTACCACCAGGGCACGATCGACCATCCTCGGAACACGGTGGACGCCGCCATTCACACCGGACGCATCGTGCGCGAATCGATCGCCGAGATCGCCGACGCCCGCCCATTCCTCGACAGCGAGCATGGGCCGATTCACACCTTCAAGGACAAGAAGAAAACCCTGCCGGAGCCGTTCGACGACGAGTATTTCCGGCACATGCAGTGGGCTCATTTCGCCTCTGGAGGCGCGGGCGGCGGCATGCGCTGGCCGAACCGGAAACCGCATACGCTGACTCCCGGCATGCGCCGGGCGCAACGCGCGCTCGCCGATTTTCTGCCCCTGATCGACTGGCCGCGCTTCCGCCGCGTGAACCTCAATGAAGAGGTCGAGATTGCATCCGCCAAAATCGCGACGTTCGCCTGCGGTGACGACCGCCAGGCCATTCTCTGGCTGCTGCGCACGGATGCGCGCGGTCGAAACCGCATGTTGCGCCAGGACGCCAAGCCGACCAGCCCGCACGTCCGCATTCCGGGCTCGGCGCGGGACGCTACCGCGTCACGGCTTGGGACACGCGCGCGGGCGTGGCGCTCGGTGCGTCGGAGGTGGACGGCGGCGGCGCCGGCCTCTCGATCAGTGTTCCGCCGTTCGTGGCCGACGTGGCGCTGGCGATCCGGCGGGCGTAGGCAGCCGGCCTTCAACGTGTTTTGGCGAGGTGAAACGTCACTGCATCCCAGAGGCTGAGGTCGCGTGTGCCGTCGCGCAGGACCAAGAAACCCGCCCTGGCGGCAAGGCGCGAGATGTCGGCCCGATCGGCGTCGAGATCGCCGCGATAGGAAAAGTTCAGGATGAGGAAGTGGCCTGAGGGTTTGAGCACCCGCGCCGCCTCTTGGAAATGCGTTTCGACAAGGCTCATCCCGCTTTGCACCAGATAGGGGAACGAATCGGCGGCGAGGACGAGATCGAAACGCGCGTCCGGGAACAGCGAGAGGTCTTTTCCGGAAGATTGCATCAAACGGACGTTCGGCAGACCGGCGCAGCGTTCTTGGGCCGCCGCGATCATCGCGCCCGAAATGTCGATTCCCACCGCATGGCCGACCTCCGGGGCGAGCGCCGCCTGGAAGCGACCGATGCCGCAGCCGATTTCGAGCACGGCCCGGTCCGGCCCCAAAAGACCCCAGTCGCGCATCTTTGCGACGACCTCGCCGGTTGCGGCGCGGAGCAGGTCCGGGTTGCCGAGCGCGTAGAGCGCCACGCTGCCCTCCGGCGAGGTTTGGGCCGCACGGTCGAAGACCGCCGCCCAACGGGCGACCGCTTGGTCCGGCGAAAACGCCGTCATCTCGTGGTCGACGCTGCCGAGGATCGATTTCACCGTCTCAAATGATCGCGTGTTCGACCGCTCGAGCGCCAGCGCCTCGCCCAGGCGCGCCACGGCCGCCGGGCTGCATCGTCCGCCGTTTGAAGCGCCTGCCGCGCGCAGGCCAGCGCTGCTTCAACCTCCGATGGTCCGGCGGCCTCAGCGAATAACTGCATCAGGGCGACGTTCGGCGGCGCGCTCTCCGCGCGCGCAGCGCCAGCAGGCCGCGCGAAGGCGCGGCGGGCAGCCGTCGCGCCACGCCTCTTCACGCGGCCGCGACATCGCTCGGCGGCGGCGCGGCGGAAGGCGCGGCGGCGGTTCCAGCGGTCGGCCGCGCCCCATTCGTATTTGTAGGCTCCTGCGCCCGCGCAGGAAATGGAACTCGCCGGCGCCCTCGGCGATCGCCGCCTCGACCGCGTGGGCGAGGACGAGCGTCCCGGGACTTTCGAACGCGAAGGCGGGGTCGAAGCCGGTGAGGTAGGAATAAGCCGCGGCCGCGATGCGCGAAGCCGTAGAAGCCGGCTGCCGTCCGCGCCGTCGAAGCGCAGGAGGTAAAGACGCAGCAGGCCGGCGCGGTCGAGCCGCGGCAGCGCGTCGCGATGGAAGGCTGCGACCCGCGCGTCGGCGAGGACGCCGGGGTCGCCGCGCGCCTGCCATCGCAGCGCGTGCAGCCGCACAAGCTCGGTCGAATGCGTCGAGGAGGCCCTCGCCGCTTGGCGCGCTCGATGCGACAACGCGCCGCGCCGCGCCGCCCGGTTCCGGGCCAGGTTGAGCTTTGCGGCGGGTCTGGTCCTGGGAAGGAACTCGGCGAGGCGCCGGCCTGGAGACACGAGGACCGGACAGGCGCGACTGGGCGACGATCGTCTCGACGCAGCCGGCCGGCGCCGGCAGGCCGATCGCCGCCGCCGTCCGGCGCCAGCTCCTCGCATTCGCAGCGAATCCCACGCCGGCTCGCGATCCAGCGCCGCGAC
Source organism: uncultured Alphaproteobacteria bacterium (assembly GCA_963728675.1). Lineage (GTDB taxonomy): Bacteria > Pseudomonadota > Alphaproteobacteria > Rhizobiales > Beijerinckiaceae > JAJKJG01. The sequence goes on along the minus strand of CAVSLO010000004.1, from coordinate 17,920 downwards.
CAGCGCTCCGGCCGCCTCGGCCTCGCCGTCGTCGAGGAGCACATCGAGGTAATCGCTGACCGAGATGCCGAGCGGCAGGACGCCGGCGGCCGTGCGCCCCGTCCTCGCGGTAGAAGGGTGCGAGGCCGATGAGCCGGCCGTCCCGCCAGGCCGCCGCGGTCGTCAGCTCGCCCGGCGCGAAATGGCGCCACCACGGGATGAGCCACGCCGGCGACTGGAACGGCGTCGCCGTCCGGGCGCGCCGCCACAGCTCCCACCAGGCGGGCTCGATCGCCTCGAGCGCCGCCGCCGTGCGGATGATCTCGCCCGTCGCGGCGCTCATGCGGCGCCCCGCCGCGCGGACGTCCTTCGCCGAGGCGAGCCGCCGGTAGAGCGCGAGGTAGCGCTCGGTCATCGGCGCGAGGCCGAAGCGCTCGCGCGCGCGTCCGGCGGCACGCTTCCGCGTCGAGAGACGGCGCGCGCCGGATCGCCGCCGCCATCTCGCTCGACGTCGCCGACGAGGAACCCGGTCCGGCCATGGTCGACCGTCTCCGGCAGCGCGCCGTTCGGGAAGCCGACCACCGGGGTGCCGCAGGCGAGCGCCTCGCGGGCGACGAGCGAGCTCGTTTCCGCCACGAGTCGACGGCACGAGCAGGCAGCGCGCCGCGGTCAGGAGGCGGCGCTTGCGGGCGAAGCCGACCGGCCCGATGAAGCGGCGCCGGCGATCGAGCCGCGGCGCGACCTCCTCGGCGAAATAGCGCGCGGTGCGCCTCGTAGGCGAACACCTCGCCGGCGATGAGCAGCGGCATGTCGGCGCGTCTTCGCGGCCTCGATCGCGAGATGCACGCCCTTCTCCGGGCAGATGCGCCCGACGACGAGCGCGAAGCCGCGCTTGGCGTGCCGCGCCGCGAAGCGCCTCGACGGCGACGCCGTTCGCGATCGGCGCCAGCAGGTTCGGCGTCGGCGGACAGGCCGTCGTGCTGCGCCGCGGCAGACGCAATGCAGCCAGGTGCCGGGCCGGGCCGGCCGCAGCGACCTCCGGCCGGATACCAGGTCGGCGGCAGATGCAGCGTCGCGAGCGCGGGCGCGCCGGGCGGCGGCAGGTAGGCGTCGAAAATCGATGCCGTGCAGGTGGACGAGGTCGACCGGCCAGCGGCGCGAGCGCAGCCGCGATCGCCGCGCCGGTGCCGCGCCCAGGCCCGCTCCGGGCCGCCTCGTCGAGGAGGCCCTGCCTTCGCGCGGGACCGCGACCAGCTGCCCGGCGGCCGAGGAGCCCTCGCAGGCGACGACGAGCGAGCGGTGGCCGGCCGCGACAAGCGCCCGGTCGAGCGCGGTCAGCACCTGCTCCGCGCCGCCGACGGCGTCGAGGCCGACCGGCGCCAGCGGATAGGCGACGCTGAGGACGGTGAGCGTCACGCGGCCCGCTCCAGCCGAGCTCGCGCGACGCCGCCTCGCACCAGGCGCATGCCAGCGCGCGCCGGTCATGCCCCAGTCGTAGCGCTCGTAGAGCAGCTGGCCGCCGTTCGGCAGGGTCGGAAAAGTCGTATGCCGGCGCGATGCGGAAGCGCTCGGTCTCGCGTCGAAGAACGCCAGCGTCCCGCTTGCGTGCGATGCGGCCGCGAGCATCTGTCGCTTCATCGCGCGGTCGCGGTCGCCGAGCGCCAGCACCGTCTCGACGGCGGCGGGCGCCGGCGCGAAGCGCTGCACCGCCCAGCCGTCCCGTCGGCGCGGTAGAAGGGCATCTCGATGATCGCGATCTCGCCGCCCTCGCGCCGCAGCAGCTCGGCCGCGGCATGGACGGCGAAGGCGGCGGCGTCATGGTCGGGGTGGCCGCCCTCGTAGGCATGGGTGAGCACGACCGCGGTGCCCGTTCCACGAACAGGGCCGCGAGCGCGTCGCGCGAGCGTCGGCGAGATGGAAGGCGGCCTCCTGGTCGGCGACGCCGAGGCTGAACCGAGCGCCGCCGACCCGATCCCGGCAAGCCCCACAGCACGCCTCGAGTTCCCGCCGCGTGCGACGGCATAAGCGTCGGCGGTCGCAAAGCCGTGCCTCGCGGCATCGTGCGATATTGCGCGGCGCGCCGTCGGTGACGTGGACGATGGTCGACGCCGTCGAAGACGCGGCAGCTGCGCGCCGCAGCCGATCGTCTCGTCGTCCGGATGGGCGACGACCATGGCGACGTTCTGCGGCCGCGGATCAGCATCCTCCGCCGGCCAGGAGCGCGCAGGAGACCGGGTTCCGCGCGCTTCGGGCATCGACCAGCGGCTGTTCCCTCGCGAGCCGAACCGAGCCGCTCAGCCTAACCGCCGCCTGCAGCAGCTCCTGCTGCGACGCGACCGGCGCGCCGCGCGTAGCGGCGGATCATCGCGGCGCAGAACTCGGCGAACTCCTCCGTGACCAGCGGCGGGCTGGTGTGGTGCGGCGCGATGCCCGCGATGCTCCGGCGTGAAGCAGAAGGTCACCGTCACGTCGAAGTCGGCGAGCGCCTCCATCTGCCGGTCGAACCAGTCGAGCGCGTTCGGGCGGAAGCTGTCGGCCCAGGACAGGCCGGTGCGCAGGTGACGCACGCCGAGCCGCTTCAGCCAGGCGACCGCGTCGTCGAGCCGGTGGTCCTCGAAGTGGAACCACTGGCAGATGCCCAGCTCCGGCGTGTACTCGGCGAACTGCTCAGCGGCCGGCTTCGGCGTGCCGTCCTCGCGCAGCAGGCCCATGTAGAAGTGCCGGTAATAGGACGAGCCCTCGGCCTCGCGGTGGCGGGTCGTCGCCGGCCAGGCGCGCGGCAGGTCGTAGAGGCTGTACCAGTGGATGCGCGGCGCCTTGCCGATCAGCAGCTCGGCGGTGCGCTGCAGGCCCAAGTCCTGCACCTCCTCGGCGCCGAAGGTCGAGACGCCGACCTCGATACCCAGACCGGCAGGTCCGTGACGGCGCGGATCTCGTCGAGCTTCGCCGGCCACTCGTGGATCTGCCAGTGGTTCCAGTCGAGCGGGAAGCCGTGCACGGCGACCACGTCGACGTGGTCGAGCACGCCCTTGCCTGCCATGTTGCGGATGAAGCCGGGATCGATCGGCGAGATGCCGCCGAGCACGCGCGGCAGCGTCGGCGTTCTCGGCCGCGGATCGCCTGGCCGGCGCAGATCGCCATCTCGGCGAAGCGGCTCCAGTCCGGGATCGATCTCGAGGTCCCAATGCGACTTGTTGTTGGGCTCGTTCCAGATCATCGCCGCTTCGATCATGCGGCTGCTCCCTCGTCGCCGGATAGACCGCGCCGGCGCCAGTCCGGCGCGCTCCGACGCGCCGGCAGATGTAGACCTCGTCCTCGGGATGGCGCGACGATCGCGAAGCCGGCGCTGCGCAGCATCGCCTCGACGCAGGCGCGGTTCGGCATCCACCAGTTGGTCGGATCGTCGGCGTAGCGCTGCTCGACGAAGTGCAGCTTCGGATAGCCCGGGCGGTCGAAGATGCTCGGTCTGCCAGAAGGCGTAGTTCGTCCGCGACCGGCTCGACCGCCTTCGCTGCCGCGCTGCATCGACTGGAACACCAGCAGGTCGCTTCGCCGACATGCTCGTGGATCAGGTCGAGCGCCAGCAGCGGGTGGCGCAGGTGGTAGAGCACGCCCATGAACAGCACGACGTCGAACCGCTCGCCGAGCGCGCCGACGTCGTAGACCGAGAGCTTGCGGAACTCGATGTCGAGCCCGCTGACCTCGGCGGCGAAGCGGGCCTGCGCCAGGTAGTCCGTCGTCGAAGTCGATGCCGAGCACGCGCTCGGCGCCGCGCCGCTTCATCTCGATCGAGTAGAAGCCGCCGTTGCAGCCGATGTCGAGCACGGTCTTGCCGGTCAGGTCGCTCGGGATCGCGTCGGCGAAGCTGCGCCATTTGACGGCCGGGTAGTCGCCGAGGAAATGGTCCGGCGCGGTCTGCACGCCGTCGAGGTCGATGTTGTGGAACCAGGGCCCGAGCGCCTCGACGCGGCGCGCGGATCTCGTCGCGGTCGAGCGTCTGTCGATCGCGTTCATGGCGGTTCTACTCCCGGCTCGCGTCGTGAAGACCGGCGCAGCGCGCGCCCGTCGGGCCAGCCGAGCGCGACGCGCGCTCCGGCCGCGCCATCGTCGCCGCGCCGCGGCGTCGCCGAGCAAGCGCGATCGCCGCGCGGTAGCCATGCAGCGTGCCGACGTCGACATAGGCCTCGGCCCGCCTTGACGCCCACCGCCGCGCCGCCGCGGCGAGCTAGGCGTTGACCAGCGTGCCGATGTACTCGTCCTCGCAGCCGCGCTCGCGCCAGAGCTCGCGCAGCTCGTGCGAGCACGCGGCCCGGCATCTTGAACGCGCCCCAGATCCAGTTCGAGCGCGGCGTCCTGGCTGCTTCACCTGGATCTCCCGCACGCGGCTCGGCCTCGTCGAGCACGACGGCGTCGAAGAACTCCGGCTGCTCGACCGGGAACAGCAGGAACGACAGCACGTCGTCCGGCAGGTCGCGCGAGCGCCGTCTTCGGGAAACCAGATCGTGTCGGGCAGGCCGACGATCACCGGCTCGTCGGCCGCGATCAGCGGCGCGGCGCGGAAGATGGCGTCGCACAGCCCGCTCGGCGCGCGGCTGCACCACGTAGGCGATCGCGGCGTCGCCGTAGCCCGCCCCGTAATACTCCAGGATGTCGGACTTGCCGGGCGAGATGACGAAGCAGATCTTGTCGCGCCGCCGCGGATCATGCGCTCGACCAGATACTCGCTGACCGCGCACGGCCGCTCGACGCCCGCTGTCGAGGCGGCTGCCGACCGGCAGCAGCTCCTTGGAGAAGGCGAGCGGCTGGATGCGGCTGCCGCGTCCGGCGGCGGGAATGATCCCCCACATGTCAGGCCTCCACCGTCCAGCGGCTCGGCGCACGGCGCGAGCGGGCGCTCTCGAGCGCGGCCTCGAGCGTCGCGCGCGCGCCGGTCGGACGTGTGCTCGGCCAGCGCGCGCTCGCGGGCGGCGTCGGCCGATGCGCCGCAAGCTCGGCGTCGGGCACGGTCGAGCGCCGCGACCGCATCCTCGGTCGTGCGCGCGACCAGGATCTCGCGGCCGGGCGCGAAGAAGGCGTCGAGCCCCTCCCAGGCGTCGGACAGGATCGGCGCGCCGCAGGCCGCCGCCTCGAACAGCCGGCCCGACGGGCACCAGCCCATCTCGGCCATGGCCTGCCGGGTGACGTTCAGCGTCAGCCGCGACGAGGCGAAGAAGGCCGGGTGCTCGCGCGGCGGCAGGTGGCGGACGAAGTAGATGTTGTCGGTCCAGGGGAAATCCTGCGGGTACTGCGCGCCGCCGATCAGGAACCGCCGCTCGGGCCGCCGCCGCGCCGGCTCGACGAACAGCGCCTCGAGCGCCGCCTGCCGGTCGGCCGCATAGGTGCCGAGATAGGACAGGTCGGCAGCGATAGCGGTCGGCCGGCGCGACCGGCCGGTGCACCGTCGGGATCGACGTGGCCGTAGAGCGGCGCGACGCGGCGCGCGCCCAAGCTGCGCGCGCAGCCGCGTCGAGCGCCGCGCCGCCGGTGTAGCTCAGCACGAGATCGAAGTCGCGCAGGCCGCGCGGGCCGATATAGGCCGTGGCTCTCGCCGCGGCTCGAGGCGGGCGAGCGTCACCGGCGTGTCGAGATCGTAGAACACGCGCAGCGCGCGCGGCGCGTCCGAGCACGAGCTCGGTCGCCGCGATGCCGTCGGGCAATAGGAGGTGACCATCGCGACGTCGGCGTCGGCCGATCTCGCGCGCGGCGCGGCGCCGGATGTCGTCCCAGTCGGCGTAGAGCACGAGCTCGCCGCCGGGCAGCTCGAAGAGATCGCGGTTCACGGCGTAGTAGGGCACGTCGTGCTCGAAGAAGACGACGCTGGTGGCCGCGGCGGGCGAGCGCGCGGCACAGGCCGCGCCAAAGCGTGGCGTGGCCGTTGCCCCAGGAGGACGAGATGGTCAGGCCGAAGACGACGATCTTCATGCGGCGAGCCCCTCGTTCATGCTGATGACCTTGGCGCCGCCAGTCGCCCACAGACCAGCGTTGCTGATCGAGGCCGGGCTCGATCTCGAAGCGGCAAGATCGCGTCGAGCGGCAGCCCGAGATAGTAGAGCGAGCGCGGCCTTGATCACGTCGGCGTGGCTGACGAGCACGATGCCCTGCTCCGGATGCGCGGCGCACAGCTCGCTCGATGACGCCGACCACGCGCGTCTGCGCCTCCAGCATGTCTCGCCGCCGGGCGGCCGGGTGACGCTGCGCGCCGCTGTTCCAGCGCGTCCAGTGCGGATCGGCGCGCAGATCGTCGAAGGCGCGGCCGGTCCAAGTCGCCGAAATCGATCTCGTTCGAGCGCGTCGCACGACCTGAACATCGATTTCAAGCCGATGCCGTCGGCAATCGGCTCGCGCCGTCTCGCAGGCGCGCTCGCAGCGGGCTCGCATGAACCGCCGCGAGGCTCTCGCGCGCGAGCCGCTCGCGCCAGCGCCTGCGCCTGCGCGCGGCCGTCCGCGCCCGAGCGACACGCCCGGCATGCGCCCGCACAGGATGCGATCCGAGCCGGTCATGGGCGGCGTGGCGGACCAGGAAGAACGGTGGTGGTCACCGGCCGGCCGCCTCAGTGCGCCGTCTCGCCGTCGCCGTCGATGAAGCGCAGCGTGCGCTCGCGCGCCTCGTCGTCGGTGAACTGCTGCGGCGGCGATTTCATGAAGTAGCTCGACGGGCCGATCAGCGCGCCGCCGATGCCGCGGTCGAGCGCCAGCTTGGCGCAGCGCACCGCGTCGATGACGACGCCGGCGGAGTTCGGCGAGTCCCAGACTTCGAGCTTCAGCTCGACGTTGAGCGGCACGCCGCCGAAGGTCGTGCCCTCCATGCGGATGTAGGCCCACTTGCGGTCGGTCAGCCAGGGCACGTAATCGCTCGGGCCGACATGGATGTCGCCGGGCGCGAGCGGCATGTCGAGCTGGCTGGTGACGGCCTGCGTCTTGGAGATCTTCTTCGACTCCAGCCGCTCGCGCTCCAGCATGTTCTGGAAATCGGTGTTGCCGCCGAAGTTGAGCTGGTAGGTGCGGTCGAGCCGCACGCCGCGCTCGCGGAACAGGTTGGCGAGCATCGCGGTGCACGATGGTCGCGCCGACCTGGCTCTTGATGTCGTCGCCGATGATCGGCAGCCCGCGCGCCTCGAACCGCCGCCGCCAGTCCGGATTCGAGGCGATGAACACCGGGATGCAGTTGACGAAGGCGCAGCCGGCCTCCAGCGCCTGCTCGGCGTACCATTCCGTCGCCTGCTGCGAGCCGACCGGCAGATAGGAGACCAGCACGTCGGTGCGCGAGCGACGCGAGGACGTCGGCGACATCCGCCTCGGGCTCGTCGGATTCCTCGATCTCGTCGCGCAGATAGCGTGCCGAGCCCGTCGAGCGTCCGGCCGCGCGGACCACGATCGCCGGTCGCCGGCACGTCGCGAAGCGCTGGGTGTTGTTGGGCGGCGCGAAGATCGCCTCGGCGACGTCGCGGCCGACCTTGCTGGCGTTCACGTCGAAGGCGGCGGAAATCTCGATGTCGCCGACGTGATAGCCGCCGAGCTCGACGTTCATCAGGCCCGGGCACCGGCTCGTTGGCTTGGGCGTCGCGGTAGTAGGTGAGGCCCTGGACGAAGGACGAGGCGCAGTTGCCGACGCCGACGATCCCGACGCGGAGTTTTCTCGGGCTCAAGGCGATAGCTCCTAAGGGGACGCGACCAGCGGGAAGCTCGGCAGTTTTAACGCTTGCGCTTGATCGTTTGTTCCCCAGAGAAGCCTGTTGGTCGATCGCCTGCAACGCGCATCGCGCGTGTTGCACGCTGTTGCACAGGTTTTTCACTGGCCTGGGCCACAGGCGCAACCCGATCCGTGGAAGCGCGCCCGACTCGGAAAAGGAGCTTGACCCGCGTGACGCGCCCTTTTCCGCTTCCAGATATTGTTACCTGATGCGCCTAGTCCGCCTTGCGGGCTATCCACCGATCGAGAGCGCTGTGCAGTTCGGCCGGCAGATCGACCGGCGTCTCATGACCGCTCATCCCAGGCGACGCGGCGATCTCGGACAAGACGCCTCGAACTTCCGTGATCCGCCGACGCCGGATCGCGGCAGTGTTGTCGAAACGGACGGAGTTGATGATCGAAGCGGGCGACCAACACGGCGCCGTAAGCGTAGCGTACATGGCGACTCCCCTGTGTTTCTTGGGGAGTGCTGTAGGCCGGTAGTTCTATTAGGGAGTGTTAGGCCGGTAATGTTACCAGGTTATTGCGTCGCATTGCAGGCAGCGCCTCGAAGCCCGAAATCCGCGGCCTTATGAAGCAAATGCACCAAGAGGGTACTCGCGTCGGCCACCAGTCGGGGGGGGAGGGGAGGAGAAGCCGTTCGCAACTTGTTGCGGTGGCGTTCTTGGTTCCACAACCGCGTTCGAGGGCGTTCAGTCGAGAGTTGTGGCTTGCCCGGTTAGCGCCGGGCAAGCGAGCTACTCAGCTAAGCCCGCATTTCCCAGATGGCGCATACGATGGGGTGATCTGAAAGCCTGGATTTCGGTTATCCTTCAAGGGAGTAGTCCGCCTTGGAGCAAATGCACCACGGCCGATGCTGTGCTAGGGTGAGACGCGGTGGGAGCAGATGGAGGGATGTCATGCTGAAACGGTTCTGTGCGGTGCTGGCGCTGCTTCTGTCGTCGGGGCTCGCGTCCACGGAGGCCGTGGCGGCTGTACGCTGCGGGTGGGACCCGTGCTCGCGCTGCGTCCGCCACGGATACGACTATTATGGCCGACGCGTCTGCCTGCTCTGCATGCGGAACCGCAGCCCGCGTTGCGAGATGTCGGGGATGCGGGGCCGTTTCCCTCGACAGAGGTGAAGACGGACGGATTGGTCGGCGTTCGTTGATGCGCTCGGGCCGTGATAGCCACTCGCGGCCTCGATCACCTTCGGCTCGACAAGCGATCCACAGCTTTCCGCGCGCTCCACAGACGTTTAACGCGCTTGGGGTAGCGCTGCCGGCAGCGTCCACACGATAACTCCCCTCTGCTTCCCGAGCCGCGCGATATTCCCGCCCTTGGCCTGCATGTTGAGCGCCTGAATGAGCCGGTAGCAGATAGCCGAGCGCAACACCTTGTCCTGTTCACCCCAACCCTTCGCCCGGATGAGGCCATCGCCCGTTCCCGCGCGGTCAGAGACCCGCCAGAGGCCGCTACGGCGCCGAAGCTTGGCGCCAAGCCCGCGAGCGGCAGAAAGACTAACCCGGCTTTAACCGCTCCGGTGTCACTTCGTGTCGCTGACACAGGGGTTGCGTTGACATGGCGGCGACTGACGTAGGCTGGACTGACCACGACCATTGGCGTGCGGCGGAACGCGTGGACGATTCTTTCCGCCAGATTTTCATTCTTTCCGCCAGATTCATAGGCTGGAACCCCCGGTCCCCCGCTCCGACGAGGCGCCGGCGGGATCGGAGATCAAGCCGCTCCACATGGACAGAGCAGCGCTCAGGCGGTGCATCAGGGCTGACTTATGGCCCTAGTGTCGTATCGTGGCTGACGGGGTGGGTTGTGCGTTTTTGTTTTGGGGGACCTGCTGAGACCGGCTGGGGCGCGCCCAGAGCCTGCTCAAGGCTGAGGAGGCCGAAGGCGAACCCTACTTGGCCGGACACGCACATCGCTTGCGTTCAACGCCGGGATCGCTGGAGGGCCGCTTCATGTCCACGCCGCCTGCACCGCTGAGCACCAAGTCGTGCACCCCATGTCGAGGCGGCATCCCGCCGCTCGACCCGGATCAAGTCGAGGCTCACCATCGCCAGACACCCGAGTGGGCCATTCGCGACGAGGCGCGCCGGATCGAGCGGACGTACAAGTTCAGGAACTTCGCTGAGGCGTTCGCCTTTGTGCGGCGCGCGGCTGATCTCGCCGAAGCCGAGGGCCATCATCCGGACATCAGCTTCGGCTGGGGCTATGCGACCGTTTCGCTCCAGACGAAGAAGATCAAAGGCCTGCACGAGAACGACTTCATCATGGCGGCGAAGCTCGACCGCATGGCCGATCAACCCGCCCACGCCGCTCACGGTCGAGAGTGATGATCGACGTCCCGCAAACCGCACCGGCGGCCGAGCGGAACAAAGGGCCGATCCTGGCGGTCCTGAAACAGGTTCTGCCGAGCAGCGGGCTTGTGCTCGAACTTGCGAGCGGGACAGGTCAGCATGTGGTCCACTTCGCTCGGGAGATGCCGCATCTGACCTGGCAGCCGAGCGAGCCCGATCCGGGCATGCGCGCATCGATCCGGGCTTGGATCGCGCAAGCGGGCCTGACCAATGTTCATGCCCCGCTCGACCTCGACGTTCGCTTCGAGCCATGGCCGCTGGGCAAAGCGCAGGCGGTGCTCTGCATCAACATGATCCACATCTCTCCGTGGGCGGCGACGGCGGCTTTGATGGCCGGGGCGGCCCGCGTTCTGCACGGGCAAGGGGCGTTGGTGCTCTACGGCCCGTACCGGCGCTTCGGCCGACACACAGCTCCCAGCAACGAGATGTTCGACGAGCACCTCCGATCCAGCAATCCCGAATGGAGCGTGCGCGACCTCGAAGCCGTCGTCGAGATGGCCCAGTCGAACGGCCTTGCGATGCAGGACGCGATTGAAATGCCGGCGAACAACCTTTCGGTCGTTTTCCGGCCAGCGCCGTCCCGATCATGAGCGGCGGCCTTGAAGCTGTTTCCGCATCGGCGCGGACGGGCGTCCGCGAGATCGCCCGCGCGACAGGTCCGGTCGTATGCTTCGAGACTACGCCAAGCCGGCAGATGCAGGCGTATGCAGCCTCCCGCTTTGTCGTTGCGCGCCAGACCTTCTTGCCTTGAACGGCAGTCTTGCTTTCTTGACGGCGTCTTGGCCCCTCTCGGCGCCGGAGAGGGGCCTTCCCTGACGATCGGTCAGTTGGCGTCGTACTCACCTGTTGGGATGCCGGTCTGGATTTTCAGGTCCATCGGCTGGATTGTGAGCCGGGTCGGGTCGGAAGCGACCGACTTCGGCGGATCCTTCAGCATGGTGAACACGAACGCAGCGGCTGCCAACCCGAAAGCAACGCCGAACAGTTTCAACTTGCGCATGATCGACCTCCTCGTGCGATGTAGGCGCCGTCCTTTGACCGAGCCTGACCGCTCGCGATGATGGCAAGAGCTGGTGCGCGAGGATGTGCGCGAGCGCACATGCCGAGTGGTGAGGCGCCCTGTAGCTGCGGCGAGCGCTTCCGGTCAGACTGGAACCAGAGCTGTGAGCCTGTTCATCCACGCGGCATGCATTGAGACTGACGTGCCATTCCTCCTCGGGCCTGCCGTGCGTTCCCGGACGCCATAGTCAGGTGCGCTTCTTCTTCGTCGGGGGACGCTCATTCTTAGCCTCGGCCTCCTTGTCGGCCGCCTCCCTCGCCATCCGGAGTGCTTTTAGGCGTGACGTTTTCAGATCGACAGCTCGCGCCTGAGCCTCGTGCTCAGCCTTCGCTTGCTTGTCGCTCTGATCGGCTTTTTGCCGTTTCTGGAAGCGGGCTTCCGCTCGCTCCCGCGCGTCGTCCGAGGTCTTGGACATCTTGCTTCCCTTCAGTCAGCCACGAACTGAGTTGGACCGCTCCATCATCTTACGCCTTGGCGGCGTACATCGGTCAACGCGGCAGTGCTGGGCGCTTGTCCGCGATCCGGTGCGCGACGGTGACGATGGCGCTGAGAGGCGAGCGGAGCGTGGCGAGAGCGCTGGCGGAGACGGAGTAATTCACAGTTAAAGCCTAAACCATTGATTTAGATGGATCCATATGGCCATACGCCAACATGATACCCCCAATTATACCCCCAGATGGATTGGATATACGAACGCTCGCCCAAAGTTGTCGCGGTTCGACCGATTTGTAACGGTCCTGTATTGTCGGCATTGTAGGCAGACCGACGCTGTAAACTGCTTACGGTCCTAAATACTGGAGGCGAATGGAGGCGTAAACTTGACCATAACGAACAATACGGACCGGCTGGCCTACAGAATCAGTTCGCGTCTACCGCGAAGACGAGTTCCTGAAGCTGTCGGATTAGAGCGATCCTCCAACCGCACGTCAACCTCGGAGCTTGTCCGGCAGATCATTCGACAGGCGATCAAAGCCGCGGAGGGAGGGGCGGTTACGTCGGAACGCCCGCGATCCCGCTGGTGGGTGTTTTAGGGACGATTCGCATTTCTCCGGGCCGGTGCCAGCCACCGCTTCAGGTTTGGAGATCGGACATTGGCCGCTACGGGTTCAGCGACGCGAATGAGCGCGCCTCGGCAGACCCGTCATCGAGGCGCTCGCCGTCACTCACGACTCCAATGGGGCCCGAAACTCGCGACCAACCAGCTGGAGCCGTCCGGTTGGTTGGGCAGAAATCGAGGCCTGTTTCAACAATTCCAAATAATTCCATTTCTTGCCCGAAACCCTCCAGTTGGTCCGGTTGGTTCAGTTGGTTGAGAGGAACGAGTTGCCGATGACCTGATCCATTCCTCCACGCGCCGGAGCATGGAGCGTGTCTCCTTTTCCGGCATGGTCCCCACTACATGCCTTGCGTCGCCATCCCCTTTGTTCGTCGGCTCGGAGGTGGGTTGGGGCGTGGTGCTCAAGATTGAGTCGGGTGGGGGTGGCGAGCTGCTCCCGTAGCTCGGCCCAGTGATCCAACCTCTCAGGCGCCGTGCATGTCTCACGTGGCATGCTGGAGTTCCGCGCCGACCCGAAAGTCAATCCCACAACCCTGCCTTTCAGCACGACAAGACGGTTTTGGTCTACTGCGGATCGGGGAGGGGCTGCGCGGCCCTGGCCGGAAAAACGCTTCAGGGAATGGCTACAGGTCTGTCTCCAACATCGGCGGATTCAAGGATCTGGCCGATGCCGGGCTGGAGACAGAGAGCACATAGCCGCTCGCGCCGAAACGAAGCGGACCCAGCCCATCCAGGTCTGCCCAAGGCTCGGTGCGGCAAGATGTTCACGACCTTGCCGTCGTGGCCAGAAGCACTGCGGATTTGCAGATGCTGGAGACGCCCGTGGCCCACTCCGTCTGGGTGTTCGGGCCTGTCCCGCACTCATGATATGATTCCCCGCCTGCCGAGGTGAGAGGCGCCCTCTTCGGGGGCGCACAGGTGAGGAAATTGCGCAATGAGCGAAAGCAGCCCGCTGCTCACGGCCTTGCGACAATCAGCGGACCCAGAGATCACGCAACGCCTCGAACACCTCGTTGAGCACGGCGCAGATCGCGACCTGAACCGCATTAATGCTCTCGCGTTCGCAGCCCACCACGGCTTGGACGAGGAGAAGACAATCGCCGCATTCCTCCACGCCGCTCGGATTGGCGTGTTCGAGATGTCCTGGAATGTCCTCTGTCCCGGCTGTGGCGGCGTGCTTGACACCAATGCCACCCTGAAGTCCTTGGACCGGGATCAATACCATTGCGCCCTCTGCGCTGCCGGATACGAGCCCACGCTTGATGAAATGGTTGAGGTGACCTTCACCGTCAGCCCGCGTGTCCGCCGGATTGCGGCCCATGATCCGAACAGTCTCTCGCCAGCAGAATACTACCGTCAGGTCTTCTGGGGCTCTGGCATCGACTTTCCCGAGAACTTCGACGAGATCTTCGCGCAGATCATCCTCGAAATCATTGAGCTCGCCCCTGGCGAGAGGGCGTTCCTATCTCTGCACCTTCCGGCAGAGTTCGTGATCGTCTTCGATGCCGTGACCCACGCTTCGCAATTCATCGACGTGAAAGGTGAGCCGACCCGCGAGCGCCAGACCCTTTCCATGGTGATCAGTCGCGGGCACACCCCAAACGAAACCCTCACGCTCCGCCCTGGGCCGCTGCGGCTCACCCTAGAGAACCACACGAATGTGCGGGTCTTGCCCAACGTCTGCATCGCCGGGGACGATCTACACCAACTCCTGGGCCGCCGCCGCCCGTTCCTCACGGCCAAGCGACTGCTCACAAACCAGACCTTCCGAGACATTTACGGCACGGACACGCTCGATGTTAACCAACGCCTGAAGATCACAAGCCTGACCTTCCTCTTCACAGATCTCAAAGGCTCGACACACCTTTACGAGCGCGTGGGCGACCTTGCGGCCTTCGATCTGGTGCGCGCCCATTTCCGCGTGCTGCAGGAGATTGTCGCGGCTGAGGCCGGGGCGGTGGTCAAGACGATTGGGGACGCCGTCATGGCGACCTTCCCCACTCCCGACCGCGCCCTAGCGGCCGCGCTGCGGATGCGGACCGCGATGGGTCGCCTGAATGCCGAGCGCGGGCGCGAAGACCTGCTGCTGAAGATCGGCATCCATGAAGGCCCATGTCTAGCCGTCACCCTGAATGACCGTCAGGACTACTTTGGGCAGACGGTGAACATCGCCTCGCGCGTTCAGGACCTTGCTGTTTCGCACGCCATCTTTGCCACAGGATCGGTCGTGGAGGACCCTCGCGCCGCAACGATCCTGGCGGGGAGCGGGGTTGCCCCCATCCCTCAGCGCACCGCGTTGCGCGGGATCAACCAAGAACTCCAGATTTATGAGCTACCTTGAGGACGACAGAGCGGAAAACGAAAAGGCCACGATTAGGAGCGACGTGCCGGACGACTACTTGGGTTGGATCGTGGACCGGTCGGACCTGGGCGAGGATGTCAAATTCACGGGCGACATCGGGAACACCGGGCAAGTCGGCTTTAGCGCCTTCCTGTCGGAGAAAGGCTGTAACCCGACGGCAGGCCGAACCTCCTGGGCGGGCGCCGACTTGCAATGCACCGGCCGGAACCAGCCCATCCGCAGCAGTTGCGCGATGCCCCGCGCATCCTTGCGATCGGTCTTGACGATCATCGCCGAGAGCGCCGCCTTCACGTGCCTGGTCTCCAGCAGCACCGCCTCGAACCCGGCTTTGACCAGAGCGGCCTGGAGCCACTGCGACAAAGGTCCGGCTTGGGCTTCGAGGAGGGGTGTTGGTAGCCAATCCGGTTCCAGCAGACGATAAGAGCAATTCCTGCAGCCGAGATGGCTCGGCGCATCGAAGAGGCGGTCGAGGAGGCGGCACGAGCCGGGGTGAGCTGCAAGGCCGTGACGCCGTTCCTGCTCGCTCGCATCTTGCAGACGACAGAGGGGCGCAGTCTGGCCGCCAATGTCGCTCTGGTGACGAACAACGCTGCTGTGGCGGCCAAAATCGCAGGCGCACGGTGCAGCGTGGATGCGGACTGACCGGGGGCCCTCACGGGTCGATAATGACCCAGCCCTCAAACAAAATGGGCCGCTTACGCAAAAGACCGCTTGGTCGCGCTCGGCTGGACACCCAAGCAAGCCGCATAGGGACACTGCCAACGAGGTTGACGACTTCTGGTGCGATCAGGTCGCACCTGGACGAGCGGCCACTCCTGGATGTTAGAACAAAACGAGAACATGACTCTGCCAACACGGCAGACCTCTGATACAGGATCCACAGGGATGAGCACCGCTGACCGAACAGATCGCCGACATCCTGGCCAAGTACGGCGAACCCATCGCCGGAAACATCTGGCGCGTGCAGGGCCAAGCCGTCATCTACCACAAAGCCCTGGAGCGGATCGCAGCCCAGGCCGGGTGCATGTTCGGTCCTCCAACCATCTTGCGTGCCGAACGTGACGAAGCGGTCATTCTCGTGACGGGCAGCATGGGTGAGCGGACGGAGTGGTCGATTGGTGAGGCGCTCGTCAACGTGAATTACAGGGTCTTGGGGCGGCGGCGGCTTACGTCTATGCCATGGCCGAGAAGCGGGCCAAGTATCGGGTGATCCTGAAGCTGGTCGGGCTCCACGGCCTGCTCTACTCGGAAGAGGAAGCGGACGAGTTCAAGAGCAGCGCGGCCTCGGTTGCGGCGTCGGAGACTGCCGCACAAGGCCGGGAGAGGAGGACGACCGCAGGGAGGTTGAACCCACAGCCAAGTCCAAGTCTGGGAAGGGGAAAGCTTAAAGGTGCACAGGGGGGCGCAGACGAGCTCAAGCGGAAGATCGACAAAGCAGGGTCAATCAATGCGGTCACAGACCTGATGCTGCTGCCCGGAGCGACCCAGAAGAGCTTGAATGAGCTTCCGGTCGCTGTCCGGGACGAGATCCGCGAATACGCGAAGGCCCGCCTGTCGCGCTGGGCTGGCCAGCAAAACAGGCGGCCTAATCAGGATCTCGGAGAGCATCGCTCTCCAGCTGCTCCTCTCGATTCTGTCCCGATTGACCACGCCCTGTCCGAGATGCAGGGTTTCGGGCTTCGTGAGACCCTGAGCGAGCCGAAGCATGAGTGATGAATGGCCGTTCCCGGTTCAGGATCTACCTGCCTGACGAGCTTGTCGAGGTCGCACGAAACGAGCCTGACAACCCGGCACTCAAGCCGCTCGCCGACATCTTGGCTCGGCATCACGCGACCATGCTGTGCCAGTTCGACGCGTTCGCGAGCTATGTGGCCGAAGCGGAACGGCAGGGTGTGGAAGGCTGCCCGCTGTATGCCTGGACCAAGGCGACCATCGAAGACCCAGCAAAGAAGGCCAAGCACCTCAAGTCCTTTGCCCTCCATGTGAATGGCCAGGAGGTCTACTCCAAAGCGGAGGCAGATGCGCTTGAGGCCGACTTGCAGCCTCTTGTCGGGGGCAAGCTGATCGAGCGGCCTGTAGAAGCACGACACCAGACCCGGCCCACAACCCGCAGCCGCCCGAACGCTTTCGCCAGCCGAAGGTCGCATGAGTTGCAGTGAACGCAGCTTGAAGTCATCCGCCTCGGCGGGCTCGCGCCCCTTCCCAGCCTCAAGCTCGGGAGGGGTTTTTCGTTGGAGGCGAGACGCTACTGGACCCAGCTATTCACCGTGAGCCGAACTGACGGCCCGCGCGCCCTAACCTTCATGAAGCCCGCGGCGGTAATCGTCCGGGTGATCCGGGTTGGCGAAGCACAGGAACTTGAGCCGCCTGTCGCCGAGGGTGAAGCGGTGATAGCGGGCACTCCGCATCTCACCTCCGCCGTCCTCGTCTATGAGCGTCAGGAAGTCGCCTGCCGTGCTTCCACGGCCTTGGGATTGGCGGCACATCCATCCAGTGGGTCGGCTCCAGCTCCATCGTAAGCGTCGCGAAATCGAGCCAACGCCCGTCAAAGAACACGCCCATCTGCCAGCC
Organism: uncultured Alphaproteobacteria bacterium; assembly: GCA_963728675.1. Classification (GTDB taxonomy): domain Bacteria; phylum Pseudomonadota; class Alphaproteobacteria; order Rhizobiales; family Beijerinckiaceae; genus JAJKJG01. Next base: position 808 of record CAVSLO010000004.1, on the reverse strand, counting down.
GCCTTGCTCCGGGCAGAACAGCAGGAGCGGGCGCTCGGGATCGTCGCTTGGGGCTGTGGTGATCGGGCTTGCCGCCGGGGAACCGTCCGCCATGAGGGAACTCCACACAATTGCTCAGTGATGCCTGCAGCTTCAACCGGCTTTCTTTCGAGGCTTGTCCTCAGCGGCAAGGGCGGGCAGGAACACGGTCAAGACCGGCTCTCCGGTGGCCAGGGTGATCTTGATCCGGTAGGCTGGACTGATCTGGTCTGGGATGAACTCGATCAGCTTTGCGAACATACGCAGGGCATGGAGATGCGCTTCAGACAAGCTGTCGAACTCTTTGCCATGTTTGTCGATGGCAGAGTGCTTCCCGTCCACAAGATTAAAGAAGTACCTCGTCATTGTTCCTACCCTGTCTGGCTCTCAATGTGAGCCGATCTACAGGGCAAGCCCATAAGGGCGGGTAGCAACATCACTTGCAATTTTAGCGATCCGAACCTCGAGATGGCGGGCAACGCGCCGGTAACTCGGGTGCACCATCGTGGGCTTGTCTCGGCCTGAACCACAGAGACAGCACCGACCACGGGTGCTACGCCCCTCCCGAGCTTTGGAGCTCGGGGAGGGGTTTTCCGCTTCGGGGCGGCGGGAGACAGTAGGGACAGCTTGCGGCGCCGCCCAGGGGCAGGGCGATCATGCCGCTGTGACAGCGTTGGGGAAGTCAGGTCCGACCATCATGACAGCTGAGCCCAAAACCGAAGCTGACCTGATCCGAGCGTTGGCCGAAGACCTCGCACTCGAAATCCTGGCCTCCTACAATCCCGACGAC
>CAVSLO010000003.1:0-54318 GCA_963728675.1 uncultured Alphaproteobacteria bacterium | reverse complement strand
TGCGGAGTCCGGCGGCGAGATCGACCTCATCGTGAAGCGCGGCGGCACGATCGCCTTCATCGAGGTCAAGGCCCGCGGCCGCTACGACTCGATCGCGGCCATCCGCCCTCGCAAGCGCCAGCGCTTTTCGCGCGCGGCCTGCGCCTCGGCGGCGCGCAACCCGTGGGCAGCCGACAAGACCTTGCGCGCCACCGTCTTCATCGCGCCGGGCCGCCGGCCGCGCCACATCGCGGCGGCGTTCGAACTGGAGATGTTTTTATCCGTCATCCCTGGCCGAACGAACCCCGCCTGCTTGGCCTCGATGTCGCATCTCCGGCCGAAACACCCAGTTACAACAAAAGACCGCTCCGGCCGGAGCGGTCTCAGGGTGCGGGACGCCCGTGGGGGGAGCGTCAGGCGGCGGCCGCCTTGCGGTTCTGCCGGTTGTCGATGAGGTCGTCGACCACCCCTGGATCGGCGAGCGTCGAGGTATCGCCGAGGCTGCCGAAGTCATCCTCTGCGATCTTGCGCAGGATGCGCCTCATGATCTTGCCCGATCGCGTCTTCGGCAAGCCGGGCGAGAACTGAATCAGGTCGGGCGTGGCGATGGGCCCGATCTCTTTGCGCACCCAGGCGACCAACTCCTTACGTAAGGCTTCCGACGGCTGCTCGCCCTCGTTCAGGGAGACGTAGGCGTAGATGCCTTGGCCCTTGATGTCATGCGGGTAGCCGACGACCGCGGCCTCCGCGACCTTCGGATGCGAGACCAGCGCACTCTCCACCTCGGCCGTCCCCATGCGGTGGCCCGAGACGTTGATCACGTCGTCGACGCGGCCGGTGATCCAGTAATAGCCATCGGCGTCGCGCCGACAGCCGTCGCCGGTGAAGTACATGCCCGGATAGGTCGAGAAGTAGGTCTGCACGAAGCGCTCGTGGTCGCCGTAGACCGTGCGCATCTGACCGGGCCAGGAGTCGTCGATGCAGAGATTGCCCTCGCAGGCGCCTTCCAGCACCTTGCCCTCGGCGTCCACGATCACCGGCTTCACGCCGGGCAGCGGCAGGGTGGCGGAGCCGGGCTTGAGCTTGGTCGCGCCGGGGAGCGGCGAAATCAGGATGCCGCCGGTTTCCGTCTGCCACCACGTATCGACGATGGGGCAGCGCTCCTCGCCGACGACGCGGTAGTACCATTCCCACGCCTCGGGGTTGATCGGCTCGCCGACCGAGCCCAGCAGGCGAAGTGATTTGCGGCTCGACTTCTTCACCGCTTCCTCGCCGCCGCCCATGAGCGAGCGGATGGCGGTCGGGGCGGTGTAGAAGATATTGACCTGATGCTTGTCGACCACGTCCCAGAAGCGGGTGTTGGAGGGATAGGTCGGGATGCCCTCGAACATCAGGGTCACGGCGCCGTTCGCCAGCGGTCCATAGACGATATACGAGTGGCCCGTCACCCAGCCGACGTCGGCGGTGCACCAGTAGATGTCGCCGTCGTGGTAATCGAACACGTACTGGTGGGTGAAAGCGGCCCAGACGAGATAGCCGCCCGTGGTATGCACCACGCCTTTCGGCTTCCCGGTCGAGCCGGAGGTGTAGAGGATGAACAGCGGGTCCTCCGCGTTCACCTCCGTGCAGGGGCACTCGTCCGTGACCTGGGCGGCCGCCTCGTCGTAGTACACGTCCCGGCCGGGAACCATGTTGACGTTGCCGCCCGTGCGCCTGACGACGATCACGTGCTCGACCAAATCGCCGCTGCCGTTCGCCGCGCCCTTCAAACGGTCGATCGCGGCGTCCACGTTGGCCTTGAGCGGAACCTTTCGGCCGCCGCGCAAGCCCTCGTCGGCGGTGATGACCACCTTCGAGCCGCAGCCCTCGATGCGGTCGGCAAGCGCGTCCGGCGAGAAGCCGCCGAAGACGATGGCGTGAATGGCGCCGAGCCGCGCGCAGGCGAGCATTGCATAAGCTGCCTCGGGGATCATGGGCAGATAGAGCGTGACCCGATCGCCCTTGTTTACGCCGCGATTGCGCAGGACGTTGGCGAAGCGGGACACCTCGCGGTGGAGTTCGCGATAGGTGATGTTGCGGGAGTCGTTGGGATCGTCGCCCTCGAAGATGATCGCGACCTGATCGCCGCGCTTGTCGAGGTGGCGGTCGACGCAGTTGTAGGCGACGTTGGTGGCGCCGTCCTCGAACCAGCGGATCGACACGTCGCCAGGGCCGAAGCTGGTGTTCTTAACGCGCGTGAAGGGCTTGAACCAGTCGATGCGGTTGCCGTGCTCGCGCCAGAACCCCTCCGGGTCGCGCTGGCTTCGGTCGTACATTTCTCTGTACTTGGCTTCGTCCACATAGGCGCGGCGCGTCCAATCGGCCGGAACGTCGTAGACCTTCTCTGTCATTGCGCTTCCTCCAGGTTCGCTCGTGAGATTCACGGCTTGAGGCCGCGTTATCGTCCTGTGGCCAGAAAACTACTTGAAGGTTCAGCAACAGGGCAAGGCGTCTCTGCGGCATTCTGGCCGTCGTTTTTTCAAGCTATCCCCTTAGGTCCAGTTCCCCGAAGACGGTCACTGCATTGCGCAGGACGCCCGTCCGCCCCGATCGTTTCCGCGGCAGCCGCATGCCCTTCGACCGTCCTCCTGTACCGATTTCAGCATCCGGTGCAGATGCTGCGCATGACCTTGCGGTCGATCTCCCGGCTCTTGCGTTCGAGCGCCGACATGCGCTCCTCGGCCGGGCTCTTCGGACCGGCCGCCGTCTGGCCCGGGGCCGGACTGGAAGCCGCCGTGCCGCCAGCCGCGCCACCCGTGCCCGCTTCGGAGCCCGGAGCGCGGATGGGCGGTGTGACCCCGGACGACGACGTGTTTCGGCTTCCTCCGGGCGTGCCGGGCAGCGCGCTGGGCTGGGACACGTCCAGACCCGCCCCGGACGCCCCGGGGTTGAGCGTGCTCGACCGGGCCGTATCCAGACCCGCTCCGGGGGCCGTGGGATTGAGCGCGCTGGCCCGGGATACGTCTTGCCCCGCCCCGGGCGTCGTCGGCGAGGACAGGGACTGAGAGCCGACGCCCGACCCGGCGTTCGTCGCGCCGGACAATCCGGCCGAACCGGATGATGATCCGGCGCCCGTTGCGCCCGAACCGCCGGACGACGCCCCGGCCGCACCGCCCGCGCTCGAAGCGCCGGCCGAGGCTCCCCCAGACGAAGCCCCGCCGGACGATCCTCCGGATCCGCCGCCTCCACCTCCACCGCCGCTTTGAGCCGCTGCAAGGTTCGACACCGCGAGACCGCAACAAACGAGGATGGCTGCCGAAATCCGCATGGACTCCTCCCGGAGTTGATTGAGAAGTCAACGCGCCGCGCGGGCTCAGGTTGCTCAAGACTTAAGGCTTGCTAGGAACGCTTCGACGTTGAAGCCCACGCGAAGACGTGCGGAACCGTCTCGCATCCCGGCCGCCATCACCCGTCCGAGAGACCGCCCATCCGGCAGACCGCGCGCCACTCTTCATCGGTGACCGGCTGCACGGAGAGCCGCGAATGGGTGACGAGCGCCATGCTCTTGAGCGTCGGCTCGGCCTTGACCCGATCCAGGGTCACGGGGCGCGGCAACGTGCGCACGGCTTTTACGTCGACCATGCCGAATTTTCCGCTGTCATCCGTGGGATCGGGATAGAACTCCCGGATGACGGCGACGATTCCGACGATCGCCTTGCCCTCGCCGGAGTGGTAGAAGAAGGCGCCGTCCCCACACCGCATCGCTTGCAGGTTTTTCTTGGCGACGTGATTGCGCACGCCGCTCCAAAACGTGCCCGCTTCGCCCGCCGCGACCTGTTGGTCCCAGGACCACGACGCGGGTTCCGATTTGAGGAGCCAGTAGGCCATGCGCTTTCCTCAATGCTCCGCCCGGAGCGGCCGGGTCATCAACGCCTCGATCGCTCCATCGACGGTGAGCCCCCCGGCGACGACCGCGGCCACCGCCTCCGCGATCGGCATGTCGACGTTTTTCGCCCGCGCGAGATCAACGAGCACGCTCGCCGTGAATGCGCCCTCCGCCAGTTTGCCGCCGGATGCGGCGGCGACCGGAGCGCCACGCCCGAGCCGCTCGCCGAAAGCGAAATTGCGCGACTGCGCCGAACCGCACGTCAAGACGAGATCGCCAAGACCGGAGAGCCCCATCAAGGTCTCGGGCGATCCGCCGTAGGCGCGCGCGAAGCGCATGAGTTCGGCGAAGCCGCGCGCGATGAGCGCCGCTTTGGCGCTTTCGCCGAGCCCGCGGCCCTGCACGATGCCGCACGCGATGGCGAGCACGTTCTTGGCCGCGCCGCCGATCTCGACGCCGCGCACGTCCGTGCCGTGGTAGACGCGAAAGGTCGGCCCCGAGAGAGCCGCGGCCAGCGCCGCCGCAAGGGGCGCGTCGCGGGCCGCGAGCGTGACCGCCGTCGGCAGCCCCCGCGCCACATCCCCGGCGAAGCTCGGGCCGGACAGGACCGCAACGGGCGCATCCGGCCGGACGGCCATGACCACGTCGGTGAGGAACCGCCCCGTGCCCTGCTCGATGCCCTTGGCGCAGACGACCAGCGGCGCGCCGGGGGCCAGCGCGGACGAAAAACGTTCGACCGTCCCGCGCGCCGTCTGCGCCGGCGTGACGAGGAGGATGGCGCCCGCCCTGCGCAGCGCGTCGGGCGCAGCCGTCGCTGTGACGCGGTCATGGAGGCGAACACCGGGCAGGTAACGCGCGTTGATGCGCGTCGTCTGCACGCGTTCGCCTTGCGCGGCATCGCGCATCCAGAGCACGACATCCCGGCCCGCAACCGCAGCCGCGTTGGCAAGCGCCGTGCCCCAGGCCCCGCCGCCAATCACGCCGATGGTGGTCAATGGTCTCGACACGGGCGCGTTTGGCAGAGAGGCGCGAAACAGATTTCACCAGCCCCCCGGGCAGGATGCCGCCCGGGGGCGCCGGTCCAGCATTACTGAGTGCAGACCTTGGTCACGGCGCTTTCAGCCTCGGTCCGGGTCTTGTAGACCGTGTCGCCCACGACCACGGTCGTGCCCGAGGTCGGCTTTGTGGTCGTGACGGTGCACCTCTTCGTCGAGGGATCCCGAACCACGTAAAACTGCTCGGTTGTGCTGGTCGTTGATCCGCCGGTCGTTGTGGTCGTGGTAGTGCTCGAAGTGGCCAACGCAGGCGCAGCGAATGCGACCAGCAGCGCGGTTCCGATGACGTATTTCTTCATGGGCGTTCTCCTCTGGTGAACGCTGACCCAACGTGAAGCTAAAGCCGGAGTTCCGTTACGGTTGGCGACGGCCTCTCTCATCAAGAGTGCGCCGGGGCGGACACCGCCTCCGCATCGCTCCCGAGCGGCCAGCGGGCGCGCGCCTGGACGGTGATGTCATCAACGAGGCCGAGGCGCAGCCGCTCAAGGCCGGCCCAGGCGATCATGGCGCCGTTGTCGCCGCAGAGCGCCAGCGGCGGCGCGATCAGGCGCAACCCTGCTTCGGCCGCGAGCCGCTTCAGCGCTCGGCGCAGGGTTTGGTTCGCCGCGACGCCGCCCGCGGCCACGAGCGCGGTCGGGCGTCCGACCGCCTCATTCGCCGTGCGCAGCGCGACGCGCGTGCGATCCACGACCACGTCGACGACCGCCGCCTGGAAGCTCGCGCACAGGTCCGCAACATCGGTCCCGGACAAGGGCGCGATGCGTTCCGCTTCGAGCCGCAGCGCCGTTTTCAGCCCGGAGAGCGAAAAATTCGGCTCCGGTCGCCCCAGCATCGGGCGCGGCAATGAAAAACGCTCCGGATTTCCGCGCGCCGCCTCGCGCTCGACCTCCGGCCCGCCCGGATAGGCAAGCCCGAGAAGCTTGGCGACCTTGTCGAACGCCTCGCCGATCGCGTCGTCGATGGTGCCGCCCAGACGCACGTAGTCGCCCACTCCCCGCACGGCGACGAGTTGCGTGTGCCCTCCTGAGGCGAGCAGCAGGAGGTAAGGGAAGCCGATCCCGTCGGTGAGGCGCGCGGTGAGCGCATGCCCTTCCAAATGGTTCACGGCCAACAGGGGCTTGCGCGTGACCAGCGCCAGCGCCTTGGCCGTGGTGAGTCCCACGAGCACGCCGCCGATGAGCCCCGGACCTGCCGCGGCGGCGATGCCGTCGAGACCCGCGAAGGTCAGGCCGGCATCCTTCAGGGCGCGGTCGATCAGCCGGTCGAGGGCCTCGACATGAGCGCGGGCCGCGATCTCAGGCACTACGCCGCCGTATGCCGCGTGCTCCGCGATCTGGCTCAGCACCTCGTTCGCCAGGATAGCGCCGCGCCCGTCCTCGCCGACCCCGACGATGGCGGCCGCGGTTTCATCGCAAGTGGTTTCAATCCCTAAGACGCGCATGGAGTTCGTTTGAGAGCCGAGGGCGGGATGGAGGCTAACCCTATCTTTAGGGCATAGCCGTAACGACGGAAGCCCTGAGGGACGCAAAATTCGGCTTCCCCTCGATGTGTCTGCTACCAAAATCTTTCGCTGGCGAATTCTGTACGTGCCGGGAAGGAGCAGCTTATGGTCGCCGAGGGCAAGACCTCGCTTCGCGATCTGTCTCTTGGGCTGTTCAAAGTCCGCCGCCGGGGCTAGCCTCCTCGCGGCCACACGCACACAAGCCTTCACCGTCGAACGTCGGTTCAGAAGCTGGAGCGTTTCGGCGACCGATCAGCGTGGCGTCGAGGGGCACGGGAGCGACTCGCATGTCCAAGACGCTCAATCGCATCCGCAGGTTTGGTTCTCTAGCGCTTCTCACGGGCACGATGGTCGCGGGCTTTGCGCCGTCGCCTCTCGCCGCCGAAACGCTGACCGACGAGGAGGCGCGGCCATCGGCGTCGAGGCCTATGTCTATCTCTATCCGCTCATCACCATGGACATAACGCGGAAGCAACTCACGAACGTCGAGCCTGGGAAGGAGTTCGGCAAGGGGCCGATGAACGCCTTCACGAATGTCCCGGAGTATCCCCCGGCCGATTTCAAGGGCGTCGTGCGCCCGAACTTCGACACCCTGTATTCGATCGCTTATCTGGACCTCACCAAGGAGCCCATGATCGTATCCGTTCCCGACACGGGCGGGCGATACTACCTGTTGCCGATGCTCGATATGTGGACGGATGTTTTCGCCTCGCCGGGCTGGCGCACGACCGGAACGCAGGCCGGCGACTTCCTTATCGCGCCGACGGATTGGCGGCCCGACCTGCGCGACCGGTTCATCGACGAGTTCAAGCTGCCGCAGACCATCCAGCGCATCCAGGCTCCGACCCCTTACGTCTGGATCATCGGCCGCATCAAGACGGACGGCCCAGCGGACTACGGCGCCGTTCATAAGATCCAGGCCGGCCTCAAGGTCACGCCGCTCTCCGAGTGGGGCAAGCCCCCGAAAGCGCCCGAGGCGAAGATCGACCCGAGCGTCGACATGAAGACGCCGCCGAAGGCGCAAGTCGACGCCATGCCGGCCAGCACGTACTTCACCTACGGGGCTGACCTTCTCAAGCTCAACCCGCCCCACCTCACGGACGAGCCGATGATCGCTCGCATGAAGCGGATCGGCATCGAAGCCCGCAAGAGCTTCGACGCCGACAAGGCCGACCCCCGCGTGAAGAGGGCGCTCGAGGCCGCCCCGGAGACCGCGCAAAAGCTGATGGAATGGAAGCTGAAGACGCTCGCCCGCGTCGCGAACGGCTGGTCCATGAACACTGATACGATGGGCGTCTACGGGAACTACTATCTCAAGCGGGCCATCGTCGCCCAGTTCGGACTGGGAGCCAACCTGCCCGAGGATGCGATTTACCCACTCAATCTCGGCGACGAGACCGGCAAGCCTCTTGAGGGCGGGACCAAATACACGATCCATTTCGACAAGGGCGGCGCGCCGCCCGTCAATGCGTTCTGGTCGATCACGCTCTACGACGCGGCGGGCTTTCAAGTAGCGAACAGCCTCAACCGCTTCGCTGTGAGCAGCTGGATGCCCTTCAGGTACGGGTCCGACGGCTCTCTCGACCTGTACGTTCAAGAACGAGACTCCGGGCAAGGACAAGGAAGCGAACTGGCTTCCCGCCCCGAAAGGTCCGTTCAACCTGACCATGCGGCTCTACGCGCCGAAGTCGGAGGCGCTCACCGGCCAGTGGAACCCACCGCCTGTGACGGCGGTCCAGCCCACGCCGGCCCTGTCGGCCCAGTAGGAGCGTGCGACTGGGTTCAGATCTCACGCATTCGGGCTGCCTTGCGCGCCGCTTTCGTTTCGCGAATCCCTGCATGAACTCCGGCGTCCTGTTTGGGCTCCATGAGCGCCGAACGCATGGGCTCGAGCGGTCGTAGACGCCGTTGTCCCCCGGTTAGCCAGCCGGCGGGACGGGTTGAGACAGGCGATCTCGTGTAAGGCGCTCGGCTATCGTTCACCCGCGAGTTTATCGCAACCCAATCCAACCCGTGACAACGTCCGATCATTTGGGAGCAGCGACATCCATCCGGGAATCCGGGTTCTAAACCCGATCCATTACGGGAAAGGTGCCCTTCACGGGCGCAACTCGCCACCCTATAAGTTTGCGCCGCCGCACAAACAACGGCGTTCGCCCAGCCGGGCGTCCACTCGAGCGTGCCGGCGAGCGGTCGAGGATTCGTTATGGCGGATCGCTCCACTCTGGTCATCGGCACGCGCGGCAGTCCGCTGGCGCTGGCGCAGGCGCATGAGGCGCAAGAGCGCCTCGCGGCGGCGCTTGGCTGGGATTTGGTCCAGCTTCCGCTCAGCATCATCAAGACCACGGGCGACGCCATCCAGGACCGGCCGCTGTCGGAGGCCGGCGGCAAGGGCCTGTTCACGAAGGAACTCGACACCGCTCTCTTGGAGGGAGAGATCGATCTCGCCGTGCATTCCGCCAAGGATCTGCCGACAGTTCTGCCCGACGGCCTCGTCATCGCCGGCTATCTGCCGCGCGAGGATGTGCGGGACGCATTCATCAGCCTGCGCGCCAGAACGTTCGCGGACTTGCCCGAGCGCGCAGTGGTCGGCTCCGCCTCGCTTCGCCGCCAAGCCCAGGTGAAGCGCCTTCGCCCCGATCTCCAGGTTTCGCTTTTGCGCGGCAACGTCGGGACCAGACTCGCCAAGCTCGAACGCGGAGAGTTCGACGCCACGCTCCTCGCCATGGCCGGCTTGAACCGGCTCGGCCTGACCGATCACGTCACGGCGATCTTCGATATAGACGATTTTTTGCCGGCCGTCGGCCAAGGCGCCATCGCCCTTGTTGCGCGCAAGATCGACACGCGCACCCTTGAGGCGGTCGGCAGCATCGTTGACGCGGCGACAGGGGCGGCGCTCGTCGCCGAGCGCGCCTATCTCGCCGTGCTCGAAGGTTCATGCCGTACCCCGATCGCCGGACACGCGCGCTTGACCGAGGACCGGCTTGCCTTTCGCGGCCTCGTGCTGCGGCCGGATGGCTCGCAGAGCCTTTCGGCCGCCGGCGAGGGACCGGCGGCGGATGCGGAACGGATCGGGCGCGCGGCGGGCCAGGACTTGCGCGCTCGACTCCCCCCTGGGTTCCTGAGCGTCTGAGTCGGTGCGTATCCTTATCACCCGGCCGCAAGCCGAGGCCGAGCGCACGGCGGCGCGGCTCATCGCGCTCGGCCATGAGCCGGTCATCGCTCCGGTTCTGAGAATCGAGCGCACGGAGGATACGCCGCCGTCGGGCTCCTTCGATGCGCTGATCGTGACCAGCGTCAACGCTGTCCCGGCGCTGGCTGACCTTGAAGACGGGCGAGCCCCGCCAGTCTTCGCCGTGGGCGCTCGGACCGCCGCAGCCGTCGCCGCCGAAGGGTTTGCCGACGTGCGCGCCGGCGGCGGTGGCGCCGCAGCGTTGGCCGCCCTGATTGCGAAGTCGCTGAACCCCGGCGCGCGCCTCCTCCATATTGCGGGCCGTGACCGCAAGCCCGAGCTGGCTTTATCTCTGGCAGAGGCCGGCTTTCAGATCGAGGTCTGGGCCGCTTATGCGGCGCAAGCGGCGAAGCGCCTGCCCGATGCGGCCCGGAACGCCTTGAGAGATTCGCGCCTCGACGCCGCGCTCCACTATTCGCGCCGCAGCGTCACCATCCTACTCGATCTCGTCCGCACGGCTGATCTCACACACCCGTTTCTCGCCCTCGATCACCTTTGCCTGTCCCCGGATGCGGCTGCGCCCTTGAGGGAAGCCGGCGGGCGGCGCATTATCGCCGCCGAACGGCCGGACGAGGAGGCGCTGTTGGCTAAGTTCAATCGAGGCGGTTCAAACCGCACAGGCCGCCGGAGCCCACGTCCCGGCGGCAAAGACGGAACGAATTCGCCCGCTCCGGCTTCCTTGTCATCGTCTCCTCCTGAAGAGCCCATTGTGACTGACACGCCGCCCGACACCTCCGACTCCCGGCCCCGCCGCACCGGACCCTACCGCGAACCTCCGACGATCGATCTCAAGGCGACCGTCATTCCGGACGAGCCGGCTCGTCGTGACGAGGCCGCCAGCCCGGCATCAGCCACGCCGGACGCACCTGCTCGTCGCGAGGATGTGGCGAAGCCTGCCGAGGAGCCTCAACTCGAGGCCGCTCTCTCGCCGCCGAGCGAGCCGGTCGCGGCCGACCCTTCCGGTTCGGTTAGCGAGGACGTCAAGGCTGACTCACCCTCGACGGAAGCATCAGCGACCGGCATCGGACCCGCCCTCGATGGGCCAGCCACGGCGGGAACATCTGGCGAAGCATCGGATATCGCCGCCGCCGACGTGCCGCCTGCGAAATCCGAAACACTCGACGAAGCGCCCGACCTTGTCGCATCCCAGGCGCTCCCTGCCGTCGAGGAGCCTCGGGCGGATCGCGCCACCATGGATGCGGCCGAGGCGAAGTCCGCTCCGGAGGACCACGCCGTAACGGAAGCGGCCGAAGCCCAAGCCGAAACCGCCGGGCTTGCCGAGCAAGCGCCGCCCCCGCCCAAATCCGAGACGCGCCGCGGGCTTGGCGCCGGCGCGCTTCTCGGAACCGGGCTCCTCGGCGGCCTAGTCGGCGCGGGCCTGACGATGCTGGGCCAGACGTATTGGAATCCGTCGCGCAGCCGAAACGATCCGCGCCTCGAGCAGTTGGAGCAGCGGCTCGGGAGCGCGCCGTCGCGCGAGGCGGTCAGCAACCTCGAACGCAGGCTCACGGCCCTCGACGCTGAACAGAAATCCCTCAACGACCGTTTGCGCGCTGCGCAGCAACTCGCCGAGAGCAACCCGAGGCCGGCACAGGAGTCCGCGAGCGGAGGGCAAACGCCGGCCTCAAACCCCGCCTCCGAAAGCGCGCCCGCCGAAAGAGCCCCGGACCTGACTCCCGCCCTTGCGGCTCTGACCGCACGGTTTTCGATGCTTGAAGCGGACGTGCGCGAATTGGCGCCGGTGCGCGATCAGGCTCAGGCCAATCTTGAAGCAACCCGATCCCTCGATCAGCGGCTGTCGGCCTTGCAGGGACAGATTCAGGCCAGCGTCGAAGCGGGGAACCGTGCGCTCGACCAGCGGCTGACGGCGGCTCTCGGCCAAGTGCGCGATCAGCTGCGCGACCAGATGCAGGCGAACGCCGAGGCGACGCGCACCCTCGAGCGCCGCTTCGCCGACCAGGATCAGCGGCTGACGGCGTTAGCCCAGCGCGTCGGTGACCGCAATCCCGCCGAGGTGGCGACGGCGGCGCTTCGCGTCACCCTCGCCGACCGGGTTGGAAGCGCCCTGCGCGCGGGCTCATCCTTAGGGCCGGCGCTCGAGGCTCTGCGCCGTCTCGACATCGACCCGCAGGCGCTTGCGGCGCTGGAGCCCTACGCGGCGCAAGGCGCCCCAAGCGCGGCCGCGCTGGCGCAGAGCTTCAAGCCGCTCGGCGAACGCATTATCGCAGAGTCGCGCCCGGCGTCTTCCAATGCGAATTGGAGCGACCGCTTGTGGCGGATGGCCGATCAGGTCGTGACCGTGCGCGCCGTGAGCGACGCAGGCGGCAACGACGCGCCGAGCTTGGTCGCCCGCATCCAGACCGCGCTTGCAAACGGCTCGCTGCGGGACGCCGCCGCCGCCTGGGACGCCTTGCCGGAGCCGGCGCGCCGCCTTTCGGATGACTGGGGCCGACGGCTGAAACAGCGGCTCGCGGCCGAAGAAGCGGTGCAAAAAATCGCCGATCGGGCCTTGTCCGCGCTCGACGCCACGACCCGCTGAGGGAAGGAAGCACGATATGTGGCGCGCTCTCGTCTTCATCGGCCTCCTGGCGCTGGCCGCTTACGGCGCAGTCTGGCTGGCCGACCGGCCTGGCGATGTCCTGATCACATATGGTGGCTATCGGGTCCAAACCACGGTCGCCGTGGCCCTGATCCTGACCGTGGGCACGGCCTTCCTGCTCGCGCTTCTCTGGGCGGCGGTCGGCTTCCTGCTCAACCTGCCGAGTCGCTGGAATTACGCCTCCCGCGCCCGGCGCCGGGCGCGCGGGTTCTCGGCGGTCTCGCGCGGCATGGTCGCCGTCGGGGCCGGCGATCCGATCGCCGCGCGCCGGGCCGCCAACGAGGCCGAACGGCTGCTCGGACGGGAGCCGCTGACGCTGCTCCTCAAGGCGCAGGCGGCGCAAGTCTCGGGCAACCGGGAGGCGGCCGAGACCGCGTTTCAGCACATGGCCGACCACGGCGAAACGCGCGTTCTCGGCCTCAGGGGCTTGTTTGTGGAAGCGCGCCGCCGCGGCGATCTTGCCGCAGCCCGGAGCTACGCCCAAGAGGCGGCGCGGATCGCCCCGACGGTCAATTGGGCGAACGAAGCGGTTCTGGAGGCGCAATGCGCCGAGGGCGACTGGCGCGGCGCGCTGGCGATCGTGGACCGCCGCGCTTCGATCGGCCTCCTCGACAAAGCGACCGCGAAGCGGGAGCGCGCCGTGCTCCTCACGGCTGACGCCCTCGCCCGCGCCGATCGCGACGAGAGCGGCGCGCTCGCGAGCGCGCTTGACGCCGTGAAGTACGCGCCGGATCTCGTGCCGGCCGCCGCCTTGGCCGGAAAGCTTCTGGCGCGGCGGGGAGACCTGCGCCGGGCGGCCAAGATCATCGAGACGGCTTGGAAGGCGACGCCGCATCCCGACCTCGCGTCCGTTTACATCAACCTCCGGGCCGGCGATTCGGCGCAGGACCGCCTGAAGCGCGCCGAAACGCTCGCCAAACTGTCGTCCTGGGACCCCGAAGCGCGTCTGGCGTTGGTGCGGATGGCGATCGAGGCGCAAGACTTCGACAAGGCGCGCCACACGCTCGAACCGCTTCTCGCCGACCGGCCGACCATGCGGGCCTGCCTGATGATGGCCGATCTTGAACAGGCGGAGCACGGGGCGACCGGTCGGGTGCGCGAGTGGCTCGCCCGCGCCTCACGGGCGCCGCGCGACGCGGCTTGGGTCGCGGAGGGATATGTGTCCGATCGCTGGATGCCGACCTCTCCGGTGACCGGACGCCTCGACGCCTTTGCCTGGCAGACGCCGCCCGACCTGCTTGCCGAACATCCTGCGATGCCGGCCGTCGTCGATGACGTGATCGCCGACCTCGACGACAAGGGCGAGAAAAGACCCGAGCCCGTCCTGACCGCACGGGAGGCGGAGCCGCCGGAAGCCGCGGTTCCGATCCCCAGCGCCGAAATCACTCCGGCTGGGCTCGAGGCTGCTCCGAGCGCCGGCGCGCCGGCCCTGTCGCGCGACAGCGGGGCCGTGCAGGCCGAAGAGGCCGGAGTCTTCCCAACCGAGGCCGCTCGGAAGGGCAATGGAGCTGCCGCTGAGGGCGAAACCGAGACCGGGCATGAACCGAAGCCGGTAGTGTTCCCGGTCGAGCACGCTCCAGACGATCCAGGGCCCACCGCGGCGCCCCGGCGCGATGAATCCAAGCCCAGCAGATTCCGGCTATTCGGGAGTTAAGGAACTCTTGTCGATTTTACGACGCGCGAGTTGACGACCGCGGGCTTCAATGAGTACTGCAAGAGCCGAGTCAAGCCGCAATAGCTCAGCTGGTAGAGCACCTCATTCGTAATGAGGGGGTCGGGGGTTCGAATCCCTCTTGCGGCACCAGCGTTCTCCCCACAAATCGGTCGGCCGAAACGTTTCAGCCCCCTCAAGGCGCGAGGCGGCGGCGTTTTTCACTGCGGCCGCGCTTCGGTCAGGAGCGGCGACCAGGTCGGGTCGGAGGCGAAGGTCGGGGTCGGGACCGGCTGCTCGACCCGGCCGGTGATGTCGACCATGTAGAGCTTCCGCCGGACTGCCCGCCCGGATCGCGGAAGAACATGATGTACTGGCCGTTCGGGCGCCCAGGTCGGCCCCTCGTTGTGGAAGCCCTCGGTGAGGAGGCGCTCGCCCGAGCCGTCAGGCTTCATGATGCCGATCGCGAAGCCGCCCGCCCGTGCGCTTGGTGAAGGCGATGTAATCGCCGCGCGGCGACCAGGCCGGCTGCGAATAGGAGCCGTCGCCGAACGAGATGCGGCGCGGGTTGGAGCCGTCGGCGCGCCATGACGTAGATCTGCTGCTGGCCGCCGCGATCGCTCTCGAACACGATCTCGCGCCCGTCCGGCGAGAACGACGGCGAGGTGTCGATCGCGCTGGTCGTTGGTGAGGCGCGTGGTCGTGCGCGAGCTCGAGGTCCATCATGAAGATGTTGGCGTTGCCGCCCTGCTGCAGGCTCATGACGATGCGCTGCCCGTCCGGCGAGAAGCGCGGGCGACGAGGTCATGTCGGGGAAGTTGCCGACCACCTGACGCGAGCCGGTCTCGAGGTTGATCACCTGCACGCGCGGCTGCTGGCCCGACGCCTGCGACATGTAGGCGATGTCCTGCGTCGCCGGCGAGTAGCGCGGCGTCACGACGAGGTTGTCGCCTTGCGTCAGGTAGCGCACGTTGGCGCCGTCCTGGTCCATGATGGCGAGGCGCTTGCGGCGGTTCTCCTTCGGCCCCGATTCGTCGACGAACACGACGCGGGTGTCGAAGAAGC
The DNA here is from genome assembly GCA_963728675.1 of uncultured Alphaproteobacteria bacterium. Lineage (GTDB taxonomy): Bacteria > Pseudomonadota > Alphaproteobacteria > Rhizobiales > Beijerinckiaceae > JAJKJG01. Next base: position 39,371 of record CAVSLO010000003.1, on the reverse strand, counting down.
CGCCGACGCCGGTGATCTTGGTGTAGACCGCGTCCGAGATGATGTGCGCCGACGCGGCGCCAGTTGTTCGGATCGGTGAAGTATTGCTGGCCCGGTGATCTGCTGGCCGGCATCGACGTCCCACAGGCGGAACTCGGTCTTGAGCCGCCCCGACGGGTCGCGGGTGACGCGGCCGGTCACGAGCGCCCTGCGCGCCGGCGGCCTTCCAGGCCTCGAAGCGCGGCGCGGCGTCGAAGGACGGCTGCTGTTCCGGGAAGCGCGCCTTGTCGATCGGCACGAAATAGCCCGAGCGCTGGAGGTTGTTGGTGATGATCGCCGGAGACCTGCTGCCCGAGGTCGCCCTCGCCCTGCGAAATCCGCGATGGCGATCGGCATCGGCTGGAACGTTGCCGCGCCGCACGTCGATGACGAGCTCGGCGCGGGCGGGCGTAGGCATGCGGCGAGCAGGGCGACGACGAAGACGAGCGCGCAGGCCGAGAACGGGCGGCGCGGACGAGGATGCGAGCGGGTTCAGTGCGAAACAGCATCGACATCGGATGCGGGTCGCATTGCGCGGGCTAGCGGCTGTTCGGAGCGGTCAGCCCATGATCGCGGAGATCGAAGTTGACCACGAGGTCCTTCCAATCCTGGTAATAGGGCTGCGAATTGGGCCGGAATTTGTAACGGCGCGCAGCGGCGCGCGGCGCGGAGCGCGCTCTCGGCCGCGACGGCCCGAAACAGCTGTCGGCCGAGCGCGTTCAGCACCGCCGGCTCGCGCGCGAGCGAACCGTCCTGGTTGAGGCTGACGCGCACGCTCGGCACCGGCGGCTTCGCGCGCCATTGCAGCGCCGACCGGCGCCAGCCAGCAGCGTTGCATCTGCTCGCGCAAAATCCCGATCGAGCGCGTCGCGCTGGCTCGGGTTGAGGCGCTGCGGCCGTGCCGGTCGCGGTGCCGAGCGAGGCGGTGCTTCTGACCTCGCGGCCGGTCGCGCCGGACGATTGCGCCGGCTCCTTGGAGGCCAGGAGCTTCTTGATGTCGCCGGCGTCGAACTTGTCCGCGAGTTGGGCCTGCTCTGCGCTTGCTTCCGCGTCGGCCTTGGCTTTCGCCTCGGCCTCGCGCCTTGGCTTCCGCTTTTGCCTTCGCTTCGGCAAGCGCCTTCTGCCGCTCGGCCTCCGCCTTGGCCTTGGCGATCCGCTTCGGCTCGGCTTTCGCCTCGGCCTTGGCTTTCGCCTCGTCGCCTGCGCCTCCGCTTTCGCCTTGCGCCTTGGCTTCAGCGCGCGCCTTGGCTTCCGCGGCCTCGGCTTTGGCCTGCGCCTCGGCGTCCTCGCGCTCGATCAGCTTGGCGAGGTCTTCGCGCTTCGGCGGCGTCGCGGCCGTCGGCTCGGGCTTTTTCTCGGCTCGCGCTGCGGCTCGGCCGCTTCGCGGCCTCTGGTCGACGCGGCGGCTGCGGAGCCGGCTCGAGCTGATCCAGGACCGGACGCAGCGGCGGGGACGGCGGCGGAGCCGCGGCTTCGACCGCCTTGTCGTCCGACCTTCGTCTCGGCGGGGCGCTTCGGCGGCGCGGGCACGTCGCGCTTGCGCCTCGCCGGGATCGCGCTCCTCAGCCTTTTCGGCGACGCGGTCGGCGCGCGGCTTCGGCTCCGGCTGAACCTGCCTTGGCGCTCTGTCTCGCCCCTGGTGATCTCGGAGAACTGGTTGTCGGTGACGATCTCGACCGGGATGCCCTCCTGGGCCTCCGGGAATTTCTGCGCCGCGAAGGCGAACAGCGCCGCGGCGAGGATCGCCGCATGGCGCGGCGCCGAGACCCAGAAGCCCGGTTCGGACCGATTGAATTTCAGCGCCACGCCACGCTTTGCTGCCCCGTCCATCGCGGCCTACCGCTGGTCCGGCTCGGTCACGAGCGCCACGCGCTTGAAGCCGGCCCCGGTCACGATCGCCATCACCTGGGCGACGCGCCCGTAATCGACGCGCTTGTCGCCGCGCACGAAGATGCGCTCGTCGAGGCCCTGCTTCGCCGCTCGCCGTCAACCGCGGCACGATCTCGTCGTCCGTCAATTCGGCCTCGCCCAGAAAGACCTGGCCCGTCGGCCTTGATCGACAGCGTCACCGGCTTCGCGTCCACGTTGAGCGGCGCCGCCTTGGTCTGCGGCAGGTCGAGCGGGACGCCGGCCGTCATCAGCGGCGCCGCCACCATGAAGATGATGAGGAGCACCAGCATGACGTCGATGAACGGCGTCATGTTGATCTCGTTGATGGCGCCGCTGCGCCGTCCGCGCCGGCGACGGCGCCGCGCCGCCGTCCCGTGGGCCAATCCGGCCGATGCGATCGCCATCGCCCTGCTCCCCCTCAAGCCGCGAGCGCCGATGCGCTCGTCGATCTGGCGCGACAGGATGGCCGAGAACTCGTCGGCGAAGCCCTCGAGCCGCGACTGCAGCTTGGCGACCTCGGCCTGGAGCTTGTTGTAGGCGAGCACCGCCGGGATCGCGGCGAACAGGCCGATGGCGGTGGCGAACAGCGCCTCGGCGATGCCGGGCGCGACGACCGCGAGGCTCGTGTTCTTCGAGGCGGCGATCGAGGTGAACGAGTTCATGATGCCCCACACCGTGCCGAACAGGCCGATATAGGGGCCGGCCGAGCCGATCGAGGCGAGGACCAGGAGCCGCGCTTCGAGCCGCTCGACCTCGCGCTGGATGGTGACGTCGAGCACCTTGTCGATGCGCTGCGCGAGGCTCTGCGACCGAGCGGCCCGAGCCCTCGAAGGAGCGCTTCCACTCGCGCATGGCGGCGACGAACATCGCGGCGAGCCCGGTGGCCGGCGCGGCTCGGACAGCGACCGGTAGAGCTCCTCCAGCGACTGGCCCGACCAGAACACCTCCTCGAAGCGGTCCATCGCGCGCTTGGTGCGGGCGAACAGCAGCGTCTTGTCGACGATGATCGGCCCAGCACCACACCGAGGCGGCGAGCAGCCCGATCATCACGAGCTTCACGACGAAATGGGCGCTCCAGAACAGCCCCAGAGCGACATGTCGTGCGCGATCTGCGCGCCTGGCGCGGCGTCGGCCGGATTCATGCATGGTCCTCGTGTTTCGAGCCGCCGGTTCGCCCGACTGGCCCATCCCGCATTCCGCTTGCGCGGCCTTGTGCGTCTGTGGTCGCCCCGGAATCTGTCCAAAATGAGGGCGGGGCGGCCTGGCCCGGCGATCCGGAGTCATGCCCTCGATTACGCGGGCATAGGGTTAATTGCCCGTTAGTGCGGCCTTCAGCGCTCTTGTTCCAGAATGGCGCGAAGCGTGTCCGGGATACGCGCCGGACGCCCGCCTGCGATAGCGGCGACATGCACGTTTGCGGTCATGACGACTTCGTCGCGGCGCAGAATGCGTTGCGCGAGCATAAAGGACGCGCCGCGCACGTCCGCCGCGCGGGTCTCGACCACGAGCACGTCGTCCATGCGGGCGGGTTTCAGGAAATCGAGGGTCATGCGCCGCACGGCCAGAATCAGCCCGTCGCCCCCGGCGTGGAGCGTCGATTGATCAACGCCGGCGAGGCGCAGGAAGTCGGTGCGCCCGCGCTCCAGGAAGCGCAGGTAGTTGGCGTGATAAACGACGCCGGAGAAATCCGTGTCCTCGTAATAGACGCGCACGGGCAGGATGTGCGTGTCGCCCTCGATCCGCCCTGCAAGGCGGAGCCCCTCGTCCTCTTGCGACAGGGAGATGGAAGAGGCGCCCTGCCCTTCACCCATCCTCATCCCCTCCGGCAAAAAGCCCATACTGCGCCGCCGGGTCGCGCGCCGGCTCGGCCAAGCCGAGGTGGCGGAAGGCGTGCGGGGTCAGCATGCGCCCGCGCGGGGTGCGCTGCACGAAGCCCTTCTGGATCAGGAATGGTTCGATGATGTCCTCGATGGCGTCGCGCGGCTCGGAGAGCGCAGCCGCGATGGTCTCGATGCCGACCGGGCCGCCGCCGAACGAAGCCGCGATCAGGGTGAGGTACTTCCGGTCCATCAAGTCGAGGCCCGCCGCGTCGACATCCAAGAGCTTCAGCGCCCCATCGGCGACCGCGCGCGTCACCGTCGGCGCGCCCTCGACGAGGGCGAAGTCGCGCACGCGCCGCAGAAGCCGCCCGGCGATGCGCGGCGTGCCGCGCGAGCGTTTGGCGATCTCGTTGGCCCCGTCCGGGCTCATGCCGATGCCGAGGACGCGCGCCCCGCGCGCGACGATCCGCTCCAGTTCGTCGACATCATAGAACTCCAGCCGGATCGGGATGCCGAAGCGGTCGCGCAAGGGCGTGGTGAGGAGCCCGGCGCGGGTCGTCGCGCCGACCAGCGTGAACTTGGGCAGCTCGATCTTGACCGAGCGCGCCGCCGGCCCCTCGCCGATGATGAGGTCGAGCTGGTAGTCCTCCATCGCCGGATAAAGGATTTCCTCGACCGCCGGGTTGAGGCGGTGGATCTCGTCGATGAAGAGCACGTCCCGCTCATCGAGATTGGTGAGCTGCGCCGCGAGGTCGCCGGCCTTGGCGATCACAGGGCCGGCTGTCGAACGGAAGTTCACCCCGAGTTCGCGCGCCACGATCTGCGCCAGCGTCGTTTTGCCGAGGCCCGGCGGGCCGACGAACAGCACATGGTCGAGCGCGTCGCCGCGCGTTTTCGCGGCCTCGATGAACACCTGCAAATTCCGCCGCGCCGCGCGTTGGCCGATGAACTCGGCCAGCACGAGCGGACGCAAGGACGTGTCCGCATCGTCCTCGCGGCGCTCGGGGGTGAGGAGAGGATTGGGTTTGGTGGGAGCCATGCGTCTTGCGGAGATATGCGCCGGAACCTGTCGCACAACGAGGAGGTTCGCGCTACATCAAGGCGCTGTCGTCCGAAATCGGCGCATGCTCCCTGCCTCGACGGCTTACCGCGCCAACTCCCGCAACCCCAGCCGAATCAACGTCTTCGCCTCCGCCTCCTCCCCCGCCTGCTTGAGCGCGGCGGCGACCGCAGCCGAGGCTTGCACCTGGGCGTAGCCGAGATTCACCAAGGCCGAGACCGCGTCCGAGACCGGCTGCGGCGCGCTGCGGTCCTCCACCGCCCCGGAGAGACGCACCAGCGCCGGGTCGACGCCCGCGAAAGCCGGGGCCTTGTCCTTCAGTTCCGCGACGATGCGGGCGGCGAGCTTGGGGCCGACGCCCGGCCCTCGTGAGACCGCGCCCTTGTCGCCCATCGCGATGGCGGTCGCCAGCGCGCCGGGGTCGAGCACGGAGAGGATGCCGAGCGCCACCTTGGCGCCGACGCCCTGCACGGTTTGGAGCAGGCGGAACCACTCCCGCTCGGCGTCCGCGCGGAAGCCGTAAAGGCGGATCATGTCCTCGCGCACATGCGTCTCGATCGACAACTGCGCCGCCTCCCCGGCTGGAGGCAGGTTCTGGAGCGTGCGCGACGAGCAATGCACGACGTAGCCGACGCCATGCACGTCCACGATGACGAAATCCTCGCCGTAGGCGTCGATCACGCCCTTGAGCTTTCCGATCATGTCTCCCGCTCTGACATTCCCGAGCCGGAACCGGCGCAATAACGCGCGAAGCATCCGAACAACACGATCCCGGACCCAGCCACCCGGACCGTATCACATAGCGTCGAGCCCGAGGCCCTACCCGCTGGTCTCGCCATCGATGATGCGCTAATCCGGGCCGAGGCGCCCCCATCGCCCCGGATCGACGCGAACCGACGTTCATGACCTCTATACCCCCCTTGCGCGCGAGACGCTTGCTCCGCGCCGTCCCGGCGCTTTTGGCCGGTCTGACACCTATCCTTCTTGCTGCCCCGGCCCGCGCGGACCTGCGCATGTGCAACATGACGTCGAGCCGCATCGGCATCGCGCTCGGCTACCGCGACGCGCAAGGGTGGGTGACCGAGGGCTGGTGGAATCTCAACGCGCGCGGGTGCGAGACGCTACTCAAGGGATCTCTCGCGGCCCGTTTCTATTACATTCACGCCGTGGACTACGACCGCGGCGGCGAATGGAGCGGCCGCTTGTTCATGTGCACGCGGGACCGTGAATTCACCATCCGAGGTGTCGAGGATTGCCTGGCCCGCGGCTTCGACCGCAACGGCTTTTTCGAGGTCGATACCGGCGAGCAGAAGAGCTGGACGATCCAGCTCACCGATCCGGGCCGACCAGGGGGAACGCCGCCCCAGTGAAGCGGGCGCGCCGCATCTTGCGGCCGAGAGCGACCGGCTGCGCATCCAGGGTCCAGGCATCCAGATCGGTCCGAACGCCGCGGCAAGCCTCGGCTTGGCGCCGCATGAAGCGGCGACCAACGCCGGCGGAAGCTGCCTCGCGATGCTTCCTTCAAAAGACCGGCGACCGTGGGTTTCAAGCCGCTGATCCACCGCTGGGAGCGCTCCGTATCGAAATCGAAGCGCACTGTTCCCGATTGCGTGCCGCCAAGTTCTTCGGCGCCAGCTAATTCCGGCTCTTGTCCACCAGCGCCTTCTGCTTGATCCACGGCATCATCCCGCGCAGGCGCTCGCCGACCTGCTCGATCGGGTGTGCGGCCATGCGGGCGCGGGTCGCCTTGAAGGAGGTCTGGTTGACGCGGTTCTCCAGCATCCAGTCGCGGGTGAACTTGCCGGACTGGATGTCGTCAAGAACCCGCCTCATCTCGGCCTTCGTCTCCGCCGTGATGATGCGCGGGCCGGTGACGTACTCGCCGTATTCGGCCGTGTTCGAGATCGAGTAGTTCATGGTGGCGATGCCGCCCTCGTAGATGAGGTCGACGATCAGCTTCACCTCGTGCAGGCACTCGAAGTAGGCCATCTCGGGGGCATAGCCCGCCTCGACCAGGGTCTCGTAGCCCGCCTTGATGAGTTCGACGAGGCCGCCGCAGAGAACCACCTGCTCCCCGAAGAGGTCGGTCTCGCACTCCTCCCGGAAGCTGGTCTCGATGATGCCGGCGCGCCCGCCGCCGATCGCGGAGGCGTAGGATAGGCCGAGGTCGTGCGCGTTGCCGGAGGCGTCCTGGTGGATCGCCAGCAGGCAGGGTACGCCGCCGCCGCGCTGGTACTCCGAGCGCACCGTGTGGCCGGGACCCTTCGGGGCCACCATCAGCACGTCGATGTCGGGACGGGGCTCGATCAGGTTGAAGTGAACGTTGAGGCCGTGCGCGAACATCAGCGCCGCGCCGTCCTTCATGTTGGCGTGGAGGTGGTCGCGGTAGATGTCGGCCTGAAGCTCGTCGGGGGTGAGCATCATGATGACGTCGGCCCACTTCGCGGCCTCGGCGACCTCCAAGACGCGGAGGTTTTCCTTTTCGGCCTTGGCGGCCGACGTCGATCCCTTGCGCAGCGCCACCGCCACGTCGCGGACGCCGGAGTCGCGCAGGTTGAGCGCGTGGGCGTGGCCCTGGCTGCCGTAGCCGACGATGGCCACTTTCTTGCCCTTGATGAGATTGATGTCGGCGTCGCGATCATAATAGACGCGCATGAGCAGGGCCTCCTTGGGTCCAGGCTGGTCAGTGGCGCCGCGACGCTCAAAGCGGTCCGGGCCTCGTGCAAGTGGCCGCTTCTTAACGGCGCGGACGGCCTCAGGAAAGCGCTTTCGGACCGATATTTCCGGCGCATTGCGTCAGATTGCGCATTTCTGGGGACGAAACGTCCTCGAAACCATTGTTACCGTCCAGAAACCCGATTTTCGTTGCTCCGGCAAGGCGTTCGGACTGATCCTCGATGAGACGACTCATACGCCCGTTATGAGAAGCGGGATCCGATAAGAAGGGGACTCAGCCATGATCCGCATCGACGTTTCCTTCCTGCTGTTAGCTGTTATGTGCCTGCTCATCGGCCTCGCGATGGGCATCGGCATGGGCGTGGCGCATGATTTCCAATTCGCGCCCGTGCACACGCATCTCAACCTGGTCGGGTTCGTGTCGCTTTCCGTGTTTGGCCTGACCTACAAGCTTTACCCGGCGCTGCAACGCTCGCGCCTGGCCTTGCCGCATCTGGCGGCATCGGGTGTCGGTGCGCTCGTGTTCCCGTTCGGCATCTATCTCTCGATCAGCCGCGAGCTTCCGGCCATCGCGATCGTCGGATCGTTGATCGTGTTCGCCGGCGTTCTGCTGTTCGCCGCCAACCTGATCTGGAACGTGGCGCTTGCGAACTCGCCGCATCGGATTGCGGCCGAGCGCGTCGTGCCGTGGGCGGCTTGAAGGCGGCAGCCGAGTTCACCGAGGTTCGAGAACCAAGCGCTCGAACCACGCCGCCTGAACGTGATCGGCGCCGATCAGCCAGTTCGGCTAGTCGATATGCTTGAACCTGAACCGTCCGCCGGGCAGCCGGAAGGCCGCGAAGAGGGTCTCGACGCCATCGGCGAGGACGGCCGTGTAGGCGCAGAACTCGTCCTTGCGCACGCGCTCCAGGTATTCGAAGCGCAGGAACTTCACTTTCGAGGACGTGACGCCCTGCTTGTTCATGGCGGCCGCCGCGGCCTTGCGCGTGGCGCTCGCCTTGCAGAAGCTCTCGGTCAGCCGGCCCTGGCCCGGGGCTTTCGGGGCGTCGGCGCGGGCCCAGGTCGAACCGGCGAGCCCTAGACTTCCGATCACAATGAAACCAACGAGCCGAGGCGAACGGTTCATGGGAGCCTCCCGGGCGTGAACGCGCCAGACGTGCGGACCGCGCCAGCCTAGCACGCCCGCGCCCAACCGTCATGACGGCGCCTCCGACCGCCTTCATGGAACAGGGAGGCTCGGCGGACCCGCCGCCCAGGCTCGCCGCGAGCGCCCGCCCCTGCTATGACGATGACGGGAGGGACGCCGGATGGACCGACTGGCGACGGCTGACGAGATCGTGGACTTCTGGCGCGCGGCCGGGACGGAGCGATGGTTCGCGCCCGACGCCGCCTTCGACGAAACGTGCCGTGAGCGCTTCCTCCTCACCCACGAGGCGGCGGCGCGGGGCGACCTCAACGAATGGGAGCTGACGCCCGAGGGCGCGCTCGCCGTCGTGCTGCTGCTCGACCAGTTCCCGCGCAACATGTTCCGCGCCGCGCGCCGCGCCTATGCCACCGACCCAGCGGCGCTCGACGCCGCCGACCGGGCGATCGAGAAGGGGTACGACCGGCAGGTCGCGCCGGACCTGCGCCGCTTCTTCTACCTGCCGTTCATGCACTCGGAGGAGTTGGCCGACCAGGAGCGCTCGGTCGCGCTGAACGAAGCCTCGGGCGACGCGGATGTCGCGCAGTGGGCGCGCCACCACCGCGACCTCATCGCCCGCTTCGGCCGCTTCCCGCACCGCAATGCAGTACTCGGGCGCGAGAGCATGGCGGAGGAGCAAGCGTTTCTGGCTGAGGAGGGTGCGTTCAAGGCTTGAGCGGCGTGCTCTTTCATCCGGGATGCGGCGAAGCCGCAGGCCCGGAACGACGGGGTTTGCTTCACCCTGGCAACTCCAATCCCTCCCGCTCGAACGCGCGCCGCACCGCCGGGCGCCCGGCCATGCGGCGGGCGTGGGCGGTCCAGTGAGGCAAGTCGCGCGCCATGTCGAAGCCGAGCGTCGGGCCGCGGCCCCAGGTCCAGAAGGTCAGGAGATAGGGGTCGGCGACCGAGTAGGTTTCGCCGAGCGCCCACGGTCCCGATCCGAGCTTGGCGTCGACCTGGCCCCACAGGTCGCGGCAGGCTTCCTTTCCCTTGGCGACCACGTCCTCGATCGCCTTCGCATCGCTCGCGTAGCGCTCCGGGCGGCGCACGTGGGCGTAGGCGACGTGGATCGTCGAGGCGATCCAGGCGAGCCACTCGGCGCAGCGCGCCTCCGGACGCGGGTCGTCCGGCCACAGCCGCGCCTCGGGGAAGCGCCGGGCGAGGTAGCGCAGGATGGCCGGGTTCTCGGTCAGCGCCCAGTCGCCCTCGGTGAGCGCCGGCACGCGCCCCTTCGGATTGATCCTCAAATACTCCGGCGTCCGCTGCTCGCCCTGGGCGAGCGCGACGCGGACCGGTTCGTAGGCCGCCCCCGTCTCTTCCAGCACGATGTGAGGCGCCAGAGAGCACGCTCCCGGCGCGTAGAAAAGCTTGAGCTGGGTCATGTCGCTTCCTGAACCGCTTCACGCGCCGAGCCAAATTCCAAGCAAGGCCGCCAGATTTCCGCGCGCCTCGGCCGGCGCCCAGAGCGCGCAACGCAACAGAATCGACTACCCGCCGTCCGGCGTGTCAAGGCGCGAAGCCAGCGGGCCGGCTCGCCTCGGGCGCGGGTTTCGGCAGTTCCAGGATGCGGGGCGCGTGCCCGGTCGCTTCCAGGAAGCGCACCAAATCCGCGCGCGCAATCGTCGTGGTCATGGAATTCACGAGCGGATGGAAATTGACCCGGTCGAAAGCCATCAGGCTGGCGTCGAGCACCACCGACACGCGCCCCTCGCGGTCGTTCACGGCCGCGAAGGGCGTGACCGAGCCCGGCTCGACGCCGAGCGCGGCCCGCAGGAGGTCGGCCGAGCCGAAGGACAGGCGGCCGGATGCGCCGATGGCCTCGTGCAGGCGCTTGAGATCGATGCGCGCCTCATCGCGGGCGACCACCAGATGGAGGCGTCCTTTCCGATCCTTGAGGAACAGGTTCTTAGAGTGTCCGCCCGGGATCGCCGCCTTGAGGGCGCGGGATTCGGCCACCGTGAACACAGGGGCGTGCTCGACCGTTTCGGTCGGGACGCCGAGGCGGTCAAGGAAAGCGAAGAGATCGCTGGGCGCGGCAAGCGGTACAGGAAGTTCTCGGGTGTCGCGCATCCTGCTCCGGGCCCGGCGAACGATAAGGCGGCGGTTAGCCCACCTTCGCGATCGGCACCACGTTGTGCAGGGTTTTGTCCGCCGTATCCGAGGAAACGGCGGATGTTGCGGGCGGCTTGGCGGATGCGCTGCTCGTTTTCAACGAGGGCGATGCGCACGTACTCGTCCCCGCGCTCGCCGAAGCCGATGCCCGGCGCGACCGCCACGTCCGCCTTCTCGACCAGCAGCTTGGAGAATTCGAGGCTGCCCAGCGGCCGGAACCGCTCGGGGATCGGGGCCCAGGCGAACATCGACGCGCTCGGGCGCGGCACCGGCCAGCCCGCCTTGGCGAAGCCGTCCACCATCACGTCGCGGCGGCGCTTGTAGATGGCGCGCATCTCCTTGATGCAGTCGTCCGGGCCGTTGATAGCGGCGGTGGCGGCGACCTGGACCGGCGTGAAGGCGCCGTAGTCGAGATAGGATTTTACGCGGGAGAGCGCCGCAAGCAGCCGCTCGTTGCCGACCGCGAAGCCCATGCGCCAGCCCGCCATGGAAAAGGTCTTCGACAGGGAGGTGAACTCGACCGTCACGTCCATCGCGCCCGGCACCTGGAGCACGGAGGGTGGCGGCTCGCCCTCGAAATACACCTCGGCATAGGCGAGGTCGGAGAGGATGAACAAATCGTGCCGCTTCGCGAAGGCCACGAGGTCGCGGTAAAAATCGAGCGAGGCCACATAGGCCGTCGGGTTCGACGGATAGCACACCACGACCGCGATCGGCTTCGGGATCGAGCGCACCACGGCGATTTCCAGCGAGGAGAAAAACGCCGGCGTCGGCTCGGCCGGGACGGAGCGGATCACGCCGCCCGCCATCAGGAAGCCGAAGGCGTGGATCGGGTAGCTCGGATCGGGCACCAGCACCACGTCGCCCGGCGCCGTGATGGCCTGGGCCATGTTGGCGAAGCCTTCCTTCGAGCCGAGCGTCGCCACGACCTGCGTCTCGGGATTGAGCTTCACGCCGAAGCGGCGCTCGTAATAGGCTCCTTGAGCGCGGCGCAGGCCGGCGATGCCCTTGGAGGCCGAGTAGCGGTCGGTGCGTGGCTTGCCGGCGGTTTCGCACAGCTTCTGCACCACATGCGGCGGAGCCGGCAGATCCGGGTTGCCCATCCCGAGGTCGATGATGTCGGCGCCCTGCGCACGGGCGGACGCTTTGATCCGATTGACCTGCTCGAACACGTAAGGGGGCAGGCGCTTGATGCGGTAAAAGTCGGTCATATCCGAGAAGTCCTTAGGAAAGCGCCTCGCGACGCGATCGAACGCGCCTCATAGCATCGCGCGACCGCCGTAGCAGCTTTCTTGATCGATTCAGTTCGTCCCGCGAAGCGGAGCTGTCGAAGCACCCCGGCGCGGGCGGGGCTGCGGCTGGAGCCGGCGTCGCGCCGACCTGCCGTGCTTCGGTCGCCTTCGCTTCAATCGCCGCCCGCTGCGCATCAAGCTCAGCCTCGGCGGCCTTCGTCTCCGCGACCGTCTTACCCCGGATCGGCCGCGCTCGGGGCGGAGACGCCCACCGGCACGTAATCCACGGCTTCAGGCCGGGATTGAACGACGAAATCAGGCGCAGGCTTCTGGCTTGGCTCCAACGCCGGTCGCCACGAAAACGTCGCGGACCGGGTTGGTGTCGGCGGAGCAACCGGCCAGCGCGAGCACAGCCGCGGCGACCGCAAGCAGCGGTTTGGTCCGGCGTGGCGCACAACTCGCCATCCATCCTGAACGCGTTGCGCGGGCGTGGGACATTCGACTCCTGGAACTGAGGCGAAAGTGGCTGCTAAGACGTTAAAATGTCGAAAACACGGCTCGCCTCTCAGATAAGACTCCATGCGGGACTGAGGAAGCGTTCGAGGAGACAAAGAATGGAGAAATCCCAGGTCGCAGCGACAGGTCACCAGATGCCGGCGCCGGATTTCGAGGCGATGTCGCACAACATGGCGCAACTCGTCGAAGAGGCCGGCAAGGCTGCGGCTGCTTACCTCAAGCCCCTGGAGGAGCGTCGCGCCACGCCAGCCCTAGCCGAGGATGTCGGCGACATGGTCAAGACGCTCGGCCGGGTCGCCGAGCATTGGTTGGTCAACCCGCGTAAGGCTGTCGAAGCGCAAAGCCAGCTCGGCATGAAGTTCATGGAGCTGTGGGTCGCGACCCTTAGGCGCATGCAGGGCGAAGAGCCCCAGCCGGTAGCGAAGCCGGAGCCGAAGGACAACCGCTTCCGCGATCCGGAGTGGTCCGAAAATCCCGTTTTCGATTTCCTGAAGCAGGCTTATCTGATCACGACGGGATGGGCGGAGGGCCTGATCGACAAGGCCGAGGGGATCGACGAGCGGACCCGGCACAAAGCCGAGTTTTACTTAAGACAGCTCTCGAGTGCGCTGTCGCCTTCAAACTTCATCGCCACCAACCCGGAGCTGATCCGCGAGACCCTCAAGGAGAACGGGGCCAATCTGGTCCGCGGCATGCGGATGCTGGCCGAAGACATCGAGGCGGGCAAAGGCGAGCTGAAAATGCGGCAGACGGATTCGTCCCGCTTTCAGATCGGCGTCAATGTCGCCAACACGCCGGGCAAGGTCATTTTCCGCAACGATTTGATCGAACTCATCCAGTACGCGCCGACAACAGAGGCGGCGCTCCAGCGCCCGCTGCTCATCGTGCCGCCGTGGATCAACAAGTACTACATTCTCGACCTCAACCCGGAGAAGAGCTTCATCCGCTGGGCGGTCGCGCAAGGGCTGACGGTGTTCTGCATCTCGTGGGTCAATCCGGACGAGCGGCACGCCAACAAAAGTTTCAGCGACTACATGCGGGACGGCGTCTTCGCTGCGCTCGAGGCCGTTGAAGCGGCGACGGACGAGCGCAAGGTCACCACGATCGGCTATTGCGTCGGCGGCACCCTGCTCTCGGTCGCCCTCGCCTACATGGCCGCGACTCGCGACGACCGCATCGACAGTGCGACCCTGTTCACTACGCAGGTCGACTTCACAGAGGCGGGCGACCTCAAGGTTTTCGCCGACGAGGATCACATCCAGGAGGTCGAGGCTTCGATGCGGCAGCGCGGCTATCTCGAAGGCTCCAAAATGGCGAACGCCTTCAACATGCTGCGACCGAATGATCTTGTCTGGCCTTACGTGATCAACAATTACGTCAAAGGGCAGGCACCGTTCCCGTTCGACCTACTCTACTGGAACTCCGACTCCACGCGCATGCCCTGCGCCAACCATTCGTTCTATCTCCGCACCTGCTACCTCGAAAACAAGCTGGCCAAGGGCGAGATGGTGATCGACGACGTGAGGCTCGACCTGAAAAAGGTGACCGCCCCCATCTTCAACCTCGCCGCCCGCGAGGACCACATCGCGCCGGCGAAATCGATCTTTCTCGGCTCGAAGGCGTTCGGCGGCCCGGTCGAATATGTGCTTGCAGGCTCAGGCCATATCGCGGGCGTCGTGAACCCGCCCGCCAAGCCGAAGTACCAATACTGGACCGACGGACCGCCGGAGGGCGAGTTCGAGGACTGGATCGCGAAGGCCACCGAGCATCCAGGCTCTTGGTGGCCATACTGGTTCGAGACCATCGAACGTCAGGCGCCCGAACGAGTTCCGGCCCGCGAGCCGGGCGGGGGCAAGCTGGAGCCGCTCTGCGACGCGCCAGGAACGTATGTGTTGATGAAGGCGTAGCGAGCTTCGCGGCCAGTTTCGTGAAGAGCGCGGGCCTGCGCTGCCGTTGGCCCGCGCTCTTCACTGATCTCAATATTTGCGCACGACCGCTTCAGCCGGAATGGCGACTTGGGGGTTATCCCAACGGTACTTGATTGCGAGCGAGACGATGTCGACCGTCGGCTTGGCGCCGCCCGTGAAGAACAAGGGATCGACGAACTGTGGGTTGCCGGGCACGAGCCGGACCGGCGAACTCTTCACGAAGATGTGGCTATAACTGGCGTCGAACGAGAGTTTCTCGGAAAGCTTGTAGCCCAAGCCGATCGAGGCCCAGACGCGATCGTTGTCCGGGATGTTAACGGAGCGGGTCCGGTTGGTGATCGGCGACACCTCATAGGCGACGCCGGCGCGCAATGTGAACCACGGGCTCCATTGATACTCGGCCCCAAGCGAATAGAAGTGGCCATCGCGGTAGCGGAAGTTCAACGTCGTCTCAACCTCGCCGTCGAGTTTGTTGACGATCGGGATGTCCTTGATGCGGCTCCAATTGGTCCACTCGTAGCCCGCCAGGAACTTCCACTGCGCGCCGACTTGCTGCGACAAGCCGATGGTCACGATCTCCGGCAGGTTAACGGGGGCTCGGACCGGTTCGACCAATCCCAAGGCCGGCGAAATGGAGCCTTCCAGTTCGTGGTTGATCGACGAGCGGAAGCCGACGCCGATCTCCGTCCCGACCCAGGGCGTCAGCGTCGCGCCAAGCATGTAGCCGACGTTGATATCGTCGCCTTTGATCCGCCCGCTGGGGGCCAGAAGCGACACGGCCGTCAGGCCGGCGATGGAGGCGTTGAGTTGATTGATTTGCGCCAGGGTGGCCCCGCGCGCGAGCAAAGCGTTTCGTTGAAACGTGCTCAATCCAATGGGGGCCGGCACCGCCCGCGAGAGGTTCACGTCCATATACTGAACCTGCACGCCGGCGCCGATGGAAAGCCAGTCGGTCAGCTTGACGCCGATCGTCGGCGTCGCGTTCAGGGTGAACACGCGCGACGACCGGCCATAGATCTGGCCGGCCCAGAAGGGGTCTGCCTTGGTGACCAGCCCGAAGGGGCCGTTCACGGACAAGCCCAGCCACACTCGGTCGCTGATTTGGTAACTCGCATAGCTCGACGGCACGAGCGCCGTCTGGCCGATGTTGCCGGAATCGAGCGGCGCGCTGCCGAACGGCCCGAACGAGCCGAGCCGCCCGGCAAGCGGTCCCGTCGGCGGCACGGGGACGATGGTCGATCCCAAGCCGGCGATTTCGCTGCGCGTCGCGAAATCCGGCTCGATATTCGCGTAAGGAATGATGATGCTGCCATGCGCCTCGCTCTGAATGCCGGGCGTCATTGTGATCGTGGCCGGATTCCAGAACATCGAGGACAGCCCGCCCGAGCCCGCCGCGACGCCTGCAAAGGACTCGCCCTGGGCGGTCGCGCTCTGCTCCCGGATGCCGAAGGCCCCCGCGTGCGCAATAGCTGTGGTCGTGAGAAGGGCGGCGAACGAAGTCACAGCCCGCGCGAGCGTCCGATCGAAAAGCCTCATGGAAATCTTGCCCCTTAGTCGCATGCTTGTCGTGGCGCGGCGCAAACCGCGATTGCTCCCGCAGTCTTGCCTACGTCGACCGCTCACGGCAATACGGCCACGCTTGGCTCAGGGCGCCGGCCGCCTCGTGTAGACGTGCGCACGATCCATCTGAAAATGAGAGTTCAATCGTTCGTCATGGGGGAGTTTACGTGCCGCTTCAAAAGGGCCGGTCTCAGGCGGCATTCATCCGGACAGCCCAGTTTTCCGGCTCCTCTGAGCGGGGAGACGCAAGATCCGATTTTCAAGCCGTTCGTGACAAAGCCGCAACAGTCTGGCGAGACGTCATCCGCAGCATCGAAGCGGCTTGGGCTCTTGCCGTGCTCCCGCGCGACCGCCACACTGTCTCGGATCAAATCAAAAGGATGCGTCCATGAAGCTTGTGCGCTTTGGGCCGCCCGGACAGGAAAAGCCGGGCCTCATCGACTCGGACAATCAGATTCGCGACTTGTCCGGCGTGGTCCCGGACATCACCAGCTCGGTGCTCTCGGCCGATGGCCTCAAGAAAATCCGAGGCGTCGACCCCAAATCGCTGCCGGCCGCTCTCTCCGGGACGCGCCTTGGTCCCTGCGTTGGACGGGTCGGCAACTTCGTCGCGGTCGGGCTCAACTTCGCGGATCACGCGGCTGAAACCGGATCGCCGATCCCGGCCGAGCCGATCCTGTTCAACAAGGCGCCGTCCTGCATCGTCGGTCCGAACGACGACGTCATCATCCCGAAGGCGTCGGAGAAGACGGACTGGGAGGTAGAACTCGCCATCGTGATCGGCGAGCCCGCCAGCTACGTGCATGCAAACAATGCTCTCGACTACGTCGCCGGCTACTGCGTGTGCAACGACGTGTCCGAGCGCGAGTTTCAGCTTGAACGGAGCGGCCAGTGGATGAAGGGGAAAGGCTGCCCGACCTTCGGGCCGCTCGGCCCCTGGCTCGTCACCAAGGATGAGATCCCGGATGTGCAGAAGCTCGCCATGTGGCTCGATGTGAACGGCCAGCGGATGCAGAGCGGCTCGACGAAAACCATGATCTTCGATTGCGCGCAGCTCGTGTCCTACATCTCCCACTTCATGATTCTGGAGCCCGGCGACGTGATCACGACCGGAACGCCGCCGGGCGTCGGCCTCGGCATGAAGCCGCCGCGTTTTCTCAAGCCGGGCGACGTGGTCACGCTCGGGATCGAAGGACTCGGGGAACAGCGCCAGCAGATCGTCGACTATCACGAGCAGGCGACGGGATAGCGCCGCAACGTGAGCCGCCCCGGCGCTGCAACACGCCGGTCATGAGTTCCCGGGCGATTAGGCGGCTCAGCCTGCTCCTTCCGATCCCTCGTCGCGCCCGCCGGCGTGCTGCTGATCGCATCCTTTCACCTGATAATCTCGCCTGAACGGAGAGAACGACCCACATGGACACGATCATGGCGAGGCGGCCGTGAGAGCGACGGAAGCCGTTAATGCGTTGAGGGACGAGCCTTCAGCCGCAGTACTTGCCGAGTCGGTTCTATTCAGGCTCGAGGCGTTGAGGGCCGCAAGGGCGGGCAGCGGCGGCGTCCCCTGGATTGCGGTGCTGACCGCTGGATGACACGGCGATGCCCACCCAAGGTCCGGCAGTGCCTCATCAATCTGCTCAGCAACGCCGCCAAGTTCACCGAGAAGGGGCGCATCTTAAGGGGTTCGACGGAGGCCGTCATGACGGCCTCCGTCAGCAGGAGTGCCGCAAACGCCCGTTTGACGACCAGGCTGTCCTACTAGACGAAGGTTGAGCGCAGTGTGGCGAACGATGGTCCCATCGTCTCATCCAGTTGACAGGGAACGCCGCGCGGACTACGTAACCGCCTTCGCGCGCGGACCCAAAACGGCCGCGCGCGAAGGCGTTTGCGGCGCTAGCGCCGCACGGAACTCCAGACTGCCAAGAAGCCGGCCCCGCGAGTCTCGCGGAGAGCCGGGCAGAACACGAGGATAAACGATGTTCGCAGTGATCAAGACCGGCGGCAAGCAATACCGCGTCGCCGCCGCCGACGTGATCGCGGTCGCAACGCTGGCCGGCGAGCCGGGCGACGCCGTCACCTTCGACGAGGTGCTGATGGTGACGGGCGAAGGCGTGGCTCAGGTCGGCGCGCCGACGGTGGCAGGCGCGACGGTCGCCGCCACGGTCGTCGAGCATACGCGCGGCCCGAAGGTCATCGCCTTCAAGAAGCGCCGCCGCAAGAATTCGCGCCGCAAGCGCGGGCACCGGCAGGATTTGACGGTGGTTCGCATCAC
Organism: uncultured Alphaproteobacteria bacterium; assembly: GCA_963728675.1. Classification (GTDB taxonomy): domain Bacteria; phylum Pseudomonadota; class Alphaproteobacteria; order Rhizobiales; family Beijerinckiaceae; genus JAJKJG01. The sequence goes on along the minus strand of CAVSLO010000003.1, from coordinate 21,107 downwards.
CGGGATTAACGCCGACGGCTCCGCCCGCGCCGAGGCCGCCTCCGAGCCTGCCGCGCCGGCGTCCGCCTAAACCTCCACCACGGGAGAAACCCATGGCTCACAAAAAAGCAGGCGGCTCCTCGCGCAACGGGCGCGATTCGGCGGGCCGTCGTCTTGGCGTCAAGAAGTTCGGCGATCAGCGCGTGGTCGCCGGCAACATCATCGTGCGCCAGCGCGGCACCAAATGGCATCCGGGCGTGAATGTCGGCATGGGCAAGGACCATACGCTGTTTGCGCTCGTCGAGGGCCGCGTCTGTTTCGGCACCCGCGCCGGCCGCGCCTTCGTATCGGTGGCGCCCGCCCAAGAGGCCAACATGGCCCAAGAGGCGGCTGAATAGGCGGAGTTTCCGACGAGGAGCCTCCGCCGGGTCTCAAGACCGAACCGGCGGATCAAGGCTCCTGACTCAAAACGGTCAAGCTTCGATCCGAGACAGGGGCGGTGGGGAGACTCAAACCGCCCCTTCGTCATGTCTGGGCCGCAAGAGCCCACAGGATCGGAGCCAAAAATGTTTCCCGATCTCACTCGCGACGACGTGTTCCGGCTGGAGACCCGGCGGCTATGGCTGCGGTGGCCGCGCCAAGCCGACGCGGCAGCCGTCGTCTGTCTCGCCGGAGAGAAAGCCGTCGCGGACATGACGGCGCTGATTCCGCATCCTTACCCCTCGCACGAGGCCGACCGCTTCATTTTGGAGGCGCGCCGGGCGAACGCGGAGGGGCGCGGCCTGCAACTGGCGATCACGCCGAAGGGCAAGCCTGCCGCCATCGGCATGATCGGGATCGGGCCGGCCCCCGGGGGCTCCTCGGATGCCGGGCGACCGCATCTCGGCTTTTGGGTCGGCATGCCGCACTGGGGTCATGGCTACGCCACCGAGGCCGCGCGGGCGCTGATCGACGCCTACTTCGCCTACGCGGGCGGAGACGAACTCACGGCCACGGCGCGGATCGTCAACCCGGCCTCGCGGCGCGTGCTCGAAGCCTGCGGCTTCGTCCGCCAGGGCGAGGCGATGATGACGTTCCCGGCGCGGGGCGGCGCGTTTCCAGTCGATCTTTTCCTGCTCGCCCGGCGTGTGTGGCAAATCCGCAATGCCCGGGGTCTCGCCGGCGGCGTCCCGCAAGCGCGTCCCGTGGGCGGAGCAGCGACGGCTGCGCCGTAGGCGCTCACCCGATGCGCGACGGTCCCACGGCGTCTCCTCTCCCCGCATGCGGGGAGAAGGGGATGCTCGGCCCAGCGCGCTCGAAGCGTTCACCTGGATCCAATACGACAGCACGGCGCTCTAGGGGCGGTTTGCGCCTTGGAGCCGTTTCCCTATTCGTGGAATCGGCTCTCAGCCGTGTTTGCCGCCTTTTCGACGGCCGTCTCGGCCTCTCGCCGGAAACGTTCTAGCGGCGGACAATCCGGAGCAAGGTCTTCAACCGGCCCAGAGCCGCGCGGCGGCCGGCCTCGCGCCGGATGACGGCCTTGAACGCCTGTGCGCCCATGCGCGCGTCAGTGGCGGCAATGAGGTCGCCGATACGCTCGCGGTCGCCGTAAAATTCATCCAGCACGGAGCCTGCGACGCTCGCCGTGTCAAGACGATCCGCGAACGCCGTCGCGTGGACCGCGCGGATGATCTCGTCTTCGAGGAGGAGGCCGGGCGCGCAGGCGCGCAGGCTCTCGTCATAGGCGGTCTTGAGCAGATGCGCCGTGCCGCCGCACACGAGCGCCAAGCTGACCGCGATCGGGCGGCCATCCAGACTCAGAACGTCGGCGCGCGGGCTCACACCCCCCTGCCCTGCCTGACCGAACATGGTCCGAGCCAATGCCGCCGTTTGGGCGTTGCTCGCCAGGGCCGTCCCGCGCGCGCCTTTCCAGCCTTGCGCCTCCAAATCGAGAAAGCCCTCGACGGCCCGCGCGAGGCCGCCGTTGTCCGTGAAGCTTCGGAACGCAAACGCGCCCTGCTCGGCCAGGCGTCGGCGCTGCCGGCGCAAGCCTTTGCGCCGGTCGGGCTTGAGGTGGACTCTTGCGTAGGCGTCGTAGTCCGTCCGACGCTCAAGCACCGGGCGCTCGAATTCGGACAGGACGTGAGACGGCCAGCCCCGCTTTTCCATCGCAGCCCGAAGCGCTCCGGCCAGGAGGCTATCGAGCGGGAGGAGCGGGAATATCCAGAAGCGGCGCGGCGAGGCGGCCGCCATCGCATCGAGCAGCGCTTCGACTGCGTCCGGCACCGCATCCGCAGCGACGAGGGGGGTGGAATTCGTAACATACGGCGATATCCAGGCGACGCTCGCGCGCCGTTCAAAGCCCAGCCACGCCGCCGCTGGACGAAAGGGGAGGAGCGCCGCGAGTTCCTCGCCTTGGCGCACCACAAGTACGCGCAGCCCTGCGGTCGCGATTCCATGCGCAGCGTGCGCGCGCACGACCGGACGCGTGTAGAACGACGTCGGGGCGAGCGCTCGCTCGACAAGCCGGTCCCACGCGGCAGCCCGGCCCTGCAGCCAAGCGAGGTCCACTGTTTCGCCGACCAGATTGGGCCTAGTCGGTCGAACCGGGGTCTCGACCTTCAGCAACGCTTGGCTCATGGCTCCACGTGCGCCAGCACATGGGTGGCGAGGCCCAGCCGCATGCGAGCGGCCATCGAGAGCGCCAAGCCCCGTCCCATGTTCGATAGCGCCATAGCGACCGCCGCGCCCATGACGCCGAAGGCCGGAATTAGCGCCAGGTTCAGCCCCACCGCCAAAGCAAGAAACCCTACCGAGACGAGGGCGCACAGACGCTCGCCGCCCAGCATGTTGAGAAGGTCCTCGGCTGGGCCGAACGCGCTCTGGAGCACGACGCCGCCGATCAGGATAGCCAGCACGCCGACGCTGGCGCTGAATCCCGGCCCGAAGAGCGCCAGTAACAGCGGCGCCGCGGCGAGCACGGCTGCGCCAACGACTAGCGTCGAAAGGCTCGCAAGGCGTGCTGTGCGCACCACGAGGGCGCGGAGCGTGGCATGGTCCTCATGCGCCCACGCTTCCGCAAAGCGCTGCGCCGTTGCGGCAGTGGCGGCATACTGGACGAAGACGACGAATTGCAGGATGCGGGTCGCCGCGAAGTAGACTGCAACCGCCTCGGGCGGCAGGAAAAAGCCGAGCAGCACCACATCGACGAAATTGAACCCGGACGCCGTCAGATCGACGAAGGCGATGGGCAGCGAAGCCGAAACCCACGCGCGCCACCGATAAGCGCGCCGCCCTCCCGGCGCCGCGCGCCGGAGCCGCCTGACGAGAACCGTTCCCTGCATGGCGAGCGCGATTCCGGTCGCGGCGAGCGTACACGCCACCGCGACCCAAGGCTCGGCCGGGACGGCGAAGAGCAGGACCGCGCCCGCCATCGCGGCCACGATCAGCCCCTGGCGCAGGATGTAAAGGGGCGCGATGGCGAGACCCGTCCAGCCGAAGCTTCGGGCGACGCCCTCGACGTAGTCCTGAACGGCGAACAGCGGCACCACCGCAAGCGCGATCGCAAGAGGCCAGAGGTAGGCCGGCGTAAGCCAGTCTTGGGCGCACCACAACGCGAAGCCGCCGAGCGCCGCGATGGAAAGACCGCTCACGAGCGTGAACGCCGCGCCCCCGGCAAGGAAGCCGCGGGCCAGGTCCAGTTCGCCGCGCGCCCGATAGGTGGGCACGAAGCGGCACACCGACTGCCCGAAGCCCCAAAGCGAGCCGTGCCCGAGGATGATGATCCAGACCCAGACCGCGGCGAAGACGCCGTACTCGGCCTTGCCCATGAGGCGGGCCAGCAGCACCTGCGCCCCATAGGCGAGACCCGCGCCCGCGATGCGGATGGCCAGAACGCCGAGCGCCGAGGCTTGCGCCCGCGCCAACGTCTCGCCTTTTGCGAAGGATAGTCCGACCGCCGCCGTCACAACCATGCACCGCCGTCATCGCGCGCGGCCTCAACGACCGGCTTGCGCCATCTAAGCAGCGGCTCGTTCCCAAATGTTGAAGCGGGCGAGAGAAGGTCAGAGCAGGCTTGCGCCAACGTTAATGGCGAGCGCGAGAACCGTCGTATTGAACAGGAACGATAAGATGGTGTGGGCGAGAACGTAGCGGCGGGTGCGATGCGAGACGACGGTGACGTCGGAGGTCTGCGACGCCGCGCCGATCGTCACGGCGAAATAGAGGAAATCCCAGTAGTCCGCGTCACGCTCGGGACTGTCTTTGGGAAAAGCCAAGCCCCCACGATCGGCGCCAGGGCCGCCATAGTAGTCGTGAGCGTAGTGCAGCGCGAACGTGGTCTGCACAAAAAGCCATGAGAACAGGATCGTGGCCCCGGCGAGCGCGATCCGAAGCGCAGGCCCCTCCCCGGTCCCGCTATGAAGGCCCCTCAACTCGGCCGCGATCGCCCCCAAGCTTGCAACCGCCGCCGTAATCGTGAGGGCGAGTATGGTGGCGGCGCCTGCATCCTCGATGTCGCCTGCGCGTTGGCGAAGGTCGTTCACGCCCGAGCGCGCCATCATCGTCCAAGTCAGCAGGAGGTTGAGCACGACGCCGGCGTCCCATGCGAGAAGCAGGCGGGTTGCAAGGCGCTCGCCGGCGGGCAAAAGCGGGAAAACCGCGACCGCCACGATCGCGGAAACAAGGAGACGCGGGCGGGCCGTCAGCGAGCGAAGGAATATCATCTCGCGCCTGTAGGTCCAATCGACTTTGCATCAGGCCAACCGCAATCGGTCCACGTCCGATGAGCTGGACGCCCAAGATCACGAAGCAGAGACGCTACTCCGCCGGAGCTGGAGCCGTCGACGGCTCCGCCGATGACGCGCCCGGCGCAGGCTGGCTCGGTTCGGGCTGGAGCAAGCCCACGGTCACGGCCCGCGCCACATGCTCGGCCATGCAGCGGTAGCCGAGATCGTTGAGCTGGAATTGATCGCGCGACAAGGAGCCGCCCTCCTTGTGGTCGGCCAGATAGCGCGTGGCCTCATAGCGATGCACGAGAGGCACGCGGTTCTTGCGCGCGATGCCCTCGATCGCCTGCACGATGTGACTGTAATTGTCGTCCGCGGCGAGACTGGCGGTGTATTGCGGATCGACCAGGACGACATCGATCTTGTGGGCCTGAAGCCACTTGAGCGTTTCGTCGAGCGAATCCGAAAACGTCTTAAGATCGACCCGCGCCAGCGCGTCGTTGGTCCCGACCTGCCACACGAGGAGATCGGGCTCGACCTCCGCGACGGTGTCCCTGAGGCGGTCCGCCGCGCCGGCCGCGATCTCACCGGAAATGCCGCGGTTGACGACATCGACGTCAACGCCCGGAAAGAGCTTTTCAAGCTCGCCCTCGAGGCGGGCGGGGTAGCTTGCCGCAGGCGAGGACGCGCCCACCCCGAGCGTCGAGGACGAACCGATCGCCAAGACCTTGATGGTGCGGTGCTCCCGCAGCGCCCGCTTGACGCGGCGCAGCGACGCGAGCGTGTAGAGCTTCGAGCCCGGAACCCGGCATTCGGGCGACAGGCTCAGGTCCACGGCCTCCGGCTGGGACGGCGGCTGCATCGGCTGCCCGGCCGAGTCCTGCGCGGCGGCGCCGACCGCGCCCGGCAGGATCAAGCTGACCGCGAGGGCTGCGGCGAGCGGGAACGCCATTCGACAAACCATGCGGTGAACACCAGACATGCCACGCCTGACACTATGATAAGCACGTCCACAATGAAACCGCCGCCCGCCTGGAATCGCACCAACTGCCCGGCAAGGCTAACGATCGACCCCATGGAGAAAACCGCCAGGGAGTTGCGGCCCATGGCCGAGAAGCGCGCCATGAGCCAGGGAGCCCAGGGCGCGGCCCATCGGTACAGGCCCTGAAACGCCAGGAGAAGCGCCAGGAAATGCAGCAGCCGGCCCGGCGAAAGGTTCGATTTGCTGAAAATGAAGAACAGGCGCGGCTCGGGCACGAGCATCGGATCGGGCTTGAGATCGCGCATGGCCACGACCGCCCCGATCGCGACGCCGAGGACGCCGAGCGGCATCAGGCGTTTCGTCCAGCGGACAAAGGTCTTCGAATCCCGCGACCACTCGCAGCACAGGAAGCCGAGCACGAAGAGAAGCTGCCATGCGAACGGATTGAAGAACCATGTTCCTTCGACCGGCCAGGTCGGCAGGTTGATCTCGAACGCCAGGCTCTCGGCCCAGATCGCGACCGAGAGGACGAGCGCCGCTTTCCGGTTCAATCGCGCCAGCAGCACGAAGCCGGGAGCCATCGCGAGCAGGACCACGTAGAGCGGCAGGATGTTGAAGTAGCCGAGCTGATGCGCCAGCGTCACCCAGCCGATCGTGGTCTGAAGCGGGTCCGAGAAGACAGGCCCGGCGTTGTGCCACTCGATGAACACGGGATTGTTGAAGGCGAGCGCCGCGCCCGCGATCATGGCGAGCGCGATGGCGGTAATCGTGATTTGGGCGCGATAGACCTCGACCGTGCGCGACGCGAGGCGCAGCACGACCCGGCCGGGCGGCTCATAGCCCTGGCGGCCGCGGGTCGCGAGCCCGACGGCCCAGCCGGCGAGAAACACGAACAGCTCCGCCGCATCCGACAACGAGGCGTTCGGGTAGGTGTAGCGCGCGAACACGTTGCCCGGAACGTGGTTGATGTAGATGTTCACGAGCGCGAAGCCACGCCAGAAGTCGATCGCATTGGACTCGCGCATGAGGACGTGGCCTCTCCGGGGGAGCGCGCCGGAGCGCGTCACGCCTGCTTTACGCCCTGATGCGGCCAAATCCAGGCAAATCCCATATCAGGGACTCGCCGAAGGGCTCCAGGAACGCTTCCCTTTGTCATCACCGGGCTTGACCCGGTGATCTCGATATGAAGAGCGCCGCGCCCTTCCAGCCGGGATGGCCGGGACAAGCCCGGCCATGACACCGGAGAGGACAGCGGGCGCGCGGCATCGCCCCGCCTCCGTGTGGAGCGAGGTTTTTTGAGAGGGCTGCGGTTCAAAGAGCGTGGTCTCATCCGGTCGGATGAGGGAGCAGGACGCCGAGCGACCAGCTTCAGAGAATAGGAATGCCGGTCGCCCGGCGTCCCGCGCGGCGATTTCTGTCCGTCCCGGCCCCGCACTCCTGCCTTGGCGCATCGCCTACCGGGCTTTCGCCGTCTCGGCTCCTCACCTTAGCCTTACGCTGGTCCTGCCAGAGCTCTGCCGTAGTACAGAGCGGGCGGGCCTCTGGGGAAAGAGCACACCTGTGACGGCGCGACCTCTCCTGCGCCGGTCCGACCTCCCGAGCCGCGACCCTCCGGTGGAGCCGCGCCGCAGGCGCCGCCTCTCCTCCGCCTCCGCGATCCGGCGCACGACGGCTCCCTCGGGGGAGGAGAGTGCGCGCGCTGTAACCTGATTAGGACTATAGTGTCAAGAATTTTTTGCTAGACGCGCCTGTCGCGATAAACTTCAACCCGCAGCCGCGAGCCGTCCGACCTCCGCCAGAACGGCGTTGCGCTCCTCATCCGACGCGCGCGCCTCGACATAATAGGCCGCCACGATGACCGGCGCGCGTCCTGGCGGCCAGAGGACGCCGACATCGTTGGTCGCGTTGTTGCCGCCCGTGCCGGTCTTGTCGCCGACCCGCCAGCCGTTCGGCACGCCGGCCCGCAGCCGCTTGTCGCCGGTCTTGTTGGCGACGAGCCACGCCGTCAGTTGCTCGCGGGACGCGGCCGAGAGCGCGTCGCCGAGAACGGTTTGGCGCAGCAACTCGACCATGGCGGCCGGCGTGGTGGTGTCGCGCGGATCGCCGGGCCGGGCCTCGTTCAACTCGGTCTCGCGGCGATCGAGCCGCGTGACCGCATCGCCGAGCGACCGGAGGTGCGCGGTCAATCCCGCCGGCCCGCCAAAGCTGTCGAGCAGCAGGTTCCCGGCCGTGTTGTCGCTCAAGGTGACGGCGGCGTCGCAGAGCTCGCCGACGGTCATCCCCGCGCCGACGTGCTTTTCGGTCGCCGGCGAATAGGTCACGAGGTCGTCCTGCGTGTAAGCGACGCGGCGAGCCAAACTCTCCTGCCCGCGATCGACCCGCGCCAGAACGAAGGCGGCGGCCAGAGCCTTGAACGTGCTGCACAGCGGAAAGCGCTCGTCCGCCGCGATGCGCGACCCCGTTCATCGTCGCGGTGTCGAGCACCGCGACGCCGAGCCGGCCGCCATGCCGGCGTTCCAGATCGGCCAACGCGCGGCGCATGCCGTGTCGTCGGCAGCCGCCCATGCGGTCGATGAAGCTGGCCCAGCCAGCAGAGAGGCGGCGAGCAATGCGCGGCGGGAGATCATGGCGACATCAACCTCACGGAAGCAGGGAGTGCAAACAATCGAAAGGGGCCACCCCATCGCCGAGGCCCGATGAATGGCTCTGAGCCGTCAAGCGGCGAGGATGGGAACGCCATAAGCCCCGAAGGCCTGGTCGCGCGTGACGATGGTCAGGCCGCGCGCGAACGCCTGCGCGATGATCATGCGGTCGAAAGGGTCGCGGTGATGGAGCGGCAGGCGCGCCGCGGCAACTGCGTCCGCGAGTTCGATCGCGATCACCTCGATGGCAAGCGCGGGAAGCTCGTCCCAGAGGTCGGCAGGGATGTCGAGCTTGCCGGCGCGGGCCTTGATCTCAAGCTCCCAGACCGAGACGACGCTGAGAAAGAGGCGGGCGCTCGCATCGATGTGTTGCAGCGCGCCGGAGGCGAGCTGGTTGGGCTCGACCGTGAGCCAGAGCAGCGCGTTGCTATCGAGAAGAAGAGCCATCGTCCGGCTTCGGCGCGCGCGAAGGCTCGCCCGCGTCGGCGGCAGGCGCACGATCTCTCTCGGGGACGACCTCGCCCTCGTAAAAGAGGCGCTCGATCTCCGGATCGGGCTTGTCCCAGTCGGGATCAAGGAAGCGAACTTTCCCAGCCCACAGCCCTGCTCTCCGGGGAGGCGCCGCAGCCGTCACCGGCACCAGTCTCACCGCCGGCACGCCGTCGCGCGCAATGATGACCTCCTCGCCCTTGAGGGCGGCGTCGATCAGCTTCGAGAGCTGCGTCTTGGCCTGGTGGACGTTGGCGGTCGGCACGTCGAGCGGCCCTTAGCTAGGTTAGCTAAGTTAGATCATCGCGCCGAGCCGCGCAACCCTACTCAGCGCACAGGCGCAGTCGCGGGCCTGCCATACAGATGCGCGATGCGCGTCGCTATCGCGCCTACTTTCCGGAGTTGGAGCTGATTGCGCCGGATGCGGGCGCGTGAGCGAGAGGTCGTCACCCACTGCAATCGCTCTTTTTTGGGGTCAACCGTAAGCGTCGTCTGGGCAGCGCCTTTCGGAGTCAGGCGTGAGGGGTGAAATTCGGGGCTGGTTTGGAGCTCCGACACATGTCGATTTCAGAGCTTACGCCTATGCCGGAGCGAGCCCGGCGCATTGAGGTGTTCACGGGCGCGGGTCGGCGGCGCACCTGGCCGGCTGATGAGAAGGCGGCCATCGTCGCTGAGAGCTACGCGCCCGGGAGGACGGTGTGCGGCGTGGCGCGCCGGCACGGGCTCACCCCGGCGCAGCTGTTCACCTGGCGCCGGCTCGCCCGCCGCTCTCGAGTGCCCTCAAGGCGCCGGCCCTGTTTGTGCCGGCCGTGGTCGAAGCCATCACCCGGTCTGCCGCCCCCTCCTGCGTCACAGCCGCGGCGCGCCCGCCGGCCTGGGCCCGTCATGGGGATCGAGGTGGAGATGGACGGCATCGTGGTTCGGATCGGATCGGGCGCGAGCCCGCAGGCGATCGCGGCGGTGATCCGGGCGCTGAAGGTGGGACCGTGATCGGGCCCACGGGCGCGGTCCGCGTCATGATGGCGACCCAGCCCGGTCGACTTCCGCAAAGGGGTGGATGGCCTCGCGGCGCTCGTGCGTGAGACGATGGGCGCCGACCCGTTCTCGGGCGCGGTTTACGTGTTCCGGGCCAAACGAGCACACCGCACATCATTCCGCATACCGTTTAGGGTTCGCGCGCATCGCCTACCCGTGGCATCCACTTTATGGGCGTCGCCTGCGGGTCGGACAGCGCACGACGCGCAGAGCGGCTGATCTTCTGCTCGTCGAAGAGCGCATCGGCGTTCTTCGCGAACTGCCCGCCTGGATGTGCGACGAGGCCGCCTGCGCGGCGATGACGCCCGGACCACCAGCCGTCAGCATCGCCGCTCTCAATGACCTCACGCTCGTGCTGGCGGACCTCACGGCCAAGCCCCCCTCTCCCTCATCATCAAGCTCCCCCGTCACGCTGGAGAGCCCGTATGAGACGAGCGGCACGACCCAACCCCACCCAACTCACGTTGCGCCTCGCGCCCGAGCCGGAACCGCCTCCCATGACGACCGAGGAGCCGACGCTTCTGCAGGCGCTGGCCGACCTTCTCCTCGAGGCCCTGGCTCAGCCGACCCCAGGCCGAAAGACCAAAGCCGCAACCATGGAGGCAGCCGATGAACCCGAAGATCGCGCCTGACCATCTCGGCCGCGCGGCCGTCGTCTATATCCGCCAGTCGACCCTGGCGCAGGTGGTCGGCAACCTCGAGAGCCAGAGGCGGCAATACGCCCTGGTCGAGGCCGCCAAGGCGGCCGGCTTTGCCTCCATCAGTGTCATCGACGATGATCTCGGCCGTTCAGGATCCGGACTGACCGTGCGCCCGGGCTTCCAGAAGCTCGTCGCCCTGGTCTGCGCCGGCAAAGTGGGCGCCGTCTACTGCCTGGAGGCCTCGCGCCTCGCCCGCAACGGGCGCGACTGGCACCACCTCATTGACCTGTGCGCCCTCGCCGGCACTCTGGTGATCGACCTGGACGGGGTCTGCGATCCCCGTCACGTCAACGACCGCCTGCTGCTGGGGCTCAAAGGCACAATGTCCGAGTACGAACTCAGCCTCATGCGCCAGCGCGGCCTCGCCGCCCGCGACGCCAAGGCCGGTCGCGGTGAACTGCGCTTCACCTTGCCGCCCGGCTACTGCTGGAGCGAAGCGGGGCAGGTCGAGATCGACCCCGATGAGCACGTCGCCGAGGCGATCCGGCTCGTCTTCCGCAAGTTCCGCGAACTCGGCAGTGCGCGCCAGGTCTTCCTGTGGGCCCGCGCGGCGGCGGTGAAGCTCCCGGTCGTGCAGCGCAACCTGACCCTGTGCCGGATCGCCTGGCGGGCGCCCGCTTACCACAGCATCAGGCAGATCCTGCAGAACCCGATTTACGCCGGAGCTTACGCGTTCGGGCGCCGCGGCGATCGCACAAGCGTGGTTGAGGGGCGCGCTCACAAGACAAGTGGCCACCGCCGCCCGATGGCGGCCTGGAACGTGCTGATCCGCGATCACCACCCAGGCTATCTGACCTGGGCGCAGTTCGAGGAGCACCAGACCATGTTGCGGGAGAATGCGCATATGCAGAAGCGCGCCGCGCGCAAGGCCGCCCGCGGTGGGCGGGCGCTGCTGACCGGCCTGGTGCGCTGCGGGCAGTGCGGGCGCATGATGCGGGTGTTCTACGGCATGCGCTCAGGCCACGCGCACCGCTATCAGTGCCGCGGCGATGACGCTCACGTCGGATCGGGCCTGTGCATCGGGATCGGCGGCCTGCGCGTCGATCGCGCGATCGCGGCCGCGATCCTGGAGGCGGTGTCGGACCGGGCGATCGAGGCGGCGATGCTGGCCGCCGATCAGGCGGCCCGCGCGACGGACGACGTTCGGCAGGCCGTGTCGCGTGAACTGGAGGCGGCGCGCTACGAGGCCGCGCTCGCTGCCCGGCGTCATGAGCTCGTCGACCCGGCCAAGCGCCATGTGGCCCGCGAACTCGAGGCGCGCTGGAACGCGGCCCTGGAGCGGGTCGACGAACTGGAGCATCGCCTCGCCGATCTGGTGGCGAGGGCCGCAGCAGGCCCGACCATCGACCGGGCCGCGCTGATGCAGCTGGCCCATGATCTGCCCGCAGCCTGGAACGCCCCAACGACCGACGCGCGCACGAAGCAGCGCCTGACCCACCTGCTGATCCAGGAGGTGATCATCAGCCTCGATGCCGCGACGCATGAGGCCGTGCTCGTCGTGCACTGGACGGGTGGACGTCATACCGAGCTGCGGGTCGCGCGAGTGCGAACCGGCCGCTATCCCGTCGACCACGATCACGCCCCGAACGCCGTCGAGGTCATGCGCAAGCTCGGCGGGCAGTGGCCTGACCGCGAGGTGGCCGTGACGATGAACCGGATGCGGTGCCGCAGCCCTGACGGGCAATCCTGGACGATGGTACGGGTCAAGGCGCTGCGCGAGCGGCTCGGGATCGCGCCCTTCGACCCGACTGTGGCGCGAGAGGAAACGATCAGCGTCGATGCAACGGCGCAGCGGCTGGGCATCTGCGTGGGCTCAGTTCATCGGCTGATCCGCCAAGGCGTGCTGCCGGCCCAGCAGATCATGCCCTCGGCGCCCTGGCAGGTGCCGGTCGCGGCGCTTGCCACGGAGACGGTGCAGATAGGCGTCCGGGACGTAATCGCGCGTCGGCCGAAGAACTTCAAGGCTTTGCAGGATGTTAGCACACTCAGGCTGCCCGGGATCTGACAGGAGAGATGCACTATGACGCGCAGTCGGCTGACCGGGTCAAGCTGGTCTTCTGGGATGGCACGGGCGTGGTTCTCGTCGCCAAGCGGCTGGAAGAGGGCCAGTTCCGCTGGCCCAAGGTCCAGGACGGGGTCATGCGGCTGACCGCAGCCGAACTCTCCGCCTTGCTCGAAGGGCTCGATTGGAAACGGGTGCACGCGCCGCGGCAGGTCACGGTGCCGGCTGTTCCAAGCTGAACAAAAAAGCGTCGTCCACGTGCGCAAAGTGATGGTAAGTGTCTGGCAACTCTGATCTAATCTGTTCGTGACCGTGCCCGCTCCGGCCCTTCCCGACGACCCTGGCCTGCTCAAGGCGATGCTCTTGGAGGAGCGGGCCGAGAGCGAGCGGCTGCGCCAGATCATCAAGGCCCTGCAGCGTCACCGCTTCGGCCGCCGCGCCGAGAGCCTGCCCGAGGACCAGCTCCTGCTGGGACTGGAAGAGGCCGAGCAGCTCGAGGCGGCTGGGCACGCCCAGGCCGAAGAGGCCGCGCCTGCCGAGAAGACGGCCCGGAGCGCCCAGCGTCGCGTGAACCGAGGAGCGCTGGGGACTATCCGAAATTTCGTGTGGGTCGGGCATGAACGGGACGAAGGAGCCCAACCATGCCCAAACGCAAACAGCCTCGTATTCCTGATGCCATCCTGGACCAGCTGTTGGCTGGGGCCGATCCGAAAACGGCCTTTGATCCGAACGGTCTGCTGGACGATCTGAAGAAGGCGCTCGCGGAACGCGCCCTCAATGCCGAGATGGATCACCATCTCGCGGGCGAAGGAGGGACCGGCAACGGCCGCAACGGCTATGGCCACAAGACGGTCGTCACCGACACGGGCAAGCTCGATCTGCAGATCCCACGCGATCGCCAGGCCAGCTTCGATCCCCAGCTGATCGCCAAGTACCAGCGCCGCTTTCCGGGTTTCGACGACAAGGTGATCTCGATGTACGCGCGCGGCATGAGCACCCGGGAGATCGTCGGGCACCTGCGCGAGCTGTATGGCATCGAGGTCTCGCCCGACCTGATCAGCGCCGTCACTGATGCCGTTTTGGACGAGATCGCGGCCTGGCAAGTCCGCCCGCTCGAGCCGGTCTACCCGCTGATCTTCTTTGACGCGCTGCGGGTCAAGATCCGCGAGGAGGCCCTGGTCCGCAACAAAGCCGTCCACGTGGCGCTCGGGGTTCGGGCCGATGGCACCAAGGAGATCCTGGGGCTGTGGATCGAGCAGACGGAGGGCGCCAAGTTCTGGCTTCGGGTCATGAGCGAGCTCAAGAACCGCGGCGTCGAAGACGTACTGATCGCCGTGGTCGATGGCCTGAAGGGCTTTCCCGAGGCGATCACGGCCGTCTTCCCGGACGCCATGGTCCAGACCTGCATTGTTCATCTTCTCCGGCACAGCTTGGAGTTCGTGGCCTACAAGGACCGAAAAGCCGTGGCTGCGGCGCTGAAGGAGATCTACCGCGCCGTGGACGCGACAGCCGCAGAGGCCGCTCTGAGCGCCTTCGAGGAGGGCCCCTGGGGCGGAAAATACGCGGCCATTGCCCAGAGCTGGCGACGTGCCTGGGGCGAAGTGGTGCCCTTCTATGCCTTCCCCGCCGAGGTGCGCCGGCTGTTGTACACGACCAATGCCATCGAGGCCTTGAACTCAAAACTCCGCCGCGCGGTCCGGGCTCGCGGTCATTTCCCGACCGACGAGGCGGCGCTCAAGCTGTTGTTCTTGGTCTTGAACCGGTCCGAGAAAGAGTGGACCATGCCAGCCCGTGAATGGTGGCATGGCCAAGGCTCAGTTCGCCATCCTCTTCGGCGAGCGCTTCACACGAGCCATGGCCTGAAAGGGATCAACAGCCCGACCCAAACACGAAATTTCCGATACTGCCCGTGGCGCGAGACCCGAACCTCACCCCGACTGACCAGGAGCCGCACACGTTCCAGCGTTCCGCTCACGTCGTGCCCCCGTTGCCCTCACTCGGTCGCAGGAGAGGCGATTACTCCGCCGCCTGCCGCTTCGGCGCGCGGAGCGGCCGCCGCGCCAGCACCTCGCGCAGGAAGCGCCCCGTGTGGCTCGCCTCGCTGCGGGCGCTGTCCTCCGGCGTGCCCTGCGCCGCAATGATGCCGCCGAGACATTCATTTCGGGCTGACGAACCCACCCCGAAACAGGCGTCAACGCGAAAACGCGCCATGCTTCGCGGCGGTCGCAACGTCGCCCTTGTGCAGCGCCAGGCGCACCGCTTCAAGCTTTTTGGCATCCTCTAGCGAGAGATAGGGCGACCAGCCGCCTTCGTCTTCAATCAATTCGACCGGGACTTCCGCAACGTACTTGCCCTTATGGATCAGTTTCACGGTCTTTCGGCTCATTGCGCTGTTGCCCTCACCCGGTCGGCTTCGCTGGCTCGACCTCTTCCCGAGGGAGAGGGGACGGCTCTCCGCCGCGTTTCCCTAAAACCCCTTCCATGGCCGATCAGTCAGGAGCCGCGCGCCTTGCGCCCTGGGCCGGGCGGACCAACATCTTTGGAACCGTTCATTGCCGGAGGTCGCCATGCACCTTCGTTGTCTCGCCGTCGCCGGGCTCTTGCTCGTCCAGCCGGCGCACGCGCAAGGCTTCAACTGCCGCAACGCCGGAACCCCCGACGAGAGGGCGATCTGCGCCGACGCCCGGCTCAGCCGATTGGACGAGCGGCTCAACAGCCGCTTCTACCGGCTGCGCGCGCGCCTGTCCGGCCCGGATCGGGCGCGCCTCGACCGCGACGAGGCGGCCTGGCTTCGGGCGCGCGGCCGGTGCGGGAGCAACGGCGCCTGCATCGCCGGCGCATATCAGGCCCGGCTCGCGGAGCTGTCCGGCGGGTCCGCCGAGCCGGGGGTCGTTCAGCGCACCTGCATCACCGACGCCCGCGGCAACCAAACCTGCGCCGAGATGGGGCGCTAGGGCAGGCGATCGGCGCTGCGAATCGGGCGCACGCGTCGGCGGGCAAGCTCTCCCAAGGGGAGAGGAGACCTACTCCGCCGCCTCCCGCTTCGGCGCACGTAACGGCCGGCGCTGCAACACCTCGCGCAGGAAGCGCCCCGTGTGGCTCGCTTCGCTCGCCGCGATGTCCTCCGGCGTGCCTTGCGCCACGATCGCGCCGCCGCCGTCGCCGCCTTCCGGGCCCATGTCGATGACCCAGTCGGCGGTCTTGATGACCTCGAGGTTGTGCTCGATCACCACCACGGTGTTGCCCTGCTCGACGAGCTCGTGCAGCACCTCCAGCAGCTTGGCGACGTCGTGGAAGTGCAGGCCGGTGGTCGGCTCGTCGAGGATGTAGAGCGTGCGGCCGGTGGCGCGCTTCGAGAGTTCCTTCGAGAGCTTGACGCGCTGCGCCTCGCCGCCGGACAGCGTCGTCGCCTGCTGGCCGACGTGGATGTAGTCGAGGCCGACGCGGGCGAGCGTCTGCATCTTCTCGCGGATCGACGGCACGGCCTTGAACAGCTCGCGCGCCTCCTCGACCGTCATGTCGAGCACATCGGCGATGGACTTTTCGCGGTAGCGCACCTCCAGCGTCTCGCGGTCGTAGCGCTTGCCCTTGCAGACGTCGCAGGTGACGTAGACGTCGGGCAGGAAGTGCATCTCGATCTTGATGACGCCGTCGCCCGTGCAGGCCTCGCAGCGCCCGCCCTTGACGTTGAACGAGAACCGCCCCGGCCCGTAGCCGCGCGCCTTCGCCTCGGGCAGGCCGGCGAACCACTCGCGGATCGGCGTGAAGGCGCCGATGTAGGTGGCCGGGTTCGAGCGCGGCGTGCGGCCGATCGGCGATTGGTCGATGTCGATGACCTTGTCGAGGTGCTCCAGGCCCTCGAGGCGGTCGAACGGGGCGGGGTGCTCCGACGCGCCGTTGAGCTTTCGCGCCACCGCCTTGTAGAGCGTGTCGATGACGAGCGTGGATTTGCCGCCGCCGGAGACGCCGGTGACGCAGGTGAAGAGGCCGAGCGGGATCTCGGCGGTGACGTTCTTCAGGTTGTTGCCGCGCGCGCCCACGAGCTTCAGCGCGCGGCCCTTGTGGGGCTTGCGGCGCTTGGGCGGCACCGGCACCGAGCGTTCGCCGGACAGGTATTGGCCGGTGAGCGAGTCGGGGTTCGCCATGATGTCGGCGGGCTTGCCTTGGGCGATGATCTCGCCGCCGTGGATGCCGGCGCCGGGGCCGACATCGACCACGTAATCGGCCTGCAGAATCGCGTCCTCGTCGTGCTCGACCACGATGACGGTGTTGCCGAGGTCGCGCAGGCGCTTCAGCGTGCCGAGCAGGCGCTCGTTGTCGCGCTGGTGCAGGCCGATCGAGGGCTCGTCGAGCACGTAGAGCACGCCCGTGAGGCCGGAGCCGATCTGGCTCGCCAGGCGGATGCGCTGGCTCTCGCCGCCCGACAGGGTGCCGGAGGCGCGCGCGAGCGTCAGGTATTCGAGGCCGACATCGACCAGGAAGGTGAGGCGGTCGCGGATCTCCTTCAGGATGCGGACCGCGATCTCGTTCTGCTTCCGGTGAGCTTCTGGGGCAGCGCCCGAACCAGCCGCGCGCCTCGCGCACCGAGAGGGCCGTAGCCTCGCCGATGTCGAAGCCGGCGATCTTCACCGCCAGCGCCTCGGGCTTCAGGCGCTTGCCGCCGCAGGCGTCGCAGGGCGTCTCGCTCATGTAGCGGGCGATCTCCTCGCGCGACCAGTCGCTCTCGGTCTCCTTGTAGCGGCGCTCCAGGTTGGTGATGACGCCCTCGAACGGCTTTTTCACCTCGTAGGCGCGCAGGCCGTCGTCGTAGGCGAAGCGGATCGGCTCGCCTGGAGCCGTAGAGGATCACCTGCCGCACCGTCTCGGGCAGCTCGGCCCACTTGGTCGTGGTCGAGACCGTGTAATGCCGGGCGATGCTCTCGAGCGTCTGGCCGTAATAGGGCGAGGTCGAGCGCGCCCAGGGCGCGATGGCGCCGCGCTTCAAGGTGGCGGTCTCGTCCGGCACGATGAGCGCCGCGTCGACGCGCATCTCGTGGCCGATGCCGCCGCAGGTCGGGCAGGCGCCGAACGGGTTGTTGAAGGAGAACAGGCGGGGCTCGATCTCGGGAATCGTGAAGCCCGAGACCGGGCAGGCGAATTTTGGCTGAAGACGATACGGCGCGCGTCTGCTCTCCCCGCCGCGCGGGGAGAGGCGTTTTCCGGCGGCGCGTCCGCGAACTCGATCACCGCGATGCCGTCCGCGAGCTCGAGCGCGGTCTCGAACGATTCCGCCAGCCGCGCGCCGATGTCGGGCGCGCACCACGATGCGGTCGACCACCACGTCGATGTCGTGCTTGAACTTCTTGTCGAGGGCCGGGGCCTCGTCGATGGCGTAAAATTCGCCGTCGATCTTGAGGCGCTGAAAGCCCTTCTTCTGGAACTCGGCGATCTCCTTGCGGTACTCGCCCTTGCGGCCGCGCACCACGGGCGCGAGCAGGTAGAGCCGCGTTTTCTCCGGCAGCGCCAGCACGCGGTCGACCATCTGGCTGACCGTCTGGCTCTCGATCGGCAGCCCGGTCGCGGGCGAGTAGGGGATGCCGACCCGCGCCCAGAGCAGGCGCATGTAATCGTAGATCTCGGTGACGGTGCCGACCGTCGAGCGCGGGTTTTTGCGAGGTCGTCTTCTGCTCGATCGAGATCGCCGGCGACAGCCCGTCGATCTGGTCGACGTCCGGCTTCTGCATCATCTCCAGGAACTGGCGGGCATAGGCCGACAGCGACTCCACGTAGCGCCGCTGGCCCTCGGCATAGATGGTGTCGAAGGCGAGCGACGATTTGCCCGAGCCCGACAGCCCGGTGAACACCACGAGCCTGTCGCGCGGGATCATCGAGGTCGACGTTCTTGAGATTGTGCTCGCGCGCGCCGCGCACCGCGATGACGCGCGCGTCCGAGGCGCTGGCGCTGTGGTCGAAGAAGTCGTCGAGAGGGGCCATCGGTCAAGGCTCATGGAGCCCGCATGGGCGGGCGCGGCAAACCGCATTGTAATTGCACTCGGGCGCAACGCGAACGCACGGGCCCATGAACGGGGTTTAGAACAAAAAGCGTACACGGGGCAACTCTCAAGGCGAGCCTGCCCTCAACGCTCGCTCAGCTCCACCCGCACCGTGTGCACGCCATCAGCCACACGGATATGGACGATCTTCGGTTCCTGTTGCGCCTTGACGACGCTGAGGCGGCCGTTGCGTTCGAGCCGGGCTTCCGCGACCTCGTCGAGACGCGAGATGCTCTTCTCGCGCAGGTCCTCCCAGAGATCCTTTTCCGTCATGTGGGACCGGCGCAACGCCTGCCGGTCGATGTCGCCATGGCGAATGACGACCTCCGAATGGCCTTTGATGGCCCCGCCGAACCCATGCCATCGCATCGCCAACCACGAGACCAGCGAGTGCATCGCCAACAACGCGGCGCCGGCGCCGAGCGCGGGAAAGAACGGGGCGTTTCCCGTGATGGCGCGGCTCACGATCGAGCCGAGCATAATGCCGAGGATGACGTCGAACGCCGTAGCGCGGCCCATGAAGCGTTTCTTGCCGAGCCGCACCATGAAAACGGTGACAAGGTAAACCAGGACCGCGCGAACGGCCATCTGCGCGATGTTGATCTCTTTATTGTCGAGACCGAGCCCGAGAGCGATCCGCAACGCTGCCTCGATCTCGTCCATGACGCCCACCTCTTCTCTTGACCGGCGCACTAACCGCTTGGCTGACAGGCCAACGCGGGGCGCGGCGACTCGGTTCTGCACGCCTGGCAGCCAAGCTCGACCGATCGGGGCCTGATTAAAGGCCTGAAGCCGACGTGGTTGGCCCAGTCGAGTACGCGCCCCAGCAGCAGGTCTCCCCCGACCGCTCGGCGGCTGAAGCTCCACCTTGCGTTTCCTCCAGAACAAATATAGAACGATCTGGATGTCCTTTTCTGGGGACAGGCGTGTGCAACGGAAGTCCCTGGCCTGTTCGCGGCGTCCCTGGGCGCTTACAAAACAGGGGAGGGCGTGAAGTGGAGAGGCTCCCATGGCGGGCAGCGTGAACAAGGTCATCCTGGTCGGCAATCTTGGAAAGGACCCGGAGGTGCGGCGGCTCAATTCCGGCGAGCCGGTGGTCAACCTGAGGATCGCCACCTCGGAGAACTGGAAGGACAAGGCCACGGGCGAGCGCAAGGAGCGCACCGAGTGGCACAACGTGGTGATCTTCAACGAGAACCTGGCGCGGGTCGCCGAGCAGTTCCTCAAGAAGGGATCGAAGGTCTACGTCGAGGGCCAGTTGCAGACGCGCAAGTGGCAGGACCAGTCCGGCGCGGAGAAGTACACGACCGAAGTCGTGCTGCAACGCTTCCGCGGCGAGTTGACGATCCTCGACAGCCGCGGCGGCGCGGGCGGCGAAGCCGGCTCCGAGGAGCAAGGACAGGTCAGCCGCGGCGGCGATTTCGGCCGCTCCTCGCCGATGGAGAAGCGCCCCGCGATGGCAGGGTCGGGCGGCGGGGGGCGCTACAACGACCTCGACGACGACATTCCGTTTTAAACAGACCAGCGGCGGGGCAGCGTCTCGCGGCCTCACCCCATGAGCGCACGCTCTGCCGCCGCGACCATTCTCGGGACGTCAAGGACCGCAGTATCCCAGAGCACCTGCGGGTCGATGCCGAAGGAGGCATGCGACAGGCGGTTGCGCATGGCTCGTGCGGCGATCAGTTCGAGATCGGGATGCTGCTCCTGTAGAGTTGAACTTTCCTCGAGCAGTCGGGCGGCGGCTTCGCCAAGGATCGCGATGCATCGGCTCACGGCGTCCAACGTCTTTTCGTCGTGAGCGAACTCCTCAAAGTTCATCCCACGGATATGCCGAGCAATCCTGCCGCCCCACTCGGTAATATCTTCGAGTCGTTCCCGGCGGGATCGCTTCATGGAAAAGGCCGCCGATCGCGCATGACCTGTTCCACGAGGCGCGGGCCGATGGCGCCCGGTGTGGCGATATCAACCTCGACCCCGAGCAACGCCTCCAGTTCGAGTTGCAGCTTGGCTAAGGTCAAATACGTGGTTCCGCGGAGCGGCTCCACCAGCACGTCGATATCGCTCCCCTCCGTATCCTCGCCGCGCGCCACCGACCCGAAGACCTGCGGATGACGCACCGGATAGCGGGCGATGATCTCGCGCACCTGGTCAGCTTTAGCGGCTATGATCTCCGAGGGTCGCATGTCGCCGTGCCTTGTCAGCCCAGAGGCGGGTCTTTAGCGCGAGCGGCGAGGCCCGAGCTTCGGGTCGAAGCCGGTCCACTGATAGATCGTCGCGAGTGGAATCGTGGCGCCGAGCGCGGGCAATTCGATCGCGCCCGCGATGTCTCTACGATCGGTCGCGGTCCACCCCCGCGACCGATCGTAGAGAAGACCTGAACGCGTCTCTGCTCCACCATGAGATAGGGCTCGATCGAGGCCGTGGCCGCGTAGGCGTTCAGCCGCCATTGCCGGTCGGCCTTGGTGTTGCTGCGCGAGAGGACTTCGATGACCGCGATCGGATCGGGCGAGAACGGCTGGCCGGTCAGATCGTCGGGTTT
>CAVSLO010000002.1:0-4758 GCA_963728675.1 uncultured Alphaproteobacteria bacterium | reverse complement strand
CGATTATGTTGCGCCGCGGGTTATGTTGCGGCCCCGCGCTGGACGGCCGTTTTGCGAGGGATCGGCGGCGTCTCCGCAACATAATCTCAGCGCGCGGGGGGTCGCGTGATGCCCCGCGACGCTTCCGAGCTGGCGCGCCGCCTCGCGCGCGACGCCGAGGCGGTCTGCCGCCATTACCTCTCCAAGGGTTGACGCCAGGGCCGCTACTGGACGGTGGGCGACGTCCGCAACACGCCCGGCCGGTCGATGTTCGTGCGGCTGAGCGGGCCGGGCTCCGGCCCCGGCGCCGCCGGGCGCTGGATGGCCAGGACAGGGTGACCGAAGCCGGCACCCCGTCCCCGACTCACAAGGCCTTCAGGAAGGCCATGAGGTCCTTGTCCTCCTTCCATGAGCGAGCGGGCCGCGACTGCCCCACCTCGCAGAGCGCGACGGCGTTGGCCTTCAGCGTGAGGTCAATCTCGGCATAGATGTTGGTCGTGCTGACCGACACGTGTCCGAGCCAAGCGCGGATGGTGTTGATGTCCACGCCGGCGAGGACCAGGTGGCAGGCCGTGGTGTGCCGGATCACGTGCGGGGTTATCGTCCGGCCAGCCAGCCCCGGGACTTGGGCTGCACAACGCTCGACGAGGCGGTACACGCCGAAGCGGGTGAACGGCGTCCCGAGCCGGCTGACGAACACGGCGTCTTCGCCCGCGCGACCGGTAATCTCGTCCACCAGAACGCGCTCGGTTTCCGGCCATAGCGGGCAGTGCCGCGTCCTGCCGCCCTTGCCGTGCAAGGTGGCGAGATCGTGCCCGCCGTTCCGCGACCCGATCTGCAGGTCGCGCACTCTGAGCTGGGTGGCTTCGGAGACCCTTGCGCCCGTGTTGTAGAGGAAGAGCAGAAGCGCGTACTCGCTCCGGCCGCGCCGGGTCCTGCGATCGGGCGTCGCGAGCATCGCCTCCATCTCCGCCCTGGTCAGCCATCCGACCGGCGGCGGCATGGACCTCTTCGACGCGATGGCCCGGATGTGACCGCACCATTCGACATGGGCCGGGTCGCGGCTGCCCACGAAGCGCGCGAACGCCCGGATGGCGGCCAGTCGCTGATTGCGGGTTTGGGCGGAGCAACCTCGATCCGTCTCGAGATGGGCGAGGAACTGCAGCACATGTCCGGACGTGAGGTCCCATACGGCCAGCCGGTCCACGGGCTTGCGCACCTTCCGGCTGATGAAGGGAAGCAACAGGCTGAAGGTGTCGCGATAGCTCTTGCGGGTGTTCCGGGCGAGATTGCGTTCGGTGACGATGTATTCGCACAAGAACCGGCGGAGCCAGGGGCCGAGGGCTGCAAGGTCAGGCATGCCGACCTCCCTCCGCATAGCGGGCGAACCGCAGCGACGCCTGCTCCAGCAGCTCCGGCGTCATCGACAGATAGACCTTCGTGCCCTCCAGATCGGCGTGACCGAGATAGGTGGAGAGCACCGGCAGCAGCCGTTGCACATCGGCGCCCTGCCGATACCAGCTCGTCAGGCGATGAACCGCGAAGCTGTGCCGAAGGTCGTGCAGTCGCGGGATCGTCCGGCCGCCTGCTGCGCGGTGGACCTCTGCGACGCGCCTGAGCGCGTCGAACGCGGCCTGCACGGTGCTGCTCGCGAGCCGTGTTCCGTCCTGGTTCGCCAAGAGCAACGCGTTCCGGCCGTCCACAAGTCCGGCTCGCTGGCGCTGGGACACGTGGCTGTCCAGCACCGCGGCAAGCTGAGGTCCGACCGGGACCATCCGGCTCTTGTAGAACTTCGTGGCCCGGATGGTCAGGACGGCGTTTGCCAGATCGACGTCGGCCATGGTGAGGCGGGTCGCCTCCCCGAAGCGTAACCCCGCTCCGTACAGCAGGAGAAGCAGGATGCGGAACGTCACCGCATCCAGCTGGACCGCGCCGCGCCGGCTTGCCTCCACGGTCGCGGGATCGAAGAGGCGCGCAAGCTCATCGCGCGAGTAGATGTAGGGAGGCGCCCGAACGGGCGATCTCGGCGCGTCGTCCGGCATGGGCGAGCGGGCCGCATGGCCGCGGCTGATCGCGTGACGCCAGAAGCCGGCAAGCGCATAGTATTTGTTCTCGCGATGGCGAGTCGGCGGGCCCTCGCCCGCCAGGTAGGCCAGGACCTGCGCCGTGGTCACCGCGTCGCAGGCTGCGTCGCCATCGGCATGGTCAAGGAAGCGGCGCAGCAGGCTCGCCCCGGTCGTGAACTTCGCGCCATGAGCTCGTCGCCAGAGCACATAGCGTTCGATCGCCTCGCGCAGGATCATGCCAGGCCCTCCAGGTCGAGAGCGGCCACCTCGCGAAGCGCGGCGAGGTCGACCTTGGCGTAGATCGTGGTGGACGATGGATGGCGGTGGCCGAGGAAGTCCCCGATCACCTTCATCGACGTGCCCTGATCCAGGAGGTGTTGGGCCGCGGCATGCCGAAGGGCGTGGGGCCCGCGTCGGCCGGTGACGACGCCGATGCCCGCCAGCCGGTCGCGGACCATCTTGCCCAGGGCTTTTCGGTCGAGCGGCCGGATCGGCGCGTGCGTCGTGAAGAAGAGACTGCGCCCGAAGCCGGACGGCCGCGCCTCCCTGATGTAGCGCAGGATGGCGTGGCCGACGCCCTGCGACAGCGGCCATAGATGGGTCCGGCCCGGTTTGGGGCAGCGGACCCGAAGCATGGCGTTTTCCCAGTCCAGATCGTCCAGCCGCAGCCCGCCGACCTCTCCGGTCCGAAGCCCATACCCGATGAACAGCATCAGGATCGCCCGATCGCGCTTGTCGACTGGGCGGTCGCCCCCAACCGACGCCAGCAGGCGCACGACATCCTCGCGCTGCAGTCCCTTCGGCACGGTCTCGTCGGCCATGAACCGGGGCGCCACGATGCCTGCGGCGAGGCCCACTCGGCACCAGCCGCGCGTCTCGGCGAACAAGAAGAACGCCCTCAGACGCTGCGCATAATCGTGTCTCGTCCGGCGGCCCCAGGCGCCTCGCCCGTGCTCCGCCGCTACGGTATCGTCGATGTCGGTCATGCCTACGGCGCTCAGCCGCACGCCCTTGGCGGCCAGATGTCCGAAGAAGTGATCGGCAGCCGCGCGATAGCTCTGCACGGTCGCATCGGAGAGACCACGCTCCTCGCGGAGCCATCGTGCGAACGCCTGGACCTCGGCGTCATGCGGGTGGCGGCCGCCCCCGCCATCGTCGAGCCAGCCCAGGAAGCCGAGCCATCGGACACCGTGGCTGACGAAGCGGTCGCGCGTCTTGCGCGAAGCAGCTCGATCGCACCGGCGTCCCCTCGGCTGCGACCACAGCGCCGCAGCAACCTCGATTTGCGACCGGCTCACGCGGTCGCCGTCCTTGAGGTCCAGAAGGCGGACCAAGCTCAGCTGATCGTTGGCGCACTTTCGCAAGGTCGATCGTGTCGCGCCGGTCGACTTGAGATGAACGAGGTATCGTTCCCGCTGCTCCACGAGCGGCGCCGCTCGATACTTCTCGGCGGTGTGGGGGAAGAAGATGTCGTCGAACACGCTGGCCTCCATGTTGTTGGAGGCTTGAGCTTCCCGACGGGGCGGGGCGGCGGAAGCTATGTTGATCGCACGCGAGGTCTATCGTCCGGCGCGAGCTGGGCGCACAGTCCGTCCCTCAGCACCTCGGCGCCGAGCCGGCGCAGGTCCTCGTTGAAGTCGTCCAGCGCGGGCACGAGCGTCAGCGCCTCGACGCCAGCGGCACGCGCGCGGTCGGCCAGGGTTTCCACCGCACGGTGTCCTGCGGGATCGTCGTCTCGCGCGAGGTAGAGCCGTCGTAAACCGGCGGGCAGTTCGAGCGCGGCGAGGTGGTTGGCCGAGAGCGCGGCCGCCGCCGGCATCGAGGGTACGATCTGCCGAAGCGAGAGGATCGTTTCCAGCCCTTCTCCTGCGATCATGACGTCGATCGTGCGGCCGAACCGGACGGCATTGCCAAGCAGCAGGCCCATGGCGCGGCGGGGCGTCGAGACCGGCGCTTTGCAGGCCGACCCTGGATCGAGCCAGGTGCGGTGCGCACCGGTCATCGTGCCATCGAGCGCCGTGACCGCCGCGATCAGCGCGGGCCAGGCGTCCCGGCCCGATTGCGGGGATCGTCGTCGCCGCCGCGATACCAGCAGCGCGGATGGAACGCGGAGGGCCTCACAGCCCCTCAGATCGCTGATCCCGCGAGCGCGCAGATACGCCTCGGCCAAGGTGCCGGCGAGCGGCTTGGCCATGGCCCAGAGCCTGCGCGCCGCTTCGGGCGAGCCCTGCGGGGCGGGCGGTCTTGGCGCAGCCCTCGGTTCGGCGCGGGGCAGCGCGAGGAAGCGTCGCGCCTCGTCGGCGACCTCGCGGAACTCGACCAACCCGCAGCTCTCGCGGATCACGTCGAGCAGGTCGCCGTGCTCGGCCGAGGCGGCATCGGTCCAGTGCCCGGCGGCGCCGGGACCGGAGTTCCGGCCCGCTCAGCCGCACGAACATCGACCGGCCGGGCGTGTTGCGCACGTCGCCCACCGTCCAGTAGCGGCCCTGGCGTCGACCCTTGGACAGGTAATGGCGGCAGACCGCCTCGGCGTCGCGCGCGAGGCGGCGCGCCAGCTCGGAAGCGTCGCGGGGCATCACGCGACCCCCCGCTGCGGCTGAGATTATGTTGCGCAGAAGCCGCCGATCCCTCGCAAAACCGCCGCCCAGCGCAGGGCCGCAACATAATCCGCGGCGCAACATAATCGGTCTTATGTTCAATTGCACATAAGACC
>CAVSLO010000001.1:0-201939 GCA_963728675.1 uncultured Alphaproteobacteria bacterium | reverse complement strand
TCCCTGGGCGTGGTGTAGGACGGATCCGCTGAGGGCGTGCGCGAAGCCCCTCACGAGCGCAGCGCACGCCCGGGGCGGTCACCGCCGGTCTTCGGTTAGGGTTCGAGTTGCGACGCTTGAACCTGACAGGACGACGACGATGACCGACGACAGAATGGCGCTTCTCGAGCTGATCGAGAAGCGGGCAGATACCGACCTCGTGCGGGAGATGCTGGCCTTTGCGGCCGAGCGGCTGATGGACCTGGAGGTTGAGGCCAGGACCGGCGTGCCAGCCGGCGCGCGCAGCCCCGAGCGGCTCAATCACCGAAACGGCTATCGCGAGCGCGCCTGGGACACGCGCGTGGGTCGGATTGATCTCGCCATTCCCAAGCTGCGCAAGGGCAGCTACCTGCCGTCCTTTCTGGAGCCCCGGCGCACGGCCGAGAAGGCGCTCACGGCGGTGATCCAGGAGGCCTACGTGCACGGGGTCTCGACCCGGGCCGTTGATGACCTGGTCAAGGCCATGGGCGCGTCCGGCATCTCAAAGAGCCAGGTCTCGCGGCTGTGCGCAGAGATCGATGAGCGGGTGAATGCCTTTCTCGCCCGGCCGATCGAGGGCGCTTGGCCCTATCTGTGGATCGACGCAACGTACCTGAAGTCGCGCCAGGCGGGCCGGATCGTCTCGGTCGCTGTGATAATCGCGGTGGGCGTGAACACGGATGGGCGGCGCGAAGTGCTGGGCGTGGCCACCGGCGCGTCGGAAGCCGAACCGTTCTGGACGGCGTTCCTGCGCTCCCTGGCGGATCGGGGCTTGCGGGGCGTGAAGCTCGTTATTGCCGATGACCACAAGGGGCTCCGGGCCGCGGCCACGAAGGTCTTCCACGCCTCTCATCAGCGCTGTCGAGTTCATTGGATGCGCAATGCGCTGGCGCGCGTGCAGCCGAAGCAGCGCCCGGCGGTCGTGGCCCTGCTCAAGACGATCTTCGCCCAGGAGACAGCCGAAGCCGCCCGAGAGCAGTGGGCCGCGGTCGCCGATGCCTTGCGGGAGCGCTTCCCCACGCTCGCTGACCTGATGGACGGCTCGCGCGAGGACGTGCTGGTGTACATGGCCTTCCCGCGCGAGCACTGGGCCCAGATCGCCTCGACGAACCCGCTCGAGCGGCTCAACCGCGAGATCAAGCGCCGCGCCGACGTGGTCGGCATTTTCCCGAATGACCCGGCTGTCATCAGACTCGTGGGCGCGCTCATGCTCGAACAGAATGACGAGTGGGCGGTCTCGCGCCGCTACATGAGCCTGGAAAGCCTGAGCGCCTTGAGCGATGATCCCGTTCTCAGGCTGTCTGCCGTGGCGGCCTGATCACCCTCGGACCCGCCCGAGGACCGGCAATCCTACACCACTCCCCGGGGCACGACCCTCTGCGGGAAGAGGAGAACGCAACGGCGCCGCCGAGCCTGTCCGGCCCGAACCAGCCATCCGGATTTGGTCTGAGCTTGCGCCAGGGGCGAGCGAGCCTGTCACGGTTTGCGGGCTGGCGCCTTGGGGGGCGCGGGGCGCGTGCTGCCGGTTTGAGACACTTGGTCTCGGGCCTGATCGAGGCGCTTGGTCAGCGCGGCGAGCTGCTGCTGCGCCACCCCAAGCTTGCCTCTCGTGTCAGCCCAACTCTGCACGACCCGGCCGTATTCGAGGCGCGCCGAGCCGAGCTTGGCTTCGACCTCGCTGAGCTTGCCGGCGGACGCTTGCAGCTGCTGATAGTTCGCCAAAGCCGCATCGCGCTCCGCCATGAGAGCCTTGGCCTGCTGGCCAGACGACGAGGCCGAGTAGGCGAAGCTGCTCCAGCCTGCGAGCGCCGCAACGGCGAGCGCGGAGCAAATCAGGAACGGCTTTTCGGCCCGGAAGAGCAGATCGAGCATGGGACGCCTCTTACGCAACACGAGGGACGCCCGCCCCTGAGCGTTGCAAAAGCGACGACCCATGGCGGTCCTTCTCAGATTGCCGCCACGTGGTTAAGAATCGGTGAGGAGCCGCATTCGTTCGTGGCCCAGGCTCCGCGTTCGGGTTGCGGGTTCCCCCTCCCCGTTCCGGTACGCGTGGAACCCTGACCCGGCGCTGACAAAAAAACCCCGCCGAAGCAGGGTTTTTCTTCTCCCGCCGAAAAGGTCCGCTCCTCACCCCCGCTGCGCGATGGTAAGGTAGTCTCGCCGCTCCGCGCCCGTATAAAGCTGGCGCGGGCGGCCGATCTTCTGCGACGGGTCCTCGATCATCTCCTTCCACTGCGCGATCCAGCCGACCGTGCGCGCGACCGCGAACAGCACCGTGAACATGTCGGTCGGGAAGCCCATCGCCTTCAGGGTGATGCCTGAATAGAAATCGATGTTCGGATAAAGCTTCTTCTCGACGAAATACTCGTCCTTGAGCGCGATCTGCTCCAGCTCCATCGCCACCTCGAGCAGCGGATCGTCCTTGATGCCGAGTTCGTTCAGCACCTCATGCGCGGTCTTCTGCATGATGCGCGCGCGCGGATCGTAGTTCTTGTAGACCCGGTGGCCGAAGCCCATCAGGCGGAACGGATCGTTCTTATCCTTGGCCTTGGCGACGTACATGGGGATTTGGTCAGGCGTGCCGATCTCTTGCAGCATCTTGCAGCGCCGCTTCGTTCGCCCCGCCGTGCGCCGGACCCCACAGGCAGGCGATGCCGGCCGCGATGCAGGCGAAGGGGTTCGCGCCGGACGAGCCGGCCAGCCGCACCGTCGAGGTGGATGCGTTCTGCTCGTGGTCGGCATGCAGGATGAAGATGCGGTCGAGCGCGCGCGCGAGGACCGGATTGACCTTGTAGTCTTCGCGTCGGAACCGCAAAGCACATGCGCAGGAAGTTCGACGTGTAGTCCAGATCGTTCTTCGGATAGACGAAGGGCTGACCGGCCGAGTACTTGTACGCCATCGCCGCGAGCGTCGGCGTCTTGGCGATCATCCGCATGGAGGCGACCATGCGCTGGTACGGATCGGAGATGTCGGTCGAGTCGTGGTAGAAGGCCGACAGCGCCCCGACGCAGGCCACCATGATGGCCATCGGGTGCGCGTCGCGCCGAAAGCCCTGAAAAAACCGCATCATCTGCTCGTGCACCATCGTGTGGCGCGTGACGCGGTAGTCGAAGTCCGCCTTCTGGGCCGCCGTCGGCAGTTCGCCGTAAAGCAGGAGATAGCAGGTTTCGAGAAAGTCGCCGTGCTCGGCCAGTTGGTCGATCGGGTAGCCGCGGTAGAGCAGGACGCCCGCGTCCCCGTCGATGTAGGTGATGGCCGACTCGCAGGCCGCGGTGGACGTGAAGCCGGGATCGTAGGTGAACATCCCGGTCTGGGCGTACAGCTTCGAGATGTCGATCACGCTCGGGCCGATGGCGCCGTCCCTGACAGGCAGCTCAACCTGCATGTTGTTGACGGTTAGCGTGCCGCTACCTGCGCTCATGAGCCTGGCCCTTTCAATTGGGGACGGCGCGAACACCTCTTTTAGGGCTGACGACGCAAAGTCTCACGCCCTATCGTCCGGCTTTGTCGGCCATCGAGATTCCATTGGGGTAGCCGATCCCTCGGCCGCCTTCAAGCGGCCCTGCATTCCCGGCGGCCTGCATCCGCAGCCTCGCGCGGCAAGCGGATCGGAAGCGGCCGCTTCGCCCCTGCGTCGGCGCGCTCGGCGGCGCTTCGGACCCCATCGGCGGGCCTTCGTCAGGCGGCGTCCAACGCAAGCTTGGGCTCTGCGGCGTCAGCTTGCTGAGCGATGACCGGAAGCCGGAGGCGGGCGATCAGCCCTGACGGCCGCCCGTCATGGAGGGAGAGTTCGCCGCCGTGGGCCTCGGCGACGGCGCGGGCGATGGAGAGCCCCAGACCGAACCCGCTCGACTCGTTCATGCCGCGCGCGGCGTCGCCGCGGGCGAAGGGCTGCAGCATGGTCTTTTTGTCCGCATCCGGAATGCCCGGCCCGTCATCGGCGACCTCGATCTCCGCCGCATCGGGCGACGCCGGACGCAGCCGGACGACGACGTGCGCGCCCCATTTGACCCCGTTCTCGACGAGGTTGGCGACGGCGCGGCTGACTTCGTCCGAGCGGAGGGTGGCGAGGAGATGGCCGGGACCGTCATAAGCGACCGCGTGGCCGATGTCGGCGAACTCATCGCAGAGGGTCTGGAGAAGGCTGGCGAGATCGACGAGGGAGCGGCCCTCGGCCGTCTGGCCGTCCCGCAGATAGGAGAGCGCGGCATGGATCATGCCGGACATCTGGTCGAGATCGCGCAGCATCTGCGCCCGCGTGGTCTCGTCCTCGACGAACTCCGCCCGCAGGCGCAGGCGCGTGATGGGCGTACGCAGGTCGTGGCTCACCGCGGCCAGCATGCGGGTGCGGTCCTCCACCATGCGCCGGATGCGCGCCTGCATGCGGTTGAAAGCGCGGGCGGCGGTGCGGACCTCGTAGGACCCTTTCTCCGGCAGGGCCGCGGCGTCGCGGTCGAGCGAAAAGCCGGCGGCGGCCTGGGCGAAGCGGCTCAGCGGCGCGGTCAGGCCCCGCGTCGCCCACCAGAGCAGGATGGTGAGCATCAGCGCCACGAACCCCAGCGTTGCCGCCACAATCGCGACAGGGCTGGGCCTCCCGGGCGGCCGCCCGATCGGCAGCACCAAGCCCGTGACCACCGCCCCATCCCGAAGCGCAACGGCGACCTCCCGGAGGCGCCGTGTCGCCCCGTTCGCGGCCGACTCTGGAGCGAACGTGAAAAGCAGCAAATCCGGGCCAAGCACCCGGCGGAGCTGAATGAAAAGGCTCTCGGCCCCCGGCGGGGGTTCGAGCGCCTGATCGACGGGCGGCGACGCGAGCGGCGGTTGCAGAGTGAGATCGAGGGCCGGATAGGTAACGCGCAAGGCTGCAACCACATCGGGGCGGGCGGCCGCGGGCAGATGATCGAGCAGGCGGACGAACTCGGTGAAGCGGTCCGCCACCGCGAACGGTCCCAGTTCAGGTCGTACCGGCCGCTCTCCGAACAGCGTGGACGTTGTGTTGAGGACCAGGTGGAACAGGCCCACGCTGACCAGGACCAGGATGACGATCTGTCCCGCGATGGTCCTCGGCCTGATCAACCCGGAGAGACGCAGCGTCATGACCGCTCCACCTGAGGCGTGAACAGGTAGCCGCCGGACCGGATGGTTTTAATCAATTCCGGCTCGCGCGGGTCGCGCTCGATTTTCTGCCGCAGGCGGCTCACTAGCACATCGATGCTGCGCTCGTAGGGGCCGGCGACCCGCCCTTGCGTGAGGTCGAGAAGCTGGTCGCGCGAGAGCACCCGGCCTGGACGCTCGCAAAAGGCGTGCAAGAGGTCGAATTCGGCTCCTGTCACGGCGACTTTGGCGCCCGCGGGACTGACCAACTCGCGCAACGCCAGATGAACCTGCCAGCCCGCGAATGCGATCGTTTGTCCCGATGGATGCGGCGAGGAAACCGGCTCGGTCGTGCGGCGGCGCAGCACCGCCCGGATACGGGCCAGCAGTTCGCGCGGGTTGAACGGCTTCGGCAAATAGTCGTCCGCGCCCATCTCAAGCCCGATGATGCGGTCGATCTCTTCGCTCTTCGCGGTCAGCATGACGATCGGGATCGGCGACGTGGCGCGCAGGCGCCGGCACAGGCTGAGGCCGTCCTCGCCCGGCAGCATGAGGTCGAGCACGATCAGGTCGATCCGGCTCTCGTCCAGCGCCCGGTCCATCTCGCGCCCGTCGCCCGCGATCGAGACGCGGCATTCGTTGGCGCGCAGATACCGCGCCACGAGCGCGCTGATGTCGCGGTCGTCCTCGACGACGAGGATGTGGGGGGTGGACGCCATGCCGGCCTTATGCCGGACCGGCTCCCGGGTCATCAACATCGGAACGCCTCGTTGCGTCTCATTATGGTGCGGCAGGCGAGCGCAGCCGTCGTAAAAAGCCATTGAGATGATTCCTGGGCGGACGCTGCGGCGGCCCCGTCCGCTCCTTCGGTCTTTGGGCGTCAGAAGGGGTTCCAGGTTGGTTCGGGGGTGAACTTGAGGTAGCCGACGTTGACGCCGAGCCGGGCCCCGAGCCCGGAGCGGATGGGCACGACCACCATCTCGTCCTTGGCGGCCGCCGTCAGGCCGAAGCCGCCCACCAGATAGGCCGCGCCGTTGAGGCCGACGAAGCGGGTGTAGAGCGCCTCGACCGCGGGCAGGTTGTAGACCAGCATCATGGTGCGCGCCCCGTCCCCGCCGACGTCGAAGCCGAGCGAGGGGCCTTGCCAGAACACGCGCCGTTGGCCGGCGTTGCGGGTGTAGAGCGTGCCCTCGCCGTAGCGCAGGCCGCCGATGAGGGCGCCGGAGGCCTCCTCGCCCAGGATGTAGCCGTTGGGCTCGCCCCAGCGCTTGACGGCTTCCTGGACCGTAAGGGCCAGGCCGCGCGACACCGAGCCGAACAGGCGATGGCCGGAGTCGACCAGTTCGGCGGCGCTGAAGGCGCCCTCGTCGGGGCCGGCCCCCTGCGCCCGCGCCGCAGGCGGGACCAGGCCGAGCGCAAGCGCCACCGCAAACACCAGAACAGCCTGAAACAGACGCATGGACGCCTTATGCAGCACGGCCTTCGGGGTCATCGACATCGGAACGCCTCGTCGCCCCTTAGCCTTGCTGCGGCAGGCGAGCGCACGGGCTGCGGTCAGACGCCGGCCGGCCTGGGGCTGATTGAGCCTGCGCCATGCAAAGCCCCGTCGTGCGTTCGGCAGCCTGGGCGATGTCGAGGCCGATCAAAAGGCTGACCCAGGCGGCGAGGAGGAGCCCGACGAAGAGGCCGACGAGCACCAGATCATCCAGGGCCAGGACGCGGGCCTGCCTCTTCGGCACGTTCAGACGCGGCAGGCGTAACGGAGCATCCTGAAACGCGTGATGGACGATCGGCGCGACGGGGCGGCGCGTCGTCGCCGAACCGGCGGCCCGCGCCATGGCGGCGTCGAGGAAGGCTGAAATTTCGGGCGGCAGATCGCTCGCTTGCGGCGGGCTGGACGGATTAGCGGCCGTGACGGTCATGGGCATTCCCCTGCATCTGAGGCCGCCAGATTTCGCCTGATCGCTTGTCCAGATTGTCTCTTCCAAAGCGCCCTTTTGTGTCGGAGCATTTCAGGCCGAAGCCCGGAAACAATCGGAAACAAAGTTTTTGAGCGCTCCGGAGCGATGAAGCCGCGGGCGACGGCGTTTCAGTGCGCGAACACCAGCCAGACGACGGCCGCGAGCGGCGCCGCGACGCCAAGCAGAAAGGGCAGGACGTTTCGGACCATCGGTCAACCTCACGAAAAAGGGACCGGAGACGCACGGTCTCCGGTCCCCTCTCGGGTTCTGGGCCGAGCTGGGGGCAGTGCGTCAGAACGCCGAGAACTTGTAGTTCAGGCCGAGGCGGACCACCCCGAAATCGTCGCCCCGGCGACTGTCCACGATGCTGGCCGCGGTGACCGGAGCGCCGGTGTTGGTCACGCCGACCACGGCGTTGGCCACGCTGCTGTCCCGGCTGCCGTTGTTGAAGTTGACGTAGAGACCCTCAAGCTTCGCCGTCAGATTGGTGGTGAAGGCGTACTCAAGGCCGCCGCCGACCGCGTAGCCGACGTTGTTGCTGTTGGAGAGGCTGAACGGCGTCGCCGTCACGAGAGCGCCGGTCGCGGCGGCCGCGGTGGAGACGAAGAAGGACGTCGGGACGGCGGCGCCGGACGCAAAGCCGTAGCTGGTGCAGGTCGAGCAGTCGTTGCTGTTCCGGTCCGTGAAGGCGAGGCCGCCTGTGCCGTAGATCAACAGCCGGTCGAAGGCGTAGCCGAGGCGGCCCCGCACGGTGCCGAACCAGTCGATGCCGCGGTTCCCAGAGCCGGCGCCGTTGTTGAACAGGGCGATGTTGGACGCCCCGTTCGACACGACGCCAAGGCCGGGAATTCCGTCCGGGATCGCCGCTGCGGTCAGATAATTGCCCGTGGCGTAGAGGGCGGACAGGTCGTCGTTGCGGCGAAAGCCGGCGTACTGGATGTCGGCCTCGACGCCCACCACCCAGCTGGAGCCCGGCGTGAACTGGTGATTGTAGCCGATCTGGCCGCCGCCGACGAAACCGTTCCGGCTCCGTCCCGTGTCATAGCCGAGGAAGCCGGTCGTGCCGCTGGTGATCGTGGCCGGCGTGAGCGCGCCGGTCGGGAAAGCCGGAACCAGCAGGTTGTTTCCGAGCAGGAGCGCGGAGGAGTCGTTGTTGTCATTGTTGGAGAAGCCATAGCCGGCGTTCGCGCCGACGTAGAGGCCGGTCCACGTGAACACGGGAACCGCCACGAACGGAGCCGGGGCAACAACGGTCCGGCGTGGCAGGTCGGCGGCCTGTGCGCCCGAGAGGCTGAAAGCGGCCGCGATCGTCGATCCGAGGAAGGCGGACATGAGGTTGCGCATACTGGGCTTACCTTTGTTATGGCGAAGATCTCAATCCGGGACTGGATGCTCCGCTTGGGTTGTCGGAGGCTGTTCCGCCGCAGGAGCGCCGAAAAGATCCTCTCATCTAAAGTAAAAAGAGCCCGATCCATCAGGATCGGGCCCAGGTTCTCTCCTCAGCCACGCCTGCGGGTCTCGAATGCGAGCGATGTTCCACGCTCCGCGCTTGTGGCTGAGGGAACCATCGTCCGCCCTGTTTGCTGGATTGTGTCGGGCAAGGCCGGATTTCGTTGCTGAGTGTTTCCGGCGAAAGCGAGAGCCGCCATGCCGCCCGGACTGCCCACGCCCCGATGCGGCCCGAAGCGCGCGTGCGCCCGTTCCCGATGGGTCAACGATGCGTCAATGCTGCGGTGTGATGGCGCATGCGGCCGGGGCGATCAGGCGCCCCGTGTCTGTTGCACTGTGAAGCCGAAGCCGGGATCGGGAAGGCGCGGATCACGCCGGGACGGCGATCTGATCACGCAGGCGCGCGAGGCTTTCGTCGCGGCCGAGGACCGCCATCACATCGAACAGCCCCGGCGAGGTCGAGCGGCCGGTGAGAGCGGCCCGCAGGGGCTGCGCGACCTGGCCGAGCTTGACGCCTGCCGCCTCGGCCGCGGCGCGCACCGCCGTCTCGGTGCTCTCGGCCGTCCAGGCGGGCAGCGCTTCGAGCTTTTGGAGAGCGCCTGCGAGGCGCTCCCGTCCGCCGTTGGCCAGGATGCCGGCCGCTTTGTCGTCGAGCGCGAGCGGACGCTTGGCGTAAAGGTAACGCGGCGCTGTCGAGCAGTTCGACCAGCGTCTTGGCGCGCTCCTTCAGCCCCGGCATGGCGGCCAGGAACGTTTCGCGCAGCGCGGGGTCGAACGCCGTTCCCGAGGCCGCGCGGCGGGCCGTGCTCGGGCAGGATCGTTTCCAGCGCCGCCACGAGATCGCTCGTCCGAGGACTGGCGCATGTAGTGGCCGTTGAGGTTCTCGAGCTTGGCGAAATCGAAGCGCGCCGGCGAGCGGCCGATGCTGGTCGAGATCGAACGCCTCGATCATCTCCTCGGTCGAAAAAATCTCCTGGTCGCCGTGGCTCCAGCCGAGGCGGACGAGATAGTTGCGCAGCGCCTCGGGCAGATAGCCCATGGCCCGGTAGGCGTCGACGCCGAGCGCGCCGTGGCGCTTCGACAGCTTGGCGCCGTCCGGCCCGTGGATGAGCGGGATGTGCGCCATCTCGGGCACGCGCCAGCCGAGCGCCTGTAGATCTGCGTCTGGCGGGCGGCGTTGGTGAGGTGGTCGTCGCCGCGGATGACGTGGGTGACGCCCATGTCGTGGTCGTCGACGACGACGGCGAGCATGTAGGTCGGCGTGCCGTCGGAGCGCAGCAGCACGAGGTCGTCGAGATCCTTGTTCTGCCACGTGACGCGGCCCTGGACCTGGTCCTCGACGACCGTCTCGCCCTCGATCGGGCGCCTTCAGGCGGATCACCGGCTTGACGCCGGGCGGCGCCTCGGCGGGATCGCGGTCGCGCCAGCGCCCGTCGTAGCGCAAGGGGCGGCCCTCGCGCCGCGCCGCCTCGCGCATCGCCTCGAGCTCCCGCGGGCGTGGCGTAGCAGTGATAGGCGCGGCCCGCGCGCCAGCAGGCTCTCGGCGACCTCGCGATGCCGGCGCGCGCGCGGGCGAACTGGTAGACCACGTCGCCGTCCCAATCGAGGCCGAGCCAGGTGAGGCCGTCGAGGATCGCCTGGATGGCGGCCTCGGTCGAGCGCTCGCGGTCGGTGTCCTCGATGCGCAGCAGCATCTTGCCGCCGTGGCGCTTGGCGTAAAGCCAGTTGAACAGCGCCGTGCGCGCGCCGCCGATGTGCAGGAAGCCGGTGGGCGAGGGGGCGAAACGGGTGACGACGGTCGTCGGACATGGCATGACTGCGATGTTGCGGGATGGGGAGGCGACGGCCGGTCTGTTCGGGCGTCGCGCCGTCGTGTAACATGTAGGGTCTCTCCAGGCGTGTAAGCTCGAAGCGATGGCCGGGGCCGGAGCGACGGGAGCGCGCGAGGACCGCGGCGCGGTCCGCACGCTGTCGCGCTCGCCGGCGCCTTGGCCGGCCCGGCGCCATGGTCCGTCGCGGTTCGACTGGCGCGGCTGGCTGCGGGCGCTGCCTGCGCGCAGGAGATCGAGCAGCGCCGGCTCTTCCCCTGGCTCGCGGTCAGCTTCGGCCTCGGCATCCTGCTTTTTTCGCGGCCGAGGGACGGCCGGCCCTGTGGGCGCCGCTCGCCGGAGCCGGCGATCGCCGCCGGCGTCGCGCGTCCTCGCGCGCGGACGACCGGTCGGCTTTGCGGTCGCTGCTCGGGCTCACGGCCCTGTTCGGCGGCTTTGCGGCCGGCGTCTGCGCGCGAGCGATGCGTCGAGGCGCCGGTGCTCGGCCGCGTCACCGTCGGGCCGATCTCCGGCTTCGTCGAGAGCGTCGAGGAGCGGCTCAGCGGAGGCGCGCTCGTCGTCCGGCCTGCAGCGAGCTCGACAGGGCTTCCCGCCGATGCGCCGGCCGGCAGCGCGTCCGCGCGACCGTGCGCGAGCCTGCAGGCCTTCGCGCCCGGGCGATTTCATCGCCGGCACGGGCGCGCCTTGCTGCCGCCGCCGGAAGCGGCGCGGCCCGGGCGGCTACGACTTCGCGCGCGACGCCTACTTTCAGCGGCATCGGCGCGGTCGGCTCGCTCGCCGGCAAGGTCGAGGCGCGCCCGCCGCCGGCGCCGCCGCCGCTCGATCTGACGCGTCGCCGCTGACGATCGACAGCGGCCCGCAACGCTCTGACCCGCCGGATCGCCGACGCGATCGGCGGACAGGCCGGCGCGGTCGCGGCGGCGCTCGTCACCGGCAAGCGCGGCTCATCGACCGAGGGCACCAACGAGATCCTGCGCGCGCGCCGGCATCTACCACATCGTCTCGATCTCCGGCCTGCACATGGTGCTCGCCGCGGGCACGTTTTTCTGGCTCGCCCGGGCGCTGCTGGCGCTCGTCGCCGGTCGCGGCGCTGCTCTGGCCATGCAAGAAGATCGCGGCGGTCGTCGCGATGATCGGCGCCATCGCCTATTGCGTGTTCTCGGGCTCGGAGGTCGCGACCGAGCGCTCGCTGATCATGATCCTCGTGATGCTCGGCGCGATCCTGGTCGACCGCCCGGCGCTGTCGCTGCGCAACCTCGCGCTCTCGGCGCTGATCGTGCTGGCGCGCGAGCCCGAGACGCTGCTCGGCCCGAGCTTTCAGATGTCCTATGCGGCGGTCGCGGCGCCTGATCGCCGTGGCGGAATGGACAGCGCGGCCGCGCGCACCGAGGAGCCGGCGACGGGCTGCGTCTCGAGCGGGCCGTTATGGCGTCGTCGCGGAACGGCGCTCGGGCTCGTGACGACGACCATCGTCGCGACGCTCGCGACGGCGCCCGTTCAGCGCCTATCATTTCCAGAACCTGAACCCGTTCGGCCTGATCGGCAACGCGCTGGCGCTGCCGCTCGTCTCGATCGTCGTCATGCCGGCTGCGCCGTCTTCGGCGTCGTCGCCTATCCGTTCGGCCTCGACCGCCCGCTCTGGCAGGTCGATGGGCGATCGCCGTCGAGAAGGTGCTCGAGCGTTTCGGCCTGGGTGAGCGGCCTGTCGGGCTCGACGCGTCGATCGTGCCGGCGCTTCGGCGTCGGGCGCGCTCGGCTTCCTGGCCGTCGCGATCCTGTCGTGACGCTTGATCGGTCTCGCCGCTGCGCTGGCTCGCCGTCGTGCCGGCAGCGCTCGGGCTCTGCGCTCGCCGCACGCCGCAGCGCTTCGACCTCTATGTCGATCGCGACGGGGACGGGCGCGGCGCTGCGCAGCCGCGACGGCCGGCTCGTGCTCGTCGGCGCGCTCGTCCGCCTTCATGGCCGAGCAATGGCTCAAGGCCGACGGCGATGCGCGGCAGCGCGAGCGACCCGGATCCGCAAGCACGGCGCGCGCTGCGACCCGCTCGGCTGCATCGGTGACGGGCCGGACGGCCGCGCCGTCGCCCTCGCTCGACGACCGTCGCGCCTTCGAGGAGGATTGCCGGCGCGCCGCGATCGTCGATCTCGCGCCTGACCGCGCCGCCTTCCTGCGCCGCCGCGACTCGTCATCGACGCGCGCGTTCCTCGAGACGCACGGCGCGACGGCGATCCGCTTCACCGCGCAGGCGCAATACCGATCGCGACGGCGCGCACGCGCGGGCGAGATCCGCCCCTGGCTGCGCCGCCCGCAGCGCCGAGCCGGCCGCGCAGCGCCGACCGCGGCCCGACCACGAACGCCGAGCCCGCGCGCCCGCGCCAGGCCGGACCCGCCCGACGCGCGACGCCGCTCAGTAGCGGCGAACCAGACTGACGAGCTTGCCCTGAATCTTGACCCGGTCGGGGCCGAGCACGCGCGTCTCGTAGGCCGGGTTGGCGGCTTCGAGCGCGATCGAGGAGCCGCGCCGGCGGAAGCGCTTCAGGGTCGCTTCCTCGTCGTCGATCAGCGCCACGATGATGTCGCCGGTGTTCGCCGTGTCCTGCTGCGGATCGACGACGAGATCGCCGTCGAGGATGCCGGCCTCGACCATCGAGTCGCCGCGCACCTCGAGGGCGTAGTGCTCGCCGCCGGCGAGGAAGTCGGGCGACATCGTGATCGAGTGGCTGCGGTTCTGGATCGCCGAGATCGGCGTGCCGGCGGCGATCCGGCCCATGACCGGGCACCATCACGGATCGGCTGTTGTCGGCCTGCGGCGGCGGCGCAGGCGACGCGGCCTTGGCGCTGTCGGCGAGCCCGCCCTCGACGACGCTCGGCGTGAAGCGCCGCTGCGCCGGCCGCTCGCCGCCGATCTCCGGCAGGCGGATGACCTCGAGCGCCCGCGCCCGGTTCGGCAGGCGGCGGATGAAGCCGCGCTCCTCGAGCGCCGTGATCAGGCGGTGGATGCCCGACTTCGACTTGAGGTCCAGCGCGTCCTTCATCTCGTCGAAGGAGGGCGGGACGCCGGCTTCCCGCAGCCGCTCGTGGATGAAGCGGAGCAGTTCGTGCTGTTTGCGCGTCAGCATGTGCGCGCCCCTTGCTGCTCCGCCGTCGCGGAGCGATTCTGAAACAAAGCAGGAACAGGGTAACTGTTCCTGCTGTGTTCCGCAAGACGTAAGCGCCAAGCTCAAGCGTAGCTACGTCGAGCAGAACCGCTTGCGAGCGACGGAATGATCCGGCAGGGGTCGCCGGCCTTTGCGGCCGGCGCGTGAGGCGCGCGGACGAGGAGCGCGTCGGAGCGCCAGGACGCTCAGCATCGAGGAATCCTGCTCGGGTGAGGCGTCGCGACCGGGAGCACCGCGGCAGATCGCTGCGGCCGCGGATCGAGCCGACGCGCGCAGGTAATCCTGCCGGCCGTCGTTCGCCGGGCAGGTCGGCCCGAGGACCGCGGGCTCGGTCGGGTCGCGCTCCGGCGTCGAGGGTCGCCGAGCAGAGCGCGGATGAGCCGGAACCAGGAACAGGATGCCGCAGACGATCGAGGAGACCGGATTGCCGGGCAGGCCGAGGAGCAGCATCGCGCCGAGCCGGCCGTGCATCAGCGGCTTGCCGGGCCGCAGGGCGACGCGCCAGAAGCCGAGCTCATGCCCTGGCGGGCCAGCGCCGCCTGCACGAGGTCGTGCTCGCCGACCGAGGCGCCGCCGAGCGTCACGAGCATGTCGGCGCCGGCCTCGCGCGCGGCCGCGATGCGCGCGCTCGAGGGCCTCGAGCGTGTCGCGGGCGATGCCGAGGTCGACGGCCTCGCCGCCGGCCTGCTCGACCGATCGCCGCGACCGCGAAAGGGTTCGAGGCGACGATCTGGTCGGGGCCGGCCGGCTCGCCCGGCGCGCACGAGTTCGTCGCCGGTGGCGAGGATCGCCACGCGCGGGCTCGCGCCGCACGCGAGAGTCGCGCGTGGCCCACGGCGGCGGCGAGCGCGAGGCGGCGCGCGTCGAGGCGCTGGCCCGCCTGCAGAAGAGCATGTCGCCGTGCCGTGAAATCGAGCCCGGCCGGGCGGACGAATGTTCTGGCGCGGCCGGCTCGCGGCCCGACGATCACGCGTCGCCCGCGCGCCTCGGCGTCCTCCTGGATCGACGACGGTGTCGGCGCCCTCCGGCAGCGGCGCGCCGGTGAAGATGCGCACCGCCTCGCCGCGGCCCGACGGCGCCGGCGAAGCCGGCGCCCGGCGGCGCTGCGTGCCGATCACGCGCAAGGCGGCGGGCACCGCGGCGACATCGGCGGCGCGCACGGCGTAGCCGTCCATGGCGGAGGCGGCGAAGGGCGGCTGGTCGCGCAGCGCGGCGACGTCCGTCGGCGAGCGTGCGCCCGCGCGGCGGCAGAGAGCGGCACGGTCTCGGCCTCGACCGGCCGCTCGACGCTCGCGAGCACGCGGCGCGAGCGCCTCCTCGACCGGAGATCAGGCTCATGGCGCCTCGGCCTCGTACAGGCCGGAGCGGCCGCCGCTCTTCGCGCAGCAGCCGCATGCCCTCGATGCGCATGCCGCGGTCGGCCGCCTTCACCATGTCGTAGATCGTCAGGCAGGCGACCGAGACGGCGGTCAGCGCCTCCATCTCGACGCCGGTCTGGCCCGAC
The DNA here is from genome assembly GCA_963728675.1 of uncultured Alphaproteobacteria bacterium. Taxonomy (GTDB): domain Bacteria; phylum Pseudomonadota; class Alphaproteobacteria; order Rhizobiales; family Beijerinckiaceae; genus JAJKJG01. The sequence goes on along the minus strand of CAVSLO010000001.1, from coordinate 186,924 downwards.
GACCTTCACCTCGGCGGTGACGCGCACGCCCGGCAGCGCGTCGTCGAGGGCGCAATCGACCGCGACCTTCGAGAGGAGGAGCGGATGGCAGAGCGGGATCAGCTCGTGCGTGCGCTTCGCCGCCATGATGCCGGCGAGCCGCGCCGTGCCGAGCACGTCGCCCTTCTTGGCGTCGCCCTGGCGGATCAGGGCCACGGTCTCGGGCCGCATCACGACGCAGCCCTCGGCGCAGGCCGGTGCGGGCGGTGACGGCCTTGTCGGAGACGTCGACCATGTTGGCCGCGCCGGTCGCGTCGAGATGGGTGAGCCGGCGTCATGCGCGCCGTCGCCCGAACAGCAGCCGCCGGGTCGCCGCCGCGACGTCCGCCTGCCGCATCAGGCTCTCGCCGACCAGGAAGGTGCGGATGCCGGCCGCGGCCAGGCGCTCGATGTCGTCGATGGTGAAGATGCCGCTCTCGCCGACGACGATGCGGTCGCTCGGCACGCAGCGGCGCGAGCTCCTCGCGACACGGCAAGCGAGATCTCGAAGGTCCGCAGGTTGCGGTTGTTGATGCCGATCAGCTGCGTGCCGAGCGGCAGCGCGCGCTCCAGCTCGCGCTCGGTCGTGCACCTCGACCAGCACGTCCATGCCGAGCGTCGTGCGCCGTCGTCGATCGAGCGCGCGCGCCTCGTCGTCGGCGACGCTCGCCATGATGACGAGGATGCAGTCGGCGCCCCAGGCGCGCGCCTCGAAGACCTGGTAGGGCTCGAACAGAAATCCTTGCGCAGGCCGGCAGGCCGGAGGCCTCGCGGGCCGGCGTCGAGATATTCGGGCCGGCCCTGGAAGGAGGGCTCGTCGGTCAGCACCGAGAGGCAGGTCGCGCCGCCCTCCGCATAGGCGCGGGCGAGCGCCGGCGGATCGAAATCGGCGCGGATCAGGCCCTTCGACGGGCTCGCCTTCTTGATCTCGGCGATCAGCGCCGGGCGGTCCGGCGGCGAGATGGCGCTCGATCGCGGCCGCGAAGCCGCGCGGCGGCGGGGCCGTCGCGGCGCCCGGCGCTCGATCTCGCGCGGGCGGGATCCGCGGCCTTCGCGGCCGCGATCTCCCGCCGCTTGTAGGCCTCGATCCGGGCGAGGACGTCGCTCATGCGGTCACGCCGCGTTCGAGACTGCGACAGGCGCTCGAGCGCGCCCTGCGCGGCGCCGCGAGTCGACCGCCTGCGCGGCGCGCTCGACGCCCTCGCGCAGGTCGCGCCGCCTCGTCGGCGACGACGAGCGCGGCGGCGGCATTGAAGACGGCGATGTCGCGATAGGCGGTCGCGCGCGCCCTCGAGCACGGCGCGCAGCTCCTCGGCGTTGTGCTCCGGATCGCCGCCGCTGAGGTCCTCCGGGCCGCGCCGTCGGCAGGCCGACCTCCTCCGGCGTGATGGTGAAGCGTGCGGATCGCGCCGTTCTCGAGCGCCGACCACGTGGGTCGGGCCGGTCGTGGTGATCTCGTCGAGGCCGTCGGAGCCGTGCACGGTCCAGACGCGCTCGGAGCCGAGCTCCTTCAGGACCTGCGGTGAGCGGCTCGAGCCAGGCCTCGGAGAACACGCCGAGGAGCTGGCGCGTCGACGCCGGCCGGGTTGGAGAGCGGCCCGAGCAGGTTGAACATCGTGCGCGTGCCGAGCTCGACGCGCACCGGCGCGACGTGGCGCATCGCGGCGTGATGGGTCTGCGCGAACATGAAGCAGAGGCCGGCCTCGTCGAGGCAGCGCGCCAGGTGCGCCGGCTCGAGCCCGATCTTGACGCCGAGCGCGGTCAGCACGTCGGCGGCGCCGGATTTGCGACGAGGCGGCGCGGTTGCCGTGCTTGGCGACCGGCACGCCGCAGCCGGCGACGATGATCGCGGCGAGCGTCGAGATGTTGTAGCTGCCGGACTGGTCGCCGCCGGTGCCGACGATGTCGATGGCGCTCGGCGGGCGCCTCGACGCGCAGCATGCGCCCGCGCATGGCCGAGACGGCGCCGACGATCTCGTCGAGCGCCTCGCCGCGCACCCGCAGCGCCATCAGGAAGCCGCCGGCCTGGGCGGGCGTGACCTCGCCGGAGAGCAGGTCGTCGAAGGCGGCGCGGGCCTCCTCGCGCGTCAGCGCGGCGCCGGTCGCGACCTTGGCGAGGTAGGGCTTGAAGGATTCCATGCGCGGTTCAATGCACCGGCGCGGGCCGGAATTGTCACGCTTTCCCGGTTCCACGCCGCGGCGAGGTCGAGGAAATTGCGCAGGATCGGCTCGCCGTGCTCGGAGAGGATGCTCTCGGGTGGAACTGCACGCCGTGGATCGGCAGGGTCGCGGTGGGACAGCCCCATGATCGAGCCCGTCGGCGGTCTCGGCCGTGACCTCGAGATCGCGCGGGCAGGTGTCGCGGTCGACGACGAGCGAATGGTAGCGCGTCGCCGTGAACGGCCCGTTGATGCCGCGGAAGACGCTCGCCGGCCGTGTGCGACACGTCCGAGACCTTGCCGTGCATCGGCACCGGCGCGCGCACGACCTCGCCGCCGAAGGCCTGGCCGATCGCCTGCAGGCCGAGGCAGACGCCGAAGATCGGGATCGCGCGGGCCGGCCGTCGCGCGATCAGCTCGAGGCAGATGCCGGCCTCGTTCGGGGTGCAGGGGCCGGGCGACAGCACGATCGCGTCCGGCGCGTCGGCGAGAAGCGTCGTCGACCGTGATCGCGTCGTTGCGCACGACCTCGACCGCGTCGACGAGCGGCCCGATCAGGTGGACCAGGTTCCAGGTGAAGCTGTCGTAGTTGTCGATGACGAGGACGCGGGTCATGGCGCGCCGACGTTCGCGTAAGCGGCGGTTGCGCGGTCAAGGGCAGGCGTCGAGACGGTGCTCACTGGCCGACCCTCGCCCGGCTGGCGAAGCGCACCGCCTCCTCCGCGGCGCGGAACAGCGCCTTGGCCTTGTTGATGCATTCCTGCTGCTCGGCGGCCGGGTCGGAGTCGTAGACGATGCCGGCGCCGGCCTGGACCGCATGCGGCCGTCCTTCACCACCGCGGTGCGCAGCACGATGCAGGTGTCCATCTCGCCGTTGGCGCCGAAATAGCCGATGCAGCCGGCGTAGGGGCCGCGCTTGTCCGTCTCCAGTTCGTCGATGATCTCCATCGCCCGCACCTTGGGCGCGCCCGAGACGGTGCCGGCCGGAAAGCCGGCGACGAGCGCGTCGAGCGCGTCGAAGCGCGGGTCGAGCCGGCCCTCGACGTTCGAGACGATGTGCATCACCTGGCTGTAGCGTTCGAGGAAGAAGCTGTCCGTGACCTTGACGGTGCCCGATCGCGCGACACGCGGCCGACGTCGTTGCGGCCGAGGTCGAGCAGCATCAGGTGCTCGGCGCGCTCCTTCGGGTCGGCGAGCAGCTCGTCGCGCGAGGCGCCGGTCCTCGGCCGGCGGTCGCGCCGCGCGGGCGCGTGCCGGCGATCGGGCGGATCGTCACCTTGCCGTCGCGCACGCGCACCAGGATCTCGGGCGACGGAGCAGACGATCTGGAAGTCCTCGAAGTCGAGGTAGCACAGGAACGGCGCCGGGTTGACGCGCCGCAGCGCGCGGTAGAGCGCGAAGGCGCGGCAGCGGGAAGGCGGCCTCGAAGCGCTGCGACAGCACCACCTGGAAGATGTCGCCGGCGCGGATGTATTCCTTCGCCCGCGCGACCATCGCCTCGAATTCGGCCGGCGTCGTGTTCGAGACCGGCGGCTCGGCATGCGAGCCGCGTCGGGTCGTGCCGCTCGTCGATCGGCAGCGGACGTTCGAGCGCCGCCGTCACGTCGTCGAGCCGCGCGAGCGCGCGTCTCGTAGGCGGCCTTGGCGGAGACGCCGGTCTGCGGGCGCACCGGCGTGATCAGCGAGATCTCGTCCCGCACCGCGTCGAACACGACCATCACGGTCGGCCGGATCAGGATCGCGTCCGGCACGCCGAGCACGTCCGGGTTGGGCTCGGGCAGGCGCTCCATGAGGCGCACCATGTCGTAGCCGAGATAGCCGAAGAGCCCGGCCGCCATCGGCGGCAGGTCCGTCGCTCGAGCGTGATGCGCGCTCTCGGCGATCAGCGCGCGCAGGCTGTCGAGCGGCGGGCGCTCGTCGCGGATCGAACACGCGGCTCGCGGCCTCGGCGGCTCGCGGCCGATCTCGGCGACGCCGTCCTGGCAGCGCCAGACGAGGTCGGGATCGAGGCCGATCATCGAGTAGCGGCCGCGCACCGCGCCGCCCTCGACCGATTCGAGCAGGAACGCCGCGCCCTCGCGGCTCGTGCCGCAGCTTCAGGAAGGCCGCGACCGGCGTCTCGCAGGTCGCCGACGAGGGTCGCCCGCAGGACGCCGGCCTCGCCGGCCCCGTAGCGCGCCGCGAAGGCCTCGAAGTCGGGCGCGACCTGCATGGCCGCGATCAGATGTCGCCGCCGACGCCGCGGCGCAGCGCCTGCTGGTTGATGGTGACGCCGAGTCCTGCTCGCACCTGGGCGATGTATTCGGCGATGCAGGTCGTCGCCCAGAGCCGGCGCGAAGCTGCTCCTCGATCGCTCGCGCCTCCTGGGTCGTGGTGACGAGAGGCGGCACGGTCGCGGCCGTGACCTTGAACACGGCGCGGGTGTCGTCGCCGGCGGCGGCGCTCGCCGCCTTGCCGACCGGCGCCGAGAAGATGCGGTCGACGACCTCGGCCGAGAGGTCGTCCTTGGCGTCGCGCTGCGGGCGAGGTCGGTGGCGGTCTGCGCCTGGCGCGCCGGCGTTCGGCCGCCATCGCCTCGATCGTCTCGCCCTTGTCGAGGCGCTCGACGAGCGCGCGCGCCTTTTCGGTCAGGCGCCGCGCAACCTCGCTCGTTCCGCCATTGCGCGGCGACCGCGTCGCGGACCTCGTCGAAGCGTCTTGTCGCGGGCCGGATCGATGCCGGTCACGTCGTACCAGACATAGCCGCCGGCGCGCGTGCGCAGCGGCCTCGTTGTCGACGCCGATATCAGAGGCGAACGCAGCGGCGAGCAGCGCATCGCGCTCGGGCAGGGTCTGCGACCGGATTGCCGGCCTTGTCGCGGCCGGTGCGATCGATCGCCGGGACGGAGACGAGCGGCAGGCTCCTTCTCCTTGGCGATGTCGGCGAGCGGCCGGGCGCCCGGCGCGCAGATCCTCGATCTCGTCGTGGACATCGTCGATGGGCGTTGCGCGCCGCGCTCCAGCGCGACCTCGCGCTTCACGTCGGCCGCGACCTCCTCGAAGGGCTTGACGCTCTCCGGCTCGATCTTTGTGACGCGCACGAGCACGGGGCCGAAGCGCCCCTGCACGGGTCCGCTCGACGGCGCCCTCGGCGAGGGCGAAGGCGGCGTTCGCCACGGCCGGGTCGATGCATCTCGGTCCTTGGAGAAGGTGCCGAGTTCGAGGCTCTTTGGATCGACGTTGCGCTCGGCCGCAATGGCCTCGAAGGCCGTGCCGTCCTTGATGCGCTTGAAGGCGGCCTCGGCCTCCTCGGCGCTCGGGAAGACGATCTGCTGGATGGTGCGCCGCTCCGGCGTGCCGTAGCGCGACGCCTTGACGCTGCTCGTAGCGCTGCCGCGCATCCGCGTCGGAGACTTGCTCCGGCTTCGCCAGCGTCTCGGGACTCGACGGCCAGCGACGTTGACCGCCCGGTACTCGGGCGCGCGGAACGCCGCCTTGCGCTCCTCGAAGAAGGCTTTCGAGCTGCTCCTCGGTCGGAGCCGGGATCTCGCCCGCAGCCGCCGGCCGACAGCAGGACGTAGGCCGCCGCGCGGCGCTCGGCGCCGTAGCGGTGGATCGCCTCGCGCGCGGCGAGCGGCACGGGAAGCGCGCCGGCGATGGCGTCGGCGAGTTGCAGGCGCGTGATGACGCCGCGCTGCTCGCGCACGAACGCCGGCTTCGCTGAGGCCGTTCGAGCGCAGGATTTCGTCGAAGGCGGCGCGGTCGAACTGGCCGTTGGGGCCGCGGAAGTTCGGGTCTTGCGTGATGGTGCGGGCGACGAGCTGGTCCGAGACCGAGAGCCCCAGCTCCTGCGCCCGCTGGTCGAGCGCCGCCTCGGTCACGAGCCGGCTCAGGATCTGCGCTGTCGAGGCCGAGAGCGCGCGCGCCGCTCGGGCGTGATGCTCTGGCGCGGTCTGGCGCATGAGCCGCTGCAGCTCGTTCTGATAGGCGGTGCGGAACGCCTCGGCGGAGATGCTCGCGTCTTGCCGACCGTCGCCACGGTCGTCGCGCACCGAGCCGCGGAAAATGTCGCCGATGCCCCAGATCGCGAAGCTGACGATCAGGAAGCCGAACAGGACGGCGACAATGGCCTTGCCGAGCCAGCTCCGGCCGATTTTGTTGATACCTTGCAGCATGGGCGGGTCCGATCCCGGTGTCGCGTTCGTCCGCAGCCCGATAAAGCAAGAGCGCGCCCGCGAAAAGGCGCGCTTCGTCGCGAGGACACCCGCGCCGCGCGTTGCGGGCCTTTATCAGCTCTGGTAGGCCGCTCGCTGCGACAAGGGGAAGTCACGAATGAGCGCCGATCGGCCGCGCCCGCTGGTGGCGGGCAATTGGAAGATGCACGGGTTGAAAAGCTCGGTCCAGGTGCTTCACGCCTTGGCCGAGGGCTACACGCCCGAGCTGAAGGCCAAGGTCGATCTCCTCGTCTGCCCGCCCGCAACGCTGATCCACGCCTTCGCGCTGCAAGCGCATGGCTCGGACATCGCCATCGGCGCGCAAGACGCGCATGCCGAGGCGTCAGGGGCCTACACGGGCAACGTCTCGGCCGAGATGCTGGCCGACCTCGGCGCGACCCACGTCATCGTCGGGCATTCGGAGCGCCGCGCCTACCACCGCGAGACAGACGCCGAGGTGCGCGCCAAGGCGGAGGCCGCCCGCCGCGCCGGCCTCACCGCGATCGTCTGCGTCGGCGAGACGCGCGAGGAGCGCGAGAGCGGGCGGGCGCTCGATGTCGTGCGCGCGCAGATGCGCGGCTCGGTTCCGGAGGGAATGGACGCATCCCGGCTCATGATCGCCTACGAACCTGTGTGGGCCATCGGCACGGGGCTCACCCCGACGCCGGCCGACGTGGCGGAGGTCCACACGCTCATCCGTGAGGAGCTCGGGACACTCGTCGGCGCGGCTGAGCAGGGCCGGGTGCGCATTCTCTACGGCGGCTCGGTCAAGCCCGCGAACGCGAAGGAACTGCTGGCCGTCGAGAACGTGGACGGCGCGCTCGTCGGCGGCGCAAGCCTCGTGGCGACGGATTTTTTGGGGATTGCGGGAGCGTATCTGGATTGACGGAAACGCTGGCGCTTGCCGCCTTTGATCCGTCGCGCCACCTATGTTAGACGCCCCTGAAATCGGATGACGCGAGCGGCGGACCCTTGGTTCGGCCGCTCAAGGTTTTTGGATATGCAAACGGTTCTCATCATCGTCCACCTCATCATCGTGCTGGCGCTGATCGGGGTGGTGCTTTTGCAGCGCTCCGAGGGCGGGCTCGGGCTCGGCGGCGGGGGAGGCGGCGGCGTGTCAGGATTCATGACCGGCCGCGGCCAGGCGAACGCGCTCACCCGCGCCACCGCAATCCTCGCGGGCCTGTTTTTCCTGACGAGCCTCGTGCTCGGCATCATGGCCCACCGCGGGCGCGCGCCGACCTCGATCTTCGACCGCGCCGCGCCGGCGGGCCAGACGGCCCCGGCAGCCCCGTCGGGCTCGGCAGGTCAGTCCGCGCCGGCAGGCGGACAGGGGCCGGGCGTCCTGGAGCAGCTCCAGCGCATGCAGGGCGGCGGCGCGAACCAGCCTGCGGAGCCGGCCGCGCCCGCGCCGGGCGGCCCGCAGGTGCCGCAGTCGCGCTAGCGACGCTAGGGCCGGTTCTCCGGCCCTTTCTCTTTGTGGATAGCGATGACCGTTCAGCGGTTTGCCTCTCGGCAAGCCGCCGGGTCTCCTTTATGGGGTGAGGTCCATGGCGCGGTACGTGTTCATCACCGGCGGCGTGGTGTCTTCGCTCGGCAAGGGGCTTGCGGCGGCGGCCCTCGGAGCGCTCCTTCAGGCGCGCGGCTACAAGGTCCGCCTGCGCAAACTCGATCCGTACCTCAACGTCGATCCGGGGACGATGAGCCCCTATCAGCACGGCGAAGTCTTCGTCACCGACGACGGCGCCGAGACCGACCTCGACCTCGGCCATTACGAACGTTTCACCGGTCGGCCCGCGACCCGCGACGACAACATCACCACCGGCCGCATCTACCTCGACATCATCACCAAGGAGCGGCGCGGCGATTATCTCGGCGCGACCATCCAGGTCATCCCGCACGTCACCAACGCCATCAAGGAGTTCGTCCTCGCGGGCAACGAGGACTGCGACTTCGTGCTCGTCGAAATCGGCGGCACGGTCGGCGACATCGAGGGCCTGCCATTCTTCGAGGCGATCCGGCAACTCGGCAACGATCTTCCGCGCGGCGATGTCGTCTATGTCCACCTGACGCTGTTGCCCTACATCTCCTCCGCCGGAGAGCTGAAAACCAAGCCGACGCAGCACTCGGTCGCGGAACTGCGCGCCATCGGCATCCAGCCCGATATTCTCCTCTGCCGCACGGACCGGGAAATCCCGCGCGAGGAGCGGCGCAAGCTCGGCCTGTTCTGCAACGTGCGCGAAAGCGCTGTGGTCGAGGCGCGAGACGTGGCGTCGGTGTACGACGTGCCGCTGTCCTATCACGCGGCGGGGCTCGACACCGAACTCCTCGCCGCCTTCGGCATCGCGGATGCGCCCCCGCCGGACCTCTCGCGCTGGCGAGACATCTCCGAGCGAGTGAAAAACCCCGAGGGCGAGGTCACGATCGCGGTCGTCGGCAAGTACACGGGGCTGAAGGACGCCTACAAATCGCTCATCGAGGCGCTCCACCACGGCGGCATCGCCAACAAGGTCAAGGTCAACCTCGACTGGATCGAGAGCGAGATGTTCGAGCGCGAGGACCCGGCCCCATTTCTGGAAGGCGTCCACGGCATTCTGGTGCCGGGCGGTTTCGGGCAGCGCGGGGCGGAAGGAAAAATCCGCGCCGCCGGCTACGCGCGCCAGCGGCGGATTCCGTATTTCGGCATCTGCTTCGGCATGCAGATGGCGGTGATCGAGGCAGCGCGCTCGCTCGCGGGCGTGCGCGAGGCCAACTCGACCGAGTTCGGCCCAACGCCGGATCCGGTCGTCGGCCTCCTCACCGAATGGCTTAAAGGTAACGAACTGGAGCGGCGCGCGGCCGACGGCGACCTCGGCGGCACGATGCGACTCGGCGGCTATCAGGCCCGCCTGCGCCAGGGCAGCAAGGTCTTGGACATCTACGGCAACGCCGACATCGCCGAGCGTCACCGCCATCGCTATGAGGTCAACCTGGCCTACCGCGATCGGCTGGAAGAGCGGGGCATGGTGTTCTCCGGCCTGTCGCCGGATGGGCTCCTCCCCGAAATCGTCGAATACAAGGACCACCCCTGGTTCATCGGCGTCCAGTTCCACCCCGAGCTGAAGTCGCGCCCCTTCGACCCGCACCCGCTGTTCCGGAGTTTTATCGGGGCGGCGGTGATGCAGTCGAGATTGGTCTGATCCGTGTCGCGCCGGAGCCGTTCACGGCTCCGGCGCGACGGGGGTGATCGCGGGTCAAGCCGCTTGGGTCATCGTCCGCACGAGGCTCTCGAACAAGCCCCGCCCGTCGGCGCCGCCGACGAGCGGGTCGATCAGGTTCTCGGGATGCGGCATCAGCCCGAGCACGTTGAGATGTTGCGAATAAACCCCGGCGATGGCATTAAGCGAGCCGTTGCGGTTGGCGTCCGCCGTCACGGTCCCGCCGGCGTCGCAGTAGCGGAAGGCGATGCGGCCGTCGCCTTCGAGCCGGCGCAAGGTTTCGCCGTCGGCGAAATAATTGCCCTCGCCGTGCGCCACGCACACCTTGAGGGCCTGGCCCGGCCGGTACGCCCGCGCAAAGACCGTATCGGCGCGCTCCACCCGCAGGTGCTGAACGTGGCAGATGAAGCGCAGGTTGGCGTTGCGCATCAACACGCCGGGCAATAGCCCCGACTCGCATAAAATCTGGAAGCCATTGCAGACGCCGAGCACGAGGCCGCCGCGGGCCGCATGCCCGCGCACCGCTTCCATCACCGCCGCGCGCGCCGCAATCGCGCCACAGCGCAGGTAGTCGCCATACGAAAAGCCGCCCGGCAGCACGACGAGATCGGTTCCGGCAGGGAGGCCTGTTTCGGCGTGCCACACCGTCGCGACCTCCGCGCCCGCTTGGCGCAACGCCCGCGCGGCGTCCCGGTCGCGGTTCGATCCCGGAAAAACGATGACGGCGGACTTCATGGGCGCGGCTCCTTTTCCGGGCGCGCTCTTGATTAATGGACAGAGGCGGCGGGGCCAAGGCCCGCCGGTTGCGCGTCCGACGCCGCCCGAAGCTGTCAGGGGACGTCGCGGCTTTCGCCGGCGCCACATTCCGACCAATCAGGCGCGCTTTCGAGCTTGCGGCCTCCATGAGCCTGAAGGTTTGGCGTGCGCGCCGGGTCGCAGCGCGGTCAATGCGCCGTCTTGCGGAGTTCGCCGTCGGCTTTCTGGAGCGGGGCCGGAGCCGCGGCGTCCAAAGCGGGTTCGGCGGGCGGAGCGGCGACGGCCTCCGGCGCGGGCTGGCTCTGGTAGCGGTACTGCGGCTTGAAGCGCATGTCGATGAGGGGGCGCAGTTCCGGCGCGGCGAGGTCCATCAGCGTCGCGTCACGCCAGCGCCGCTTGAGCGGACCGGGCTTGGGGCGGCGCCAGAACGATTTGACCTCCTCCTCGACCTGCAAGATGATTTTTCCCGTCAAGGACTTGCGAAGGCTGAATTTCCCGGTCAGCGCCATGGCGCTCTCCTGATCGTCCTCTGCTCTCGCGAGACACGCCACGAGGCCGCGCGGCCACGGGCGGCGGGGGAGCCCATGACAGTAATGCATCCGGGCCTTAACCGTTCCGCTCAGCCATGAAGCGGGGAACGGCTGTGGTGCGCTCAGCCGAGGCTTTTAGGCGATTTCCACCCGATAGTTCTCGATCACCGTATTGGCCAGAAGTTTCTCGCAGGCCGATTTCAGCACGTCCTCGGCCCCGGCCCGGTCGGCCGTGTCGAGTTCGACGTCGAACACTTTCCCCTGGCGCACGCTCGTCACGCCCTCGACCCCGAGCGAGCGCAGCGCGCCTTCGATCGCCTTGCCCTGCGGATCGAGCACGCCGCTTTTGAGGGTCACGATGACGCGGGCTTTCATGGCGCTCTCTTGGACCGGTTGGCGAGAGGCGGGGCGTAGCACGGACGCCCGCGCGGCCGCAATCGGGACCGCCGCGCTCAGCTCTCCGGGGTCGGCAAGCAGGCCGCGGCCAGATGCAGGAACGCCCGCGCGCGGTGGGAGAGGGCATGGCCGCGCCCGCCCATCCAGCGGATGCCGTGCTTCTCCGCTGCGGACATTTCGCCGAACGTCGCGGCGTAGCCATCGGGCTGAAACATGGGGTCGTAGCCGAAGCCTTGCGATCCGCGCGGCGGCCAGACCATCGCGCCGAAGACGCGGCCCTCGAACAGCTCCTCGTGGCCGTCCGGCCAGGCGATGACGAGCGCAGAGACGAAATGGGCCCGCCGGTCCTGCGGCTGCGTGGCGCCGCGGCGTCGCAACTCGCGCTCGACCCGCTCCATGGCGGGGCCGAAATCCTTATCGACGGCCCAGTCGGCCGAAAACAGGCCCGGCGCCCCGTCGAGCGCGTCGACGCAGACGCCGGAGTCGTCCGCGAGCGCCGGCAGGCCCGTCGCCGTCGCGGCCGCATGCGCCTTAAGGGCGGCGTTCTCCGAGAACATGTGGCCGGTCTCGGCGGGCGCCGGGAGCCCGAGGTCGCCCGCCGAGACCACTTCGACGCCATAGGGCGCCAAAAGCTCCGCCATTTCGCGCAGCTTGCCCGGATTGTGGGTGGCGATCACGACTTTCCCGGTGAGACCGCGCGGCATTTTTTACAGGCTTTTGCCGTCGAACGGCGCCGGGGTGAGCGCCGCGGGGTCGACGCCGTCGAGACAGCGGACGTTGACCGCCACCATCTCCGCGCCGTCCGGCGCGGTCCCGCGGGCGAAGGACTCGATCCCACAGGCCGAACAGAACAGATGATGGATGCGCTTCGTCCCGAATTGGTAATCCGTCAGGCTGTCCTGGCCGGAGACGAGTTCGAAGTCCTTTTCGCCGACGAAGGACAGGAGCAAGCCGTGTTTGGAGCAGATCGAGCAGTTGCAGGCGATCACCTGGTCAAGGCTTGTCCTCGCCTGATAGCGGACCTGCCCGCAATGGCATCCACCCGAGAACGTTTGCGGTTCGGACATTTTTTGGGGCTCCCGTCAGGCGGCCACGGCCGCTTTCTGCCATTCGACCAATTGCGCCACGCCGGCTTTCGCCAAGCGCAGCAGGCTCAAAAGCTCGTCTTCGGAAAAGGGCTTGCCCTCGGCCGTGCCCTGCACTTCGACAAGGCCGCCGGAGCCGGTGATGACGAAATTGGCATCGGTTTCGGCCTCCGAATCCTCGGCATAGTCGAGGTCGAGCACCGGCACGCCGCCGTGGATGCCGCAGGACACCGCCGCCACGTGGTCGCGCAGCGGGTTGATCGAGATGATGGAGCGGGCCTGCATCCAGGAAAAGCAGTCGTGCAGCGCGACCCAGGCGCCGGTGATCGCGGCGGTGCGGGTGCCGCCGTCGGCTTGCAACACGTCGCAATCGACCACGATCTGCCGCTCGCCGACGGCGGGCAGGTTGACGACGGCCCGCAGGCTCCGGCCGATGAGCCGCTGGATCTCCTGCGTGCGGCCGGAGGGACTTGCCCGGAGGAAATCTCGCGCCGGGTGCGCTGTGCGTGGCGCGGGGCAGCATGGAATACTCGGCCGTCACCCAGCCGCGGCCCGAGCCGCGCAGCCACGGCGGGCCGCGCTCCTCCAGCGAGGCGGCGCAGAGCACGCGGGTCTCGCCGAACGACACGAGGCACGATCCCTCGGCGTAGCGCGCCACGCCGCGTTCGAGCGTGACGGGGCGTAACGCATCGGGCGCGCGCTTCGAGGGCCGCATCTCTTATCTCCGGCTGACAGGAATGCGGGTCTTAGAGCGCGCGGCCCAAGGCGGCAAGCGGACGCTTGCGCCGGGCTGGCCTCGTCCCACATCATGCGGCGTGACCCGGAGCCCGCATCAGGTAAGGCCCACCCGCCGATGAGCAGACCGAGCCCATCGCCGCTCGCCTCCGCGGCGCACATCCGCGCCGTCGCGGAGCTGAACGAGCGCTCGCGCGAGATTTTTCGCCAGATCGTGGAGAGCTATCTCGCGACCGGCGAGCCGGTCGGCTCGCGCAACATTTCGCGCATCCTGCCGATGACGCTCTCGCCGGCATCCGTCCGCAACGTAATGGCGGACCTGGAGCACGCGGGGCTGATCTACGCGCCGCACACCAGCGCCGGGCGCCTGCCGACGGAACGGGGCCTGCGCTTCTTCGTCGACGCTCTCCTGGAGATCGGCGATGTCGCCGCTGAGGAACGCGCCCGCATCGAGGCGCAGATGCGCGCCGCCGCCTCGCGCCACACGCTCGACACCGCACTCGCCGAAGCCTCCGCGCTCCTCTCCGGATTGTCGCGCGGCGCCGGCGTAGTCGTCACCACGAAGTCGAATGCGCGTCTGAAACATGTTGAGTTCGTCCGCCTCGATCCGGCCCGCGCCCTCGTGGTGCTCGTGTCGGAGGACGGCTCGGTCGAGAACCGGCTGCTCGACTTGCCCGCTGGGCCTCCCCGCCGCGGCGCTGACCGAGGCCGCCAACTTCCTCAACGCCCGCATCCGTGGCCGGACGCTCGACGAGGTGCGGGCCGAGGTCGAGGCGCGGCGGGCCGAGATGCAGCGCGAACTCGACGGGTTGACCGCCCGCCTGGTCGAGGCGGGCCTCGCCACCACGGCCGGCCCGGCCGACGAACGTCATCTCATCGTGCGCGGCCAGGCGAACCTTTTGGAGGATCTCAAGGCCGTCGAGGACCTGGAGCGCATCCGCCTGCTCTTCGCCGATCTGGAGACGCAGACCGACGTGATCGACCTCCTCAGCCGCGCCGAGGCGGGGGAGGGCGTGCGCATCTTCATCGGCTCCGAGAACAAGCTGTTTTCGCTGTCCGGCTCCGCCATGATCGCAGCCCCGTTCCGCGACGGCTCGCAAAAAATCGTCGGCGTGCTCGGCGTGATCGGCCCCACCCGGCTCAACTACGCCCGCATCGTGCCCATGGTGGATTATACCGCCAAGGTGGTGTCGCGCATCATCGAAGGCGGGCGGTAGCCGAGCCGTGCGCGCGAGCAGCAGCGGCCAAGCGTGCCGCGATGCCGAACTTTTCGCTGCGCGCACCGTTAGCGCCACGTCAAACGGGTCTCAGCATCAATGACAAGCGCGCTGTTCACGCCTATCCGACTGGCCGAGATCGAGTTCGCCAACCGGATCGTCGTTTCGCCGATGTGCCAGTACAGCGCCGACGACGGCTGCGCGGGCGACTGGCACATGACCCACCTCGGCATGCTGGCGAACTCGGGCGCCGGGCTGCTCGTGGTGGAAGCGACGGCGGTGGAGCGGCGCGGCCGCATCACGCACGGCGACCTCGGCCTCTACAACGACCACTGCGAGGCGGCGCTGGCGCGCGTCGTCGACCACTGCCGCCGGATCGGAACGGCGAAGCTCGGCATCCAGATCGCACATGCCGGCCGAAAAGCCTCGGCGCAGGCGCCCTGGGAAGGCGGACGGGCGCTCGGACCCGACGAAGACCCTTGGCAGACGATCGCGCCTTCCGCGATTCCGTTCGGGCCGGACTGGCATACGCCCAGCGAAATGACCCGCGCCGACATGGACCGGGTCCGGGACGCCCACGCCGAGGCGGCGCGGCGCTGCTTGCGGATCGGTTTCGACGAAATCGAGGTCCACGGCGCGCACGGCTACCTGCTGCACGAGTTCCTCTCCCCGCTCTCGAACCGCCGCACGGACGCGTATGGCGGAAGCCCCGAGGCACGCATGCGGTTCCCGCTCGAAGTCGTCGAGGCGGTCCGCGCCGTCTGGCCCAAGGATCGCCCGCTCGGCATGAGGATCACGGGCCGGGACTGGGCCGAAGGCGGCATCGAGGTCGCCGACGCCGTGGCCTTCGCCCGCGCGCTCAAAAAAATCGGCGTGGATTTCGTCTGCGTGACGAGCGGCGGGCTCGTCCCGGACGCCAAGATCGCGGTCGGCCCCAACTACCAGACGCCCTTCGCGGAGGCGGTGCGGCGCGAGGCCGACATTCCGACCCGCGCCGTCGGGCTGATCGCCGCGCCGCGCCAGGCTGAGGCGATCGTCGCCGAGGGCAAGGCCGACATGGTGGCGCTCGCCCGCGCCTTTCTGGACAACCCGCACTGGGCCTGGGCCGCGGCCCGCGCACTCGGGGCCGAGGTCGCCCAGCCGCCGCAATACCAGCGCGCCGGCCTGCGCAATTGGCCCGCGGCCTTCGAGCGGGATTAAACAGCCGTCGTTTCGTCCATGCGCGCCGGCATTCACCGTATCCGGGTGATCGGTTCGGGGCCCACAGGTCGAGCCTTTCGCCACCCCGAACCCAAACACCCAGGTTCCGTATCAATCGAGCCACTTGGTCAGGAGCGCCTTCATGGCGCCGGTCTCCTGGCTCAGGTGAAGCCACTGGTCGACGAATTGCTTGAGCGGCACGTCGCGCTGGATCCAGTAAGCTTTTTCGGCGAAGTCGAAGGGTTTTTCGGGGTGCACGGCGCACAGCACGCCCGGATGCTGCTTCTGCTGGAAGCGCGTCTCGGACGAGTCCGTCATCATCAGGTCCGCTTTGCCGGTCGCGATCTCGTCGAAAATCTTGGTGTTGTCGGGAAAAACCACGATCTCCGCCTGTTTGAGGCTGCCGCGGGCGAAGCGCTCGTTGGTGCCGCCCGGATTGACGATCGCCTTCACGCCCGGCTTGTCGATATCCTCCAAGGTCTGGAATTTTGAAGCATTCTCGCACTTGGCGATCGGCGTCTTGCCCTCGCGCAGGTAGGGGGCGGAGAAAAAACCCTTCTTCTGCCGGTCGAGCGTCACCGAAACGCCGCCCATGGCGATGTCGAATTTTTGGGCCTCAAAATCCTTCATGAGGTCCGGCCAGGCGGTCTGCACGAACTCGACCTTGACGCCGAGCGCTTTTCCCAGCGCCTCCGCCTGGTCGATGTCGAAGCCCGAAAATTGTCCGGTCGCCGGATCCTTGGAGGTGAACGGCTTGTAGTCGCCCGTCGTGCCGACGCGCAGCGTGCCGCTTTGCAGGATGCGGTCGAGCCGCGAAACCTCCTGCGCGCCGGACGGCGCGGCGATGAACGCGAACGCGGCGGCAAGGCCCGCGAGAAGCGTGCGGATCATGGGTCGTCCCTTGGCGATGGTTCGGACTGCACAATGGCGAGAAAAGCGCGTCATCGCAATCGGCCGCGATCGGCGCGCAGCCCTCTTTCCCTCCACAAGGGGATCGGCGCGACATCGCCTTCGCTTGGCGATCGGCGGACCCGCTGCTATCTCCGCGCGAAATCCGATCGTGCGCCGCGCAAGCGTCCGGGCGCACCCGAAAGCCCTCATGACCGTCCACCCGATCGACCACATCCGCAATTTCTCCATCGTCGCCCATATCGACCACGGCAAGTCGACGCTCGCCGACCGGCTGATCCAGGCGACCGGCGCGCTGTCGCGAGCGCGAGATGACGGAGCAGGTGCTCGACTCCATGGACATCGAGCGCGAGCGCGGCATCACCATCAAGGCGCAGACCGTGCGCCTCGAATACCAGGCCGCAGGACGGCAAGACCTACGTCCTCAACCTGATCGACACGCCCGGCCACGTCGACTTCGCCTACGAGGTCTCGCGCTCGCTCGCCGCCTGCGAGGGCTCGCTCCTGGTCGTCGACGCCTCGCAGGGCGTCGAGGCGCAGACGCTCGCCAACGTCTACCAGGCGATCGACGCCAACCACGAGATCGTGCCGGTCCTCAACAAGATCGACCTGCCGGCCGCCGAGCCCGAGCGCGTCAAGGAGCAGATCGAGGAGGTGATCGGCCTCGACGCCTCGCGACGCGGTGCTGATCTCGGCCAAGACCGGGCCTCGGCATCGACGACGTGCTGGAGGCGATCGTCAACCGCCTGCCGCCGCCCGAAGGGCGACGCGGCCGCGCCGCTGAAGGCGCTGCTGGTCGACAGCTGGTACGACGCCTATCTCGGCGTCGTCGTGCTGGTGCGCGTCATCGACGGCGTGCTGCAAGAAGGGCCAGACCAGATCAGCATGATGGGCACCGGCGCCGATTACCAGGTCGACCGCATCGGCGTGTTCCGCCCCAAGATGCACGGACGTCGACGAGCTCGGCCCCGGCGAGGTCGGCTTCATCACCGCCGCGATCAAGGAGGTGGCCGACACCCGCGTCGGCGACACCATCACCGAGGACGCGCGCGCCGCACCGCGGCGGCGCTGCCCGGCTTCAAGCCGGCGCAGCCGGTGGTGTTCTGCGGCCTGTTCCCGGTCGACGCGGCCGAGTTCGAGGACCTGCGCGCCGCGATGGGCAAGCTGCGCCTCAACGACGCCAGCTTCTCCTACGAGATGGAGACCTCCGCCGCGCTCGGCTTCGGCTTCCGCTGCGGCTTCCTCGGCCTGCTGCACCTGGAGATCATCCAGGAGCGGCTGGAGCGCGAGTTCAACCTCGACCTGATCGCGACCGCGCCCTCGGTCGTCTACCGCATCCTGCTGACCGACGGCGAGATCAAGCGAGCTGCACAACCCGGCCGACATGCCGGACGTGATGAAGATCGAGGCGATCGAGGAGCCGTGGATCCGCGCCACCATCCTGACGCCGGACGAATATCTCGGCGGCATCCTCAAGCTCTGCCAGGACCGGCGCGGCGTCGCAGATCGACCTCAACTATGTCGGCAAGCGCGCCATGGTGGTCTACGACCTGCCGCTGAACGAGGTGGTGTTCGACTTCTACGACCGGCTGAAGTCGATCTCGAAGGGCTACGCCTCCTTCGACTACCACCTCACCGACTACCGCGAGGGCGACCTCGTCAAGATGTCGATCCTGGTCAACGCCGAGCCGGTCGACGCGCTCTCGATGCTCGTCCACCGCACGCGCGCCGAGATGCGCGGCCGCGCCATGTGCGAGAAGCTGAAGGAGCTGATCCCGCAGCACCTGTTCCAGATCCCGATCCAGGCGGCGATCGGCGGCAAGATCATCGCCCGCGAGACCATCCGGCGCTGCGCAAGGACGTGACCGCCAAGTGCTACGGCGGCGACATCACCCGCAAGCGCAAGCTCCTCGACAAGCAGAAGGAGGGCAAGAAGCGCATGCGCCAGTTCGGCAAGGTCGAGATCCCGCAGGAAGCCTTCATCGCCGGCGCTGAAGATGGATAGCTGAGACAATTCGGGTGATTGGCTGGGGAGTAGGCTCGAACGGCATGGCGCGCTCCCTCTCCCAAGGGAGAGGGTGGCCGCGGGGCGGCCGGGTGAGGGGCGAGTCCTACCCGGAGAAGGCTCCTCCGCCCATCAGGGCGCCCCATTCGGAAACGGCGCGCCCCTCACCCGGACGGCTCACGCCGTCTCGACCTCTCCAGGAGGGAGCGGTTGGGGCGCCCGCGCGGCTTCAGAGCGCCTGCGCCGCTTCCAAAACCTCCTGGGCGTGGCCCGGCACCTTCACCTTGCGCCAGACCCGCGCGATGCGCCCCTCGCGGTCGATCAGGAAGGTGGAACGCTCCACGCCCATGTATTTGCGCCCGTACATGCTTTTCTCGACCCAGACGCCGTAGGCTTCGAGCGCGTCCCTGGCTTCGTCGGAAGCGAGGGTCAGGTCGAGGCCGTATTTCGTCCTGAACTTGTCGTGGCTCGCCAGGCTGTCCGCCGACACGCCGATCACCTCGGCGCCGCAGGCCGCGAACGCGTCCCGCAAGCCGTCGAAATCCTGCGCCTCTCGGGTGCATCCGCTGGTGTCGTCCTTGGGATAGAAGTAGAGCACGACCGTCCGGCCCTTGAGATCCGAGAGGCTGATCTCCCGGCCGCCGGTCGCGGGCAGCGAGAACGGCGGGGCGGCGTCGCCGGGGCGCAGCATGGATTTGCCTTCCTTTCGTCGGATTGCGAAGGCTTTAGGAGAAATTGATGAAAGCGGCTCTAAGCAAACATCGTTTCGCAGAAGTCGGAGCGATCGGCTAAAGCCCTTCGCCAGCTTTCGGACGTCGCGGCCTGAGCCGCAGGATCCGACCCGACCACCGCGGATGAAGCACCCCCCGAGCCCCTTGCTGCGCCCCGTGCGACGCCGTCGCCGACGCGTCATGCTCGGCCGCATGCTGCGGGGGGCTCTCTATGTCAAGGCCGGCTTCATCGCCGTGCTGGGGCTCGCGGCAGGCCTTCTTTATCTCGGCTGAGCGCGGGGCCGCTCGACTTCGAGGGACTCGCCGACCAAGTCGCGAAAAGTCTGGCGGACCGCATCGGGCCGGGCTGGAGCGTGTCGCTCAACGACACGGCCCTCCAGCTTGAAGCCGGCTCGCCGGCTCTGCGGACAGCCGGGCTCACAGTCCGCAATCCCGAAGGCGTCCTGGTCCTGCGCGCGCCCTACGCCGTCGTCAGCCTTGATGCGGTGTCGCTGATGAGCGGCAGCCTTCAGCCGCGCTTGGTCGAACTGCGCGACCTGCATCTGCGCGCGTCGATCAACCCCGACGGATCGCTGTCGTTCATTCCGGCGGAGGAAGCGGCGGCGAGCCAGCCGCCTGAGAGCGGCGCGGTCGCCGAGGAGCCGCCGCGCGCGCCGTCCTCAAACGAGGGGGCGTCCCAGCCGTCCTCCCTGTCGCTGGCGGTCGCGTCCTTGTTCGATCTCGCTCTCGAACGCGGCAACATCGTGGGAGCGCTCGATCAGGCGCGGCTGACCAACGCGCGCCTGACTCTCATCGACGCTCAACAGCGGGAGCGCGTCGGGTTCAGCCGCGTGGACGCCCGGTTCGAGCGCGCATCCGCGCAGGCGCGCCGGTTCGACCTGACCTTGGAAGGGCCGCGCGGGGTCTGGCGATTAAACGGCGAGGTCGAAGCCATGGCGGATGGCCGTCGCGTCGGGACGATCGTGGCGGAGGCGATGCCGGTCGAGGATTTGCTGCTCCTCTCCGGCTCGGCGGCTTTTCCGGCTGCGACCGATGTCAAGCTGTCGGGCCGGGTCGAGGCGTCGGTTTCGGACGGGCGCATCGAACGCCTGAACGGCCGTCTGAACGCCAGCTCCGGCGAAGTTCAGATCGACGACAAGGATATGCCGCCCATTCGCGTCGAGACCGCCTCGGCGGACGCGTCCTGGAACGAAGCCGGGCGTGCGCTGGCCCTGAGCGATCTCGCCTTCACGGCCGGGGCGACGCACGTCCGCCTGCAAGGCGCCTTGACGGCGACCGATCAGGGCTGGCGGGCCGTGCTCGCAGGACGCGACGCGGTGTTGAGCGGGGCCTCCGGGCACGACCCTCCGGTTCAGGTCGACGCCATCGAGGCCAGCGTCACCGGAGGCGAGGGCGGCGGCTTCGTGGTCGAGCGGCTCGCCATGCGCGGGCCGACGCTCGACGCCGAACTGAGCGGGACGCTGCGGACGCCGGCGGATCGAGGGCGGCGTCAACATCGCCATCCGTGGAACCGGGATCGAGGCCCGCACCGCCCTGCGCCTGTGGCCGGAGGCGATCGCGGTGCCGGTGCGCCATTATCTTGGCCAGAACCTTCACGCCGGCCTCGCCGAGACCGTGAACATCGCAGTCAGGATGACGGCGAGCGAGATCGTCAAGGGAGCCAATGGCGGGCCGATTCCGGACGAGGCCGTCAAGATCGACTTCGCGCTGCGCGACGCCGAACTCGCCGTCGCCGAGGGCTTGCCGCCGCTCTCGCGCGCCGCCGTCAGCGGGACCGTCACCGGCACGACGGCGTTCCTCCAGGCTTCGGGCGCGCGCGTGCAGATGCCCGATGGACGGACCCTCGCGATCAGCGAGGGCTCGTTCGGCATGGCCGAACTACTGGCCGAAGGATGCGATCGCCCGCGATCGGGTTCCGGCTGGACGGCGGAGCCGACGCCCTCGGATCGCTTCTGCACGCGCCCTTGATGCGCGACCTCGCCGCACCTCGACATCGACCCCTCCGCCATGAAGGGCCGGGCGGATCTCGCGGGTGAACATTCCGCTCACGATCAAGAACATCCCGGACCTTCAGGATCTGCCCATCTCCGTGACCGGCGCTCTGTCGGCGATCTGACGATCGACAAGGTCTTCGGGAAGGATCGGCTCGAAGGCGCCAACCTCTCGGTCGGCTACGCAGAACGGCGGCCTGGCGATCAGGGGCGGCGGGCGGCTCGCGGGCGGTCCGGCCACCATCGACGTGCGCCAACCTTCCGGCGGTCGCCGGCGAGGCCGTCGTGTCGCTCACGATGGACGAGGCGGCCCGCGCCAAGCAAGGTTTATCGTTCGGCTCGCAGCTGACCGGGCCCTTGCCGGTCGAGGTCTCCCTGCCGCTCGGCAAGAACGCCAAAGGCGGCGCCACGGGTCGAGGCGGACCTGACCAAGGCCGTCATCGACAACCTCGTTCCGGGCTGGGTCAAGCCGGCCGGACGGCCCGGAAGCTCGCCTTCACGTGCTCGAGGCCGGCACGGGGGCCGAGTTGCGCGATCTCACGCTCGACAGCGGCCCCGTGCAGATGCGCGGCGCGGTCACGCTCTCGGCGCGACGGGCAGCCTCGAGAAGGCCGATCTGTCGAGCCTTCAAGCTTTCCCCCGGCGACGACATGCGGGCTCAGCTCGAGCGCAGCAACGGCGCCTACAAGGTCGCCGTGCGCGGCAACGTGGCGGACGCACGGCCGTTCATCCGCAGCCGACCTCGCTTGGCTTCGGCGAGGTTCCGCAAGCAGACGGAGCCGATTCAGCGCGATCGTCGATCTCGACTTCGCGATCAACATCCTGACCGGCTTAACGACGAGGCGCTGACGAACGCGACGTTCAAGGCGCCCGATCGCGGCAACCGGGAGATGCAGTCAGTTGCAGTTCGGCCGCAAGCTGCGCTCAGGAGCGCCCGGTGACGGCCCAGACTCGCGCGCGGAGCACGCGGCGCGCCGGTCCTGGTGCTCCAATCGGAGCGACGCCGGCGCGACGCTGCGCTTCGTCGATATCTATCAGCGGATGATCGGCGGCGCGCTCTCGGTGCAGCTGACGACCGGCGACGGGCCGCAACGGGGCTCGTGATCGGTCGACGAGCTTCGCGCTGCGCAACGAGCCGGCGCTGCGGCGGATCGCGTCGACGCAGCCCAGGCCGCGATGCCCGAGGACCGCGCCGGCATCGCCGACGCCGCGCTTCGACGTCAGCGAGGTCGCGTTCACAAGGCTGCGGGCCGAGTTCAGCGCGGACCGCGAGCCGGCTCGAGTTCCGCGACGGCGTGGTCTGCGGGCATCGCAGGTCGGCTTCACGCTCGGCGGCTGGATCGACTACGGCCGCGACCGGGCCGACATCTCCGGCACCTTCGTTCCGGCCTACGGGCTCAACAACGCCTTCGCGCAAGTGCCGCTGTTCGGGCCGATCCTCGGCGGCGGCAAGAACGAGGGGCTGTTCGCGGTCAATTTCCGCGATCTCGGGGCCGCGAGCCAGCCGACGCTGACGGTCAACCCGCTCTCGGCGGTCGCGCCCGGGTTCCTGCGCAAGCTGTTCGGGGCCGGCTCCGGCGAGCATGCGACGCGACCGCGGGCGACGCTCCTGCCGCCGGCGCAGACCGAGCGCTGAGAGCGGAGCGCTCAGGCGGCGCGCAGCAGCACGTGCCGCTTCTTGCCGAACGACAGCTTGATCACGCCTTCCGGGGTGAGGTCGCTCGGCGCAGCACCGCCGCGCTCGTCCGTCACCGGCCGGTCGTTGACCCGCAGGCCGCCGCCCTTGACCTGCCGGCGCGCCTCGCTCGTCGAGGGCACGAGCCTCGCGTATTCCGGGCCGAACGCCGTCAGCACGCCGAGCCCGGCCTCGAGCACCGCCCGCGGCGACCTCCACGGTCGGCAGACTCTCCGCCAGCGCGCCCTGCTCGAAGGTCTTGCGCGCCGTCTCGGCCGCCTGCTCGGCGGCCTCGCGGCCGTGCAGCAGCGCGGTCGCCTCGGTCGCGAGCACCTTCTTGGCCTCGTTGATCTCGGCGCCCTCGCAGCGCCTCCAGCCGCGCGATCTCGTCCAGCGGCAGCGTGGTGAACAGCCTGCAGGAAGCGGCCCGACGTCGCGCGTCCTCGGTGTTGCGCCAGAACTGCCAGTAGTCGTAGGGCGCCAGCATGTCGGCGTTGAGCCAGACGGCGCCGGCGGCGGTCTTGCCCATCTTGGCGCCGGAGGCCGGTGGTGAGCAGCGGGCAGGTCGAGGGCATAGAGCTGCGGCGTGCCCATGCGGCGGCCGAGGTCGATGCCGTTGACGATGTTGCCCCACTGGTCCGAGCCGCCCATCTGCAGGATGCAGCCGTAGCGCCGGGCCAGCTCGACGAAGTCGTAGGCCTGCAGGATCATGTAGTTGAATTCGAGGAAGGACAGCTCCTGCTCGCGCTCGAGCCGCAGCTTCACCGATGTCCATGGACAGCATGCGGTTGACCGAGAAATGCCGGCCGACGTCGCGCAGGAACTCGATGTAGTTGAGCTTGCGTCAGCCATTCGGCGTTGTCGACCATGATGGCGTCGTCTCGGCCCGTCGCCGAAGCGGAGGAAGCGGCGAGAACACCGTGCCTGATGCCGGCCTTGTTGGCCTCGATCTGCTCGACGGTGAGGAGCTTGCGGCTCTCGTCCCTGCCCGGACGGGTCGCCGACCCGCGTGGTGCCGCCGCCCATCAGCGCGATCGGCTTGCCGCCGGTCTGCTGCAGCCAGTGCAGCATCATGATCGAGACGAAGCTGCCCGACATGCAGCGACGGGCGCCGTGCAGTCGTAGCCGACATAGGCCGTGAGCCCGCCGGCCGGGCGAGCGTCGTCGAGGCCGTCCGGATCGGAGCACTGGTGGATGTAGCCGCGCTCGGTCAGGATGCGCAGGAATTCGGATTGTCGGCGCGCTCATCGGACGTCTCGTCGTTGGGGCCGCACAGAGCTTTGGCCTGTTTAAGATCGGCGCGGCGTTGAGGTAAAGGCGGCCGGGACAGGCGCGGCTCGGACGTGCTAGCGGCGTTGCACGACTGCGGCTCCATAGCATCCCGCTTGGGCGAAAACACGAGGGGGTTTGGCATGGCCGCTCTGCGCGCCATCGGGCTGATGAGCGGCACGTCGCTCGACGGGATCGACGTCGCGCTTGTCGAGACCGACGGCGAGCGGGTGGTAAAGCTCGGGCCGGCCGGCTACCGCGCCTACACGGAGGAGGAGCGCGCCTGCCTCGCCGCGGCGTTCGCCGACGCGGCGGGCATGGCGGGTCGGCAGGATCGCCGCGGGCGGCTCGCCGAGGCGGAAGCGCTCGTGACCCGCTGCGCATGCCGAGGCCGTCGAAGCTTTTTTGCGCGGCAAGAATCTGTCGGCCGACGCCGTCGATGTGGTCGGCTTTCACGGGCAAACCGTGCTGCATCGGCCCGAGGCCCGGCTCACCGTGCAGCTCGGCGACGGCGCGGCCGCTGGCGCGAGCGCTCGGCCGTCCCGTCGTCTACGATCTTCGCGCCGCCGACGTCGCCGACGGGCGGGCAGGGCGCGCCGCTGGTGCCCGTGTTTCATCGCGCGCTCGTCGACGCTATCCGGGCTCGAGCCGCCGGTCGCGGTGCTCAACATCGGCGGCGTCGCCAACGTGACGCTGGTCGGCGCGCGACGGCGGCCTGCTCGCCTTCGACACCGGGCCGGGCAACGCGCTGATCGACGACTGGATGCGGGCGCGCGCCGGCACAGCCCTTCGACGAGGACGGCGCGCACCGCCGCGCGCGGGCAGCCGGACGAGGACGCTGCTGGCCTGGCTCCTGGCCCATCCGCTACTTCGCGCAAGCCGCCGCCGAAGTCGCTCGACCGCAACGAGTTCTCGCATCGCATCCGGTCGGCCACCTCTCGACCGCAGGACGGCGCGGCGACGCTCGCCGCCTTCACGGCGCGGGCCGTCGGCGCGGCGCGCGAGCTTCGCTGCCCGAGGAGCCGGCGCGCTGGGTCGTCGGCGGCGGCGGCGCGCGCAACCGCGAGCTGATGAGACTGCTCGCCGGCATGCTGAACGCCGAGGTCACGACCGCCGACGCGGTCGGCTGGTCCTCGGCCATTCTGGAGGCGCAGGCCTTCGCCTATCTCGCCGTGCGCAGCCTCAAGGGGCTGCCGATCACCTTTCCGAGACGACCGGCGTGCAGGAGCCGATGACGGGCGGCGTGTTCCGGCGCAGCCGTGAGCGACGGCCGATCGCGCACAGTCTGCTCAAGGCCGAGGGTGATGCGCGCCAATTTCGTCATCGTCGACCTTGCGGGCGTCAGGCCGCGGCTAGGGCTAGTCGCGATAACGGTTAACAGCGCCGGTTGGTCCATGAGGCGGGATAGCCGAAACGCTCGATCCTAGTTTAAGTGACAGCCTTGTCGGCGATCCAGCCGCATGCTGGGAACTTGAGTCCGGCAGCCGCGCCGCCAGGCTCGGAAACCTGACACGTTTGGCGATTTCGGTAGGCGCCGACCACGCACTCCTGCCTGGCGCAGCGCCTACCGGGCGATGAAGTCTCGGCCACGTCGGAAAACGAAGTAGCTGAACGGGAACCTGCGATAGCGCTGCGAGCCGGGCTTGTCGGAGAAGCAGCCGATGGTCTCGAGCGAGATCATGCCCAGCACCGTCTCGCCCTCCGGTCACGCAGGCTCTTGGCGAAAGCGATAGCTGCCCATGTCCGGCGTGCGGTCATAGGGCGGTTCCTCATTGACGAAGAGTACGAGGCGCAGGCTCTTGTCCTTGAGCGGCGCGTCCTTCAACAGGCGCGCAAGCTCGAGCACGGCGGCCGAGCCGCTGCCATTGTCGTTGGCGCCCGGCCGCGTCTTCGGCGGAGTCGTACACGCGCGCCGATCACGAGGGCCGGCCGGTCGTTGCGGTCGCGCCGGGCGGCGACAACTCGACAGCAATGTTGCGCACAGGTTTGCCGCCGATGTCGTAGACCTGCGCTTGCGGCGCGTAGCCGAGCGCCTTCAGCGGCTTCGGCGTGCGGATTTCTCGAGCGCGGCGTCAAGTTTCGCGGCACCGTGTGGCCGTAGGCTGCGTCGCTTGCGAGCTCGCTGGCATATGGGCGACGACGTGGCGGCGAGAAGACGCTCGGCGAGGTCTTGCTCGCGCAGCCGTCACGGGCGGCGGCGGCCCGGCGTAGGGCTCGCCCGGCAGGCTGAGCGTGTACCAATACGCTGCGGCAAGGCCCGCATCAGCAGGACCAGCAGCCCTGCACCCCACAGAGCTACCATCTTGATCACGCTGGCTGGTCCGTTACCTCTGCATCGGCGCCTGCATCGCTGCCGGCGCCGCTGCGCGCTCTTCCTGGCGCTCGATCTCCCGCTGGCGCTGGCGCTCGCGCTCTTTCTCCCGCTCGCGCCCCTTCTCCTTGACGCGATCGACCTCGGCCTGCTGCCGAGGCGCGCGTCGAGGTAGCCGCCGACGGTCGTCATCAGCTCGTCGACCTTGCCGTCGAAGAAGTGGTTGGCGCCGTCGACGACTGCGTGCTCGATCTTGATGCCCCTCTGGGTCTTCACCTTCTCGATGACGCTCACCACCTCCTTGACCGGCGCGACGCGGTCCTCGGAGCCGTGGACGAACAGGCCGGAGGACGGGCAGGGGGCGAGGAAGGAGAAATCGAAGCGGTTGGCCGTGCGCCGCGATCGAGATGAAGCCCTCGATCTCCGGACGGCGCATCAGGAGCTGCATGCCGATCCAGGCGCCGAAGGAGACGCCGGCGATCCAGCAGTCGCGGGCGTCCGGGTTGACGGCCTGCGCCCAGTCGAGCGCCGCGGCGGCGTCGGACAGCTCGCCCTGGCCGTGGTCGAAAGCGCCCTGGCTGCGGCCGACGCCGCGGAAATTGAAGCGCAGCACCGAGAAGCCGCGCTTCACGAAGTTGTAGAACAGATTGTAGACGATCTGGTTGTTCATCGTGCCGCCGAACTGCGGATGCGGGTGCAGCACGATGGCGATCGGGCGCGCCCCGCTGCTTGGCGGGCTGGTAGCGGCCTTCGATGCGGCCGGCAGGACCCGGTGAAGATGACCTCAGGCATAATGCGAACCTCTTGATCGAGCGCTGCTCGGACTGCGCCCAGCTATGCGCGACACGACTCGCGGAGCGGCCTTGACTTAAGGCTCTGGCGGACCCTAAATCCGCTTTAGAATTATTCTAAAGTGCATTGGCCACGGGGCGATGACTCCGCAGCCCTGCGACAGCGTCGAGACAGATGTGGTTGCGCGTGCTTTAGCACGGCAACCGGGGTCGATTGCAAGCGATTGATTCGTCCGGCTCCAAAGCTCGGAAAGCGACGGACTTCGAGATGAGCGCAGGCGAGCGCACCTATCTCGACCATAACGCCACGTCGCCGCTGCGGCCCGAGGTGGCGGAGGCGGTCGCGCGCGCCCTGACGTCGCCCGGAAACGCCTCGTCCGTCGCATGCCGAAGGCCGGGCGGCGCGCGCCGGCGTCGAGACCGCGCGGGAGCAGGTCGCGGCGCTTGTCGGGCGCCAGAGCCAAGAACGTCATCTTCACCAGCGGCGGGACGGAGGCGAACAACGCGGTCCTGACGCCGGCGCTGCGGCGGGCCGCCGAGGCGGGGGCTGCGTCGCTGCTTCTCATGGGCGCGACCGAGCACGCTTGCGTGCTGGACGGACATCGGTTCGCGCCGGAGGCGGCGCGGCGCCTTCCGGTCGACGGCGATGGCGTCGTCGACCTCGCCTGGCTGGAGGCTGCACTGGCGCGCCATGAGGGACGGCGCATCCTCGTCTCGGTCCAGGTCGCCAACAACGAGACCGGCGTCCTCCAGCCCGTCGCGGAGGCGGCGCGCATCGTCCACGCGCACGGCGGGCTCCTCCATGCCGACGCCGTCCAGGCCGCCGGAAAGATCCCGCTCGACGGCGCAGCGCTCGGAGCGGACGTGCTGACGCTGTCGGCTCACAAGCTCGGCGGCCCGAAGGGCGTCGGCGCGATCGTCCTCGCGTCGGACCAGATCGAGATCGGCGATCGCCTCATCCGCGGCGGCGGGCAGGAGCGCGGGTTTCGCGCCGGCACCGAGAACGTCGCCGGGATCGCCGGGTTCGGGTCGCGGCCGAGCTCGCTTGGCGCGGATCTTGCGGCCGAACTGGCCCGCTGCTCGAGGCGCTTGCGGGACGCCGGCGAGTCCGAGCTCCGGCGCGTCGGCGCCGGAAACCGTTGATCTTCGGCGCCGCGCGCCGAGCGGCTGCCGAACACCTTGGCCTTCGCGATACCCGGCGTCCGGGCCGAAACGGCGCTGATCGCCTTCGACCTTGAGGGCGTCGCCGTGTCGTCCGGCTCGGCCTGTTCGTCCGGCAAGGTCCGGCGGTCGCATGTGCTCGAGGCGATGGGGGTCGCGCCCGCGCTGGCCGAAGGCGCCCTCCGCGTGAGTTTCGGGTGGAGATCGACGCAAGAGGATGTCGGCCGCTTCGCGGCGGCGTGCGAAAAGCTGGTCGAGACCCTATATAAGCGGAGGGCGAACGCGGCCTGAACGGCCGCGCTCGCCTTCCAGTTTCATCAACCCGCGGTCCTTGAAACCGTGAGAGGTGGGAGAGACAGATGCCTGCAGTGCAGGAGACGATCGAGCAGGTCCGCTCGATCGACGTCGACCAGTACAAGTACGGCTTCGCGACCGACATCGAGATGGAGAAGGCCCCCAAGGGCCTCTCCGAGGACATCGTCCGCTTCATCTCGGCCAAGAAGGGCGAGCCCGCGTGGATGCTCGAGTGGCGGCTCGACGCCTATCGGCGCTGGCTCACCATGCGCGAGCCGACCTGGGCGCGCGTGTCAGTACGAGCCGATCGACTACAACGACATCTACTACTACGCCGCGCCGAAGATGAACGCGGCGCCGAAGTCCCTCGACGAGGTCGATCCCGAGATCCTGAAGACCTACGAGAAGCTCGGCATCCCGCTGCGCGAGCAGGAAATCCTGGCCGGCGTCGAGCCGGCGCAACCGCGTCGCCGTCGACGCGGTGTTCGACTCGGTCTCGGTCGCGACGACCTTCAAGGAAGAGCTGAAGAAGGCCGGCGTGATCTTCATGCTCGATCTCCGAGGCGATCCGCGAGCATCCCGACCTCGTGCGCAAGTATCTCGGCTCGGTCGTGCCGGTGACCGACAACTTCTTCGCGACGCTGAACTCGGCCGTCTTCACGGACGGCTCGTTCGTCTACGTGCCGCCGGGCGTGCGCTGCCCGATGGAGCTGTCGACCTATTTCCGCATCAACGAGAAGAACACCGGGCCAGTTCGAGCGCACGCTGATCATCGCCGACAAGGGCTCCTACGTGTCGCTATCTCGAGGGCTGCACGGCGCCGAAGCGCGACGAGAACCAGCTCCACGCCGCCGTGGTCGAGCTGATCGCGCTCGACGACGCCGAGATCAAATACTCGACCGTCCAGAACTGGTATCCGGGCGACGCCGAGGGCCGGGGCGGCATCTACAACTTCGTCACCAAGCGCGGCGATTGCCGGGGCAAGAACTCGAAGATCTCCTGGACGCAGGTCGAGACCGGCTCGGCCATCACCTGGAAGTATCCGTCCTGCATCCTGCGCGGCGACGACTCGCGCGGCGAGTTCTACTCGATCGCGGTCTCGAACGGCCGCCAGCAGGTCGATTCCGGCACCAAGATGATCCATCTCGGCAAGAACACGACGAGCCGGATCATCTCCAAGGGCATCGCGGCCGGGCAGCTCGGAGAACACCTATCGCGGCCTCGTCTCGGCGCACCGCAAGGCGTCGGGCGCGCGCAACTTCACCAATTGCGACTCGCTTGCTGATCGGCAACGACTGCGGCGCCCATACGGTGCCCTACATCGAGTCGAAGAACGCCAGCGCCGTGTTCGAGCACGAGGCGACGACCTCGAAGATCTCCGAGGACCAGCTGTTCTACTGCCTGCAGCGCGGCCTCTCGGCCGAGGAGGCGACGGCGCTGATCGTCAACGGCTTCGTCAAGGACGTGCTCCAGCAGCTCCCGATGGAGTTCGCCGTCGAGGCGCAGAAGCTGATCTCGATCTCGCTCGAAGGCTCGGTGGGCTAACACAACGCGTTCACCTCCCCCCGGGGCGTCGCGACGAGGCGTCGCGCAAGGACCGAGGTCGGCGCTCGGACAAGCCCATCCTTCGAGAGCTCGGGATGCGCGCCTCAGGCATGACGATGAAGGAAATTCAAGATGCTCGAAATCAAGAACCTCACCGTCCAGATCGAGGACAAGCGCATCCTCAACGGCCTCACCCTCACCGTGAACACGGGCGAGGTCGCGGCCATCATGGGGCCGAACGGCTCGGGCAAGTCGACGCTGTCCTACGTGATCGCCGGCAAGGAGGATTACGAGGTCCTCGACGGCGAGATGCTGCTCGACGGGCGAGAACCTGCTCGACATGGAGCCGCGACGAGCGCGCCGCCGCCGGCGTGTTCCTCGCCTTCCAGTATCCGCTCGAAATTCCCGGCGTCGCCACGATGACGTTCCTGAAGGCGGCGCTGAACGCTCAGCGCAAGGCGCGCGGCGAAGGCCGAGCTGACGACGCCGGATTTCATGAAGCGCGTCAACGCGGCCGCGGCCAAAGCTCGCAGATTCCGCGAGGACATGCTGAAGCGCGGCCTCAATGTCGGCTTCTCGGGCGGCGAGAAGAAGCGCATGGAGATCCTGCAGATGGCGCTGCTGGAGCCGTCGCTTCTGCATCCTCGACGAGACCGATTCCGGCCTCGACATCGATGCGCTGCGCATCGTCGCCGAGGGCGTCAACGCCCTGCGCTCGCCCGAGCGCTCGTTCCTGGTCATCACCCACTACCAGCGCCTGCTCAACTACATCGTGCCGGACAGCGTGCACGTGATGGCGCACGGGCGCATCGTGAAGTCGGGCGGCAAGGAACTGGCGCTCGAGCTCGAAGCCAACGGCTACGCCGATTACCGCGAAACCGCAGGCGGCGTGACGATGGCCGAGATCACCCTCATGAAGACGCCGGCCGAGACCGGCGCTGGTCGCAGGCGTTCGAGGCCGCGAAGGCCGCGCTTCCCGGCGACGCCGGCCCGCGCGAGCAGGCGTTCCGCGCTCTTCGCCGAGCGCGGCCTGCCGCACCGGCGGGTCGAGGAGTTCAAATACACCGACCTGCGCGCCCTGATGCGCGAGGCGGCCCCGCTCGCGCCGAAGCCGTCGGCGGCGGACGCCGCCGCGGCGCTCTGCCGCAGGCGACGGCCTTCGCGGGCGTCGACGCCGTGCAGCCTCGCGTTCGTCAACGGCCATGTCGTCGCGCGAAGCCTCCGACCTCGACGCGCTGCCGGACGGCGTCGAGGTCGTGCCGCTCGCCGAGGCGCTGGCCTCCGGCCATCCGCTGCTCGCCCAGATCAGCCCGGTCGCGCCGGCGCGCGACAACGCCGTCTATCAGCTCAACGCCGCCTTCATGACCGACGGCGTGGTGATCCGCGTCGCTCCGGGCGCGGCCGTCGAGACGCCGGTCCACCTGCGCTTCGTCACGCCGGGCCGGCACGCCGTCGCGACCGCGACGCGCGTCCTCGTCGTGGTCGAGGACGGCGGCGTCCGTGACGCTGCTCGAGAGTCGCACGAGGGCCCGGACGGCGTCGCGCATCAGCCGAACGACGTCGTCGAGATCGTGGCCGGCGACCGCGCGAAGGTGCGCCACGTGCGGCTCAACGCCGAGGGCCGGCGAGGCGCTCGCGCTGTCGACGCTGACGGCGCGGCTCGGCGCGCGACGTGTCGTTCGACAGCCTCAACGTCGTCGACCGGCGCCGCCGTCTCGCGCCACCAGGTCTTTCTCGACTTCGCGGGCGAGCATTCGACGGCGCACGTCAACGGCGCCACCATGATCAAGGCCGCCAGCACGCCGACACCGACGCTCGTCGTCGATCATGCCGTGCCGCATTGCGACGAGCCGCGAGCTGTTCAAGACCGTCATCGACGGCGAGGCGACCGGCGTGTTCCAGGGCAAGATCATCGTCAGCGCCGCATGCGCAGAAGACGGACGGCCGCATGATGTCGGCGGCGCTGCTCCTGCTCGGCGAGGGCGGGACGATGAACAACAAGCCCGAGCTCGAGATCTTCGCCGACGACGTGCAATGCGCCCACGGCGCGACCTGCGGCGAGCTCGACGAGGACCTGCTGTTCTACCTCATGGCCCGCGGCCTGCCGCAGCACGGAGGCCGAGAGCCTGATGGTTCAGGCGTTCCTCGGCGAGGCGGTCGAGTTCGTCGAGAACGAGGGCGTGCGCGAGGCGTTGATCGCGGTCGTCGAAGGCTGGCTGAAGGCGCGCGCCTGATGTCACCTCTCCCGCGGTGCGGGGAGGGCTGCATCGGCCTGATAGGCCGAGCGCAGCCGGCGGTGAGGGTGAGGGGGCATCTCAGGACGAGGCTCTTCGGATACGCCCCCTCACCCCGCTCCGCTCGCCTTGCGCTCCCGCGCAGGCCTCTCCCCGCACGGCGGGACGAGGAGACTTGAGGTCACGCGATGAACGCACCCTTCATCACGCGCCCTACGACGTCGAGGCGATCCGGGCGCGAGTTTCCGATCCTCGCGCAGCCAGGTCTACGGCAAGCCGCTCGTCTATCTCGACAACGCCGCCTCGGCGCAGAAGCCGCGCGCCGTGATCGACGCCATGGTGCGGACCATGGAGACGGGCTACGCCAACGTCCATCGCGGCCTGCACTACATGGCGAACGCCGCGACGGAGGCCTTCGAGGGCGCGCGCGAGGACGTGCGGCGCTTTCCTCAACGCGGGCTCCATCGGACGAGATCATGTTCACCAAGTCGGCGACCGAGGCCTACAACCTCGTCGCCAACTCGCTTCGGCACGCATGGCGATCGGGGAGGGCGACGAGATCATCCTCTCGATCATGGAGCACCATTCCAACATCGTGCCCTGGCACTTCCTGCGCGAGCGCAAGGGCGCGGTGATCAAGTGGGTGCCGGTCGACGACGACGGCAACTTCCTCCTCGACGAATTCGAGAAGCTGTTCTCGCCGCGCACCAAGATCGTCGCGATCACGCACATGTCGAACGTGCTCGGCACGGTGACGCCGATGAAGGAGATCGTCCGCATCGCCCATGCGCACGGCGTGCCGGTGCTGGTCGACGGCGCGCAGGGGGCGGTGCACCTCGACGTCGACGTGCGCGACCTCGACGCCGACTTCTACGTCTTCACCGGCCACAAGGTCTATGGCCCGACCGGCATCGGCGTCCTCTACGGCAAGCGCGAATGGCTCGAGAGGATGCCGCCCTACCAGGGCGGCGGCGAGATGATCGACGAGGTCCGCTGCGAGGGCATCACCTACAACGACCCGCCGCACCGCTTCGAGGCCGGCACGCCGCCGATCGTCGAGGCGATCGGCCTCGGCGCGGCCCTGCGCTTCATGATGGAGCTCGGGCGCGAGCGCATCCAGGCGCACGAGGCGGCGCTGTCGGCCTACGCGCACGAGCGCCTGGGCGCGATGAACTCGCTGCGCATCTTCGGCCGCGCCAAGGGCAAGGGCGCCATCCTCTCCTTCGAGATGAAGGGCGCGCACGCCCATGACGTCGCGACGGTGATCGACCGGCAGGGCGTGGCGGTGCGCGCCGGCACGCATTGCGCCATGCCGCTCCTCGAGCGCTTCGGCGTGACCTCGACCTGCCGTGCGTCGTTCGGCCTCTACAACACGCGGGCCGAAGTGGATAAGCTGGCCGAGGCCCTGCAGAAGGCCGAGACCCTGTTCTGCGTGAAGGATCGACACCATGACCGAGGCCACCAGTCCTCCCGAAGGCACCAGCGCCGAACACGCCTGCCATGGTCGCCTCGGCTGCCGCGCATTCCGCCGGAAGAGCTCGACCGCCTGACCGACGACATCGTGGCGGCGCTGAAGACCGTCTACGACCCGGAAATCCCGGCCGACATCTACGAGCTCGGCCTGATCTACCGGGTCGACATCGACGACGACCGCAACGTCACCATCGACATGACCCTGACGGCGCCCGGCTGCCCGGTCGCCGGCGAAATGCCGGGCTGGGTCGAGAACGCCGTCGCCACCGTGCCGGGCGTCAGGGACGTCAAGGTCAACATGGTCTTCGACCCGCCCTGGGATCAGAGCCGCATGTCCGACGAGGCGCGGGTCGCGCTCGACATGTGGTGAGGACGGGGACGACGATGCCCAGGCTCAACGGCGTCCTCGAAACGGCGCTTTACGTGGAGGATCTTGAGCGCGCCGCCCGGTTCTACGAAGAGACTGCTCGGCCTTTCCGCGCTCGCGAAGGATGCGCGCTTTCGGGCCTACGACGTGGGCGGACGCAGCGTGCTGCTGGTGTTCCGGCGCGGCGCGACGCTTGAGACCGTGAGGACTGCCGGGCGGCACGATCCCGCCGCATGACGGTCACGGACCGCTCCACATCGCCTTCGCGATCGACGCCGCCGACCTTGTGGCCTGGGAGGACCGCCTGGGCCGTCATGGCGTCGCGATCGAGGGCCGCACGGCTTGGCCCCGCGGCGGCCAGAGCCTTTACTTCCGCGACCCGGACGGGCACCTGCTCGAATTCGCCACGCCGGGCCTCTGGGCGACGTATTAGGCGTGGGCCGCCTGCCCGCTCACGCGAAACGAAGCCCCTCGAACACGTCGCTAAGCGGGAGGCTGGCCCCGATCAGCGGCAGCGCGACCGTCGCGTCCAGCCCCTCGAAGTTTTCGGCCGCCCAATCCCCGCCATCCTCACGCCGGTAGAGCCTCGCTTCCGGGGTGAACGTGTCGATCAGGAGAATGTAGGACAGGCCGGGGTGACGCTTGTATTCGTCGAGCTTGCGGAAGCGGTCGATGTTGGTCGTGGACGGCGAGAGCACTTCGACCACCAGCTTGGGCTCGCGCGCCTCGTAGGTGTCGCGCTCGAAGGGCGCGCACTCGACCATGACGTCGGGCCGCCTCAACGTCCCGATTTTGGTCCGCAACGCGACATCGTCGGTCAGGGCCGGCAAGGACCGCCTCGAAGCTGGTTGCCAAGGCTGATGATGACGTTCACGACCACGAGGTCGTGCTGCGCGCTCGCGCCGGTCATCATCTTGAGCATCTTGACCGGCACGCCATCCACGAGTTCGTAGAGGTCCTCCTGGCCGATCTGCCACTGGAAGAACTCCTCGGGGGTCATCAGCCGTGACGCGGCCTCAGCCATCGCCTGCTCCAAACGTTGCGCCCACCATAGCGCGGCCGGCCGGTCCGTCGAAGCGCCACCCCCTCGACCGCGTCGGCCCGAACCCTTATCTAAGAGGCAGTTCCCCCTCGTTCTGCCCGGGCCTTGAACCCGGCCGCCGGAGAGAGACATGGCTCTGCCCAGCTTCAAGGTCGTCAGCCTGACCGACGCGGCCGCGACCCGCGTCAAGGACATCATCGCCAAGGCCGATAAGCCGATCGTCGGCGTGCGCGTCGGCGTCAAGAACGGCGGCTGCGCCGGCATGTCCTACACCATGGAATACGCCGAGAGCGTCAACCCGCTCGACGAGGTGATCGAGGACAAGGGCGTGAAAGTCCTGATCGATCCCAAGGCGGTGCTGTTCCTGCTCGGCACCGAGATGGATTTCCAGACCACGAAGCTCTCGTCGCAGTTCGTGTTCAACAACCCGAATCAGACCTCGGCCTGCGGCTGCGGCGAGTCGGTCGCGATCTCGCCCGCCAAGCCCGACGCGCTCCAGGCCGCCGAGTAAGGACGGCTCACTCCAGCGTCGCGAGCGCCTGCGCGAGGTCGGCCACGAGGTCGTCCGGGTGCTCGATGCCGATCGACACCCGGATCGTCGCATCGGTCACGCCGAGCCGGTCGCGCGTCTCCTTCGGCACGCCCGAATGGGTCGTCGAGGCCGGGTGGCAGGTCAGCGACTCGGTGCCGCCGAGGCTGACGGCGAGCTTGAAGACCTGCAGCGCGTTGAGCACGCGGAACGCCTCCGCTTCGCCGCCCTTCACGTCGAACGAGAAGGTCGAGCCGGGCGCCTCGCATTGCGCCGCATAGACTCTTCGCGCGGGCGACCCCTCCGGCAGGAACGCCAGGTGATGCACCTTCGCGTCACCTTCGGGTGCTCGCGCAGAAACCGCGCGACGATCTCGGCGTTGCGGTTGGCGGCGCTCATGCGCAGCGCCAGCGTCTCGAGCGAGCGCCCGAGCATCCAGCAGGAATGCGGGTCGAGCTGCGTGCCGATGGCCGAGCGCAGCAGCCGGACCGGCCGCATCAACGCCTTCGAGCCGAGCGCCGCGCCGGCGATCGAGGTCGGAGTGGCCGCCGACGTATTTGGTCAGCGAGTAGACCGAGATGTCGGCCCCGTGACGCAGCGGATGCTGGAAGAGCGGGCCGAGCAGGGTGTTGTCGCAGACGATGATCGGCCGCTCGCCCTGGCGCGCGGCGATCTCCTCGGCGATGCGCCGCGCGAGCGCGATGTCGACCAGCGTGTTGAGCGGGTTCGAGGGCGTCTCGATCATGATGAGCGGACACGCGGCCTCTCGCCATCGCGGCCTCGGCCGCCGCCGCGCACGCTCGCCTCGTCGACGCCGTCGCCGAAGCCGACCGCGCCGATGCCGAAGTTGGCCAGCGTCTTGGCGACGAGCGTCTCGGTGCCGCCGTAGAGCGGCTGCGAGTGCAGGATCACGTCGCCCGGCCGGGCGAAGGCGAGGATCGTGGTGGCGATCGCCGCCATGCCGGAGGAGAACACGAGGCCCGCCTCGGCGTCCTCGAAGACGGCGAGCCGGTCCTCGACGATCTCGCTGTTCGGATGGTTGAAGCGCGAATAGACGAGGCCCGCCGCCTCGCCCTGCGGCGGCTCGCGCCGCCCGGCCACGTAGTCGAAGAATCGCCTTGCCCTCCTCGGCGGTCCTGAACACGAAGGTGGAGGTGAGGAACACCGGCGGCTTGACCGCGCCCTCCGACAGCGCCGGGTCGTAGCCGTAGCCGAGCATCAGGGTCTCGGGGCGAAGCTTGCGGGTGCCGAGCCGGTCCTTGTGGTAGCTGTCCTCGGACATATTTTCCCTCATGCCCGCCGCTCATCGACTGGATCGGCGCAGGCTTCCGGTTGCCGAACGGTCGGCAGCAGACCTAAAGATCACGGCGCAGATAAGGACAGATCGATGGCGCGGTTCACCGGCACCCAAACCTATGTGGCGACCGAGGACCTGAAGGTCGCGGTCAACGCCGCCATCGTGCTGGAGCGGCCGCTGCTGGTGAAGGGCGAGCCCGGCACGGGCAAAACCGTGCTGGCCGAAGAGATCGCCAAGAGCGTCGGCGCGCCGCTGCTCACCTGGCACATCAAGTCCACCACCAAGGCCCAGCAGGGGCTCTACGAGTACGACGCCGTCTCGCGCCTGCGCGACAGCCAGCTCGGCGATCCGCGCGTGTCGGACGTGCGCCACTACATCAAGCACGGCAAGCTGTGGGACGCGTTTGCGCTCGACACGCGGCCCGTGCTGCTCATCGACGAGATCGACAAGGCCGACATCGAGTTCCCGAACGACCTCCTGCTCGAACTCGACCGCATGGAGTTCCATGTCTACGAGACGGGTGAGACGGTGCGGGCCAGGCAGCGCCCGATCGTGGTCATCACCTCGAACAACGAGAAGGAACTGCCGGACGCTTTTTTGCGCCGCTGTTTCTTCCACTACATAAAGTTCCCGGACGCCGACACGATGGCCCGCATCATCGACGTGCACTATCCGGGCATCAAGCGCCGCCTGGTCGAGGAGGCGCTGCGCATCTTCTTCGAGATCCGCGAGGCGCCGGGGCTGAAGAAAAAGCCTTCGACCTCCGAGCTTCTCGATTGGCTCAAGCTCCTCCTTGCCGAGGACATCGGCCCCGAACACTTGCGCGAGCGCGACCCGCGAAAACTCATCCCGCCGCTCCATGGCGCGCTGCTCAAGAACGAGCAGGACGTGAGCCTGTTCGAAAAACTCGCCTTCATGGCGCGGCGCGAGGGGCGGTAGCGGCCGGCGGAGCGGACCTCCCTCGGAAGCCCTGCGTCAACGTCCGATCGGTTGAGCCCAGTCACCAAAAATTCACCATCCTGCCAGTCCGCGCGGCGCACGGGCGCGAACGGCGCCCATTCACAATTCGGCCACCATCTTCGCCAACCGGACCGTAAATCTTGGCCGTGAATATCCCTGCACAGGTTACGGAAGAGGACCTCAGGGATGTTCAGACAGAGTGGATGGGCCGTCCTCGCGGCGGCCATGCTGGTCGGCCTCGCGCCGGCCGCCCAGGCGCGGGAGCGCGTGGCGTTCGAGGGCGGCGTGCGGCCCGGCACGATCATCATCAAGACAAGCGAGCGACGCCTTTACCTCGCGCTGGGGGACGGCAGCGCCATCCGCTATCCCGTCGCCGTCGGCCGGCCCGGGAAACAATGGTTCGGCTGGGCCTCGGTCGACGGCAAATACGTCGCGCCGGCCTGGTCGCCGCCGGCCGAGGTCAAGCGGGACAATCCCCGCCTGCCTCACGTCATCGCCGGCGGTTCGCCCCACAATCCGATGGGCGCGAGGGCGCTCACGCTGAGCCGGGGCCAGTACGCCATTCACGGCACCAATCGGCCCGACTCGATCGGCCGCTACGCCTCTTATGGCTGCATCCGCATGCACAACCAGGACATCGTCGACCTCTTCGGCCGCGTGGCGGTCGGGACGCCGGTGGTCGTGGTGCAGTAGGAGGAAGGCTCGCAACGGATGGACGCGGGCGGGTCAGCCCTCGTCGCGTCCATGCGCTTGCGCCGGCGGCGCGGTCGCCTCGACGGCGGTGAAAGCCTCCAGGATGCGGTAGCTGTGCTCCGCCCCGGCCGGCACGAGCCAGGAATCGCCGGGTTCGAGCCCGATGGTCTGGCCTTCCAAAATCAGCTCGGCGCGCCCGGCGATCACGTAGCCGACGGTCTCGTAGTCGCGCCGCGCGCCCGGCTTGCGGTCCTGAGGCGGCTCGTCCCGCCAGAGACGCATCGCGACCCGCTTGCCGGACGCAAGGTAAACCTGGCCCATCGCGCCCATCGGCGAGTGTGCGCTCGATACCTTCTTGATCGTCGTGTCCGTCATCGCCGCCTCCTTAGGGCCGTCCCCTTTCAACGGGAAGAGCCCGAAGCCGTTCCGGCAGGACCGCTCTCAAGCTTGACGTCGCATCGGGCGAGCGGGCCTCAAAAATCGCTCGCGAGCCCCTTCACCTCCCAATCCTCATAGCGGACCGGCTCCAGGCCGCCGCGGCCCTGGCGCTCTCGAACGCGCGCGACCTCGGCCGCGCGGGCGTCGATCGCCGCCCGCCGCGCGGCGGCTTCCTCGAGCGCGCGGCGGGCGGCGAGGGAGAGCGCCTTGCCGGGCGCGGCGCCGGCCGGGGATTCGCCGGGGCCGCGGTCGTTATCGCGGTCGTTCATGGGACATGCCATGCGGTCCTGCCATGCGGTCCTGCCATGTGGTCTTGCCCGTGGGCGGCCCCCACATGAGCCTCTAACGGCGCAGGTGGAGCGCGCAAGCCGCCGCGTCAAGGACCGTGCGAAGGATCGGCCATCGGTGGACGCAGGACCCCAAGGAGCGACGCAGGAGGGCGCCGCCGGACTCGGCCCGCGCCGCCTCGCCTGGGCCGTCGTCGTCGAAGTTCTGCGCAGCCGGGCCGCGCTCGACGATGTCTTCGCCCGCCTCGCCGCGCAGGCCGCGCTCCCGCCGCGCGACGAGGCGCTGGCGCGGGCGATCGCCGTCGTGCTGTTCCGCCGCTTCGGCACCCTCCGCCGCGCCCTCCTTGAGCGTCTCGCCAAAGGCTGGCCAGGCGACGAGCGCTTCGCCGCGCTGCTCGCGATCGGCGCGGCCCAAATCCTCTTCCTCGATGTGCCCGACCACGCGGCGGTCGACACCGCGGTCCGCCTCGCGGCGGGCGACAAGCGCCTCAAGCCGTTCGTCAGCCTGGCGAACGCTGTCCTGCGCCGGATCGCGCGCGAGCGGCGAAGCATCCTGGACGGCTCGGATGCGCTGGGGGACGACACGCCCGACTGGCTCGCGCGGCGCTGGACGGAGCGCTTCGGCGCGGCCGGCGCGCGCGCCATCGCCGAGGCGCATCGCCGGGGCGCGGCGCTCGACCTCACGGTCCGGGGAGACCCGCACGCCTGGGCCGAGCGCCTCGGCGGCGTCGTTCTGCCGACCGGCAGCGTGCGGCTGCCTGCCGGAGGGATCCCGGTCCGCGAACTTCCCGGCTACGGCGACGGCGCGTGGTGGGTGCAGGACGCCGCGGCGGCGTTGCCGGCCCGCCTCGTCGCGCCCCGTCCCGGCGAGCGCATCGCCGATCTCTGCGCCGCCCCCGGCGGCAAGACGGCGCAACTCGCCAGCGCCGGCGCGCGCGTGCTGGCCGTCGACCGCTCGGCCAGGCGCCTGCAACGCCTCGCGGAAAACATGGCCCGGCTCGGGCTGTCCGTGGAGACGACGGCGGCCGACGTGCTGGGGCTCCCGGACGAATCCGTGTTCGACGCCGTTCTCCTCGATGCGCCCTGCACCGCAACCGGCACGATCCGGCGCCACCCGGACGTGGCTTGGACAAAGCGGGACGCGGACATCGGACAACTCGCCGATCTCCAGCGCCGCCTGCTGGACAAGGCGGCGGCGCTCGTGCGCCCCGGCGGGCGGCTCGTCTATTGCACCTGCTCGCTCGAACCGGAGGAGGGAGCGGACCAAGCCGAGGCGTTCCGCGCGCGTCACCCTCATTTCGCCTGCGTCCCCGTCGAGCCGGGCGAAATCGGAGGTCTCGCGGACCTCGTGACCGGGACGGGCGATCTGCGCACGCTCCCCTGTCATAGTCCGGTCGCCGGCGAGGGCCGCGGCGGCGGTCTCGACGGGTTCTTCGCCGTGCGCTGGCGCCGCCGCGAAGCGTGACGGCGTCCGTTGCCGGTTACAAAGCATTAACTATAAATCGAGAAAGTGTTGCGTAGCTCGACCGTGCCGCTGCGGCGCAAGCGAGCGTGAGGATTTGGCGTGAACGGGATCTCTGAACGCCGGCGGCTGCAGCCAGCTTGCCTTGCAGGAGGCGGTCCGATCCAGTCGCGCGATGGCGGCCTCGCTCGCGGCCTGGACTCGTTTCAGAACGCCTGCGCCGCAGCGGGTGCTGTTCGCGCCGCAGGATTTGCGCACCGCCGACCCGACCGTCGCCGCCGATATCTACGCCGGATACTTCGTTCTCGCCGGACGGGCGCTCGCGACCGGCGGACGCTCCCCCTTCGACTTCGCCCCGCCGTCCGACGGCTGGGGCGAAGCGTTCTATGGCTTCGGCTGGCTGCGCCATCTCAGGGGCGCGGACACCGCGCTCGCGCGGGCCAATGCGCGCGCGCTCGTGGACGAGTTCATCGGCAAAGGGCGCGGCGACAAGCGGTTCGCGCGCCGCCCTCATGTGCTCGCGCGGCGCATGCTGGCGTTCCTCAGCCATTCGCCCCTCATCCTGGACCAGGCGGACCATGCCTTTTATCATCGCTTCATGCGGACGCTGGGCCGCGGCGTCCAGGATCTTGAGCGGAGCCTGCGCGGCGATGCCTCGCCGCCGTCCGCGCGGCTTTTCGCCCTGATCGCGCTCGCGTGCGCGGGCCTGTGCTGCGAAGGGCTCGAGGCGCTCCAGGAGCGGGCGACAAAACGCTTGGCTCGGGAACTCGACCGCCAGTTCCTGCCCGACGGCGGCCATGCGAGCCGCAATCCTTGCCTGATGGTCGAGCTGCTGCTCGACCTCCTCCCGCTCCGGCAAATCTACGCCAGCCGCGGCGTCGAGCCGCCGCAGGCGCTGGTGCGGACCATCGACGGCGTGCTGGCGATGCTCCGCCTCTTCCGCCACGGGGACGGTACGCTCGCCCATTTCAACGGCATGGGCCATACGCGGATGGACCGTTTGGCCACGCTCCTGATTTACGACGACGCCCGGAACCGGCCGATGCCGCGGGCCACGCACTCCGGCTACGAGCGGCTTGAGGCAGGCGGCACGCTGGTGACGGCCGATGTCGGCGCGACGCCGCCGATCCGCCAATCCGCCCAGGCGCATGCGGGCTGCCTTTCGTTCGAACTGTCGAGCGGGACGCACCGCCTCGTGGTCAATTGCGGCGCGCCGCAGGGGGACGGGACGACGCTCCAGGCGGCGCGGTCCACCGCCGCGCATTCGACAGCCGTCGTCGCCGAAACGTCGTCCTGCCGCTTCCTCGCCCCCCACGGCTCAAGCGTCGAGCGCAGGCTCGCGACGTGGCTTTTGCGCCGGCTCGGGGCCGTCATCATCGACGGCCCCGCCGTGGTGCCGGTTGAGCGGGACGAGGGCAGCCTCAGCGCCAGCCATGACGGCTACCGCGCCTCCTTCGGCCTCACGCATCGGCGCACATGGCGGCTCTCCCCGGACGGCAAGCGCCTGGACGGCGCGGACGCTTTCATCCACGATGGCGCAGAGGCTGGCGCCGACGACGTGACGATCCGCTTCCACCTTCACCCCGCCGTCGCCGCGAGCCCGACGGAGGACGGCGGCTCGATCGTGCTCGTGCTGCCGAACGGCGAGGCATGGCGGTTCGATGCGGGCCCGGTTGCGGCGCGTGTCGAGGAGAGCGTGTTCTTCGCGGCCAGCGACAGCGCCCGGCGCACGCAGCAAATCGTCCTTGCGCTCAAGGCCAGCCAGACCCCCGGCGTGCAGTGGCGGTTCGAGCGCGTGACGGAGTCGAATGCGGGCAGGAGCCGATGAGCGGCCGCGAAACGCGCTCCACTCCGGCGCGCGTTCATGCTACCGCGGGAGCCTGTCTGCCGAGCGGAGCCGCCGGATGCCGAGCGATCTGAAGTCCGTGGCGCGCGCCCTTTTGTCCGTATCCGACAAGACCGGACTTGTCGCGTTCGCGCGCGCGCTGAGCGAGCGCGGGGTCGCCCTCGTCTCGACCGGCGGCACGCATAAGACGCTCGCCGACGCGGGCCTGTCCGTGCAGGAGGTCTCCGACCTCACCGGCTTCCCGGAGATGATGGACGGGCGCATCAAGACGCTGCATCCGGCCGTTCACGGCGGCCTTTTGGGGGTGCGGGCGAACCCGGAGCATCAGGCGGCCATGCTGGCCCACGGCATCGCGCCGATCGATCTTTTGGTCGTCAACCTCTACCCGTTCGAGGCCACCGTCGCGGCAGGAAAGGTTTACGAGGACTGCATCGAGAACATCGACATCGGCGGCCCGGCCATGATCCGCGCCGCCGCCAAGAACCATCGCGATGTCGCGGTGGTGGTCGACGGCGCCGATTACGGCGCGGTTCTCGCCGATCTTGACGCCCATGGCGGCGCGCTGACGCTGACCTTGCGGCGCCGATTGGCGCAAAAAGCCTATGCCCGCACGGCGGCCTACGACGCCGCGATCTCGAATTGGCTTGCGGCCCAAATCGGCGAACAGGCGCCGGCCTATCGGGCCCTCGGCGGGGTTTTGGCGGAGCCGATGCGCTACGGCGAAAACCCGCACCAATGGGCCGCCTTCTACCGCACGCCCGAGCAACGCCCCGGCGTCGCGACGGCCCGGCAGGCGCAAGGAAAGCAGCTTTCCTACAACAATATCAACGACACCGACGCGGCCTATGAATGCGTCGCCGAGTTCGATCCGAATCGAACCGCGGCGGTCGTCATCGTCAAGCACGCCAATCCCTGCGGCGTCGCGGAAGGCGAGACCTTGCTGGAAGCCTACGACAAGGCGCTGCGCTGCGACCCGGTATCCGCCTTCGGC
Source organism: uncultured Alphaproteobacteria bacterium (assembly GCA_963728675.1). Lineage (GTDB taxonomy): Bacteria > Pseudomonadota > Alphaproteobacteria > Rhizobiales > Beijerinckiaceae > JAJKJG01. Next base: position 143,137 of record CAVSLO010000001.1, on the reverse strand, counting down.
GGCATCGTGGCGCTCAATCGTCCGCTCGACGCCGACGCAGCGCGAAAAATCGTGGAGATTTTCACCGAGGTCATCATCGCCCCGGACGCCAGCGAGGAGGCCGTCGCGATCGTTGGCGCGAAGAAGAACCTGCGCCTGCTGCTCGCCGGCGCGCTGCCCGACCCGCGCCAGCCCGGCTTCGGGCTGCGAACGGTCTCGGGCGGATTCCTGGTGCAAGCGCGCGACAACGCCACCGTGGACGACATGGACCTGACAGTCGTCACCCGGCGCGCGCCCTCGAACCGGGAGTTGGCGGACCTCAGGTTCGCCTTCCGTGTCGCCAAGCACGTCAAGTCGAACGCCATCGTTTACGCCAAGGACGGCGCGACTGTCGGCGTCGGCGCGGGCCAGATGAGCCGGGTCGATTCCGCGCGCATCGCCGCCTGGAAGGCCGCGGAGGCCGCGAAAGCCGCCGGGCTCGGCGACAGCCTCGCCAAGGGGTCGGTCGTGGCGTCGGACGCCTTTTTTCCGTTCGCGGACGGCCTCTTGGCGGCGGCCGAGGCCGGGGCGACCGCCGTGATCCAGCCCGGCGGCTCCATGCGTGACGAAGAGGTGATCCGCGCCGCCGACGAGGCCGGGCTCGCAATGGTGTTTACGGGACGCCGGCACTTCCGGCACTGAGCGGGGCTCCTACATCAGGACGAACCAACCGCTAGGAGGTCCTGATGCTCGTCACCACCACCCCGTCCGTCGAAGGCCGCCGCATCGTCGCCTATCACGGCGTCGTCTCGGGCGAGGCGATTTTTGGGGCCAACGTGTTCCGCGATTGGTTCGCCTCGATCCGCGACGTGGTCGGCGGCCGCTCGGGCGCTTACGAGAAGGTGCTGCGCTCCGGCCGGGACACCGCCCTGAAGGAGATGGCGGACGAGGCGGCGCGCCTCGGCGCCAACGCGGTGATCGGGGTCGATCTGGATTACGGGGCGCTCGGGGCGAACGAGAGCATGATGCTGGTCACGGCGACAGGTACGGCGGTGACGCTCGGCTGAGCGGACGCTGCATGGATGTCATTCCGGGCGGGCCGAGGCCCGAGCCCGGAACCCATGGACACTTATCTTTCAGGATAGACCGGGACGGGTACAACCCTTTTCTGTACCATCGGTGTTCATGGGTTCCGGCCCGCCGCTTCGCGGCGACCGGAATGACGGGCGTGAGCTTCCCGAACGCCGGCCAGGAGGAAGCCGCCTGCGGCGAAAAAGGCGATCAACACCGCCGGCCCCGCCGCCTGCGTGCCGGTGATGTCCGTCGCGAGCGCGACCAGGAGCGGCGCCAGGAAGGATGTGACTTTGCCGGAGAGGGTGAGCAGGCCGAAATAGCGGCCCGCTTCGCTCGGCGGCACGAGGCGGGCGAGCAGGCTGCGGGACGAGGCTTGCAGCGGACCCGCCACTGCGCCGATGGCGAGGCCGAGCGCGAGGAAAACCTGTTCGGGCGCGCTGCCATAGAGGCCGCCGGGTTGCGGCGGGGCGGTGGGGACCACGAACAGGACGTGATCGCGCCCGAGCGAGAGGATGCCGAGGCAGACCAGGACGAGGACGGCCAGGGCTCCCAAGATGACAGGACGGGCTCCGAGCCGGTCATCGAGCGCGCCGCCGATGAGCGCGCCGAGCGTGCCTGTGACCGTCAGCAGGATGCCGAACACCCCAAGCTCCAGCGTGCCCCAGCCGAACACGCCCGCGCCGTAGATCCCCCCGAAGGCGAACAGCGCCACCAGCCCGTCCTGATAGACCATGTTGGCGACGAGGAAGCGCGTGAGCGAAGCATCGCGCCGCGCTTCGGCGATGGTGCTCCGCAGCCGGGCCAGTCCGGCGCGGACCGCATCCGCAGTCCGGCGTCCGCTCCGCGGCAGGTCCGGCGTGAACAGGAACAGGGGCACGACGAACACCAGGAACCAGACCGCGGCGAGCGGCCCCACGATGCGGTCGCCCTCGCGCCGGGCCGGGTCGAGTCCGAAGAGGGGGTTCAGCCCAAAATAGGTTTTTCCGGTCTCGGGACTCGCCGCCAAAAAGCCGAGCACGAGCACGAGCGACGCGAGCCCGCCGACATAGCCGACGGCCCATCCGGTCCCGGACAGCCGTCCGAGGCGTTCCGGCGGCACGAGATGCGGCATCATGGCGTTGTTGAACACGGCCGCCACCTCGGCCGCGACGGTCGCGACCGCGAAGGCGGCGAGCGCCAGGCCGACCGCATGGGCTGCGCCCGGCGCCGCGAACCACATCGCGGCGCAGGCCACGAAGAGGATGAGGCCGGAGGCGGCGATCCACGGTTTTTTCGGCCCGGTCGCGTCGGCGATGCTGCCGAGCGCGGGCGAGAGGACGGCGAGCGCCAGCCCCGCCATCGCGGTCGCGTAGCCCCACAACGCCTGCCCCTCGACCGGGTTGGGGGCCAGCGCCGCCGCGAAATAGGGGGCGAAAACGAAGGTGGTGACGAGGGTGAAAAAGGGCTGGGCACGCCCAGTCGAAGAGAACCCAGCCGACAAGCGCTCGGGTACGCGCGCCTGTCGTCCCCGGCGCGCCGCCCTCGGGTCTGGCCTCAGGCCGGCCCAAGGAGGGCAGGCCCTGCGGTTCGGGACGGAGGCCTACGTCTTGCGCCGACGTTTCTGGCCCCCCTTCCCGCGCTGCTTCGCAGCGCGCCGGTGGCGGCGCGGCGGGCGTCATTCCCGCACCAAATCCCCGAGCAAGCTCGCCGCGACGGTGAGCTTGGACAGCGTCAGCCCGGACGCGAGATCGCCTCGACCGCGGCGCGGATGCGCTGGACCTCGGCGCCGCGCGCCGCGCTCCAGGCCGCGACCGCCTCCGGGCCGGTCCGGCCGTGGCCGATCGACCTCGGCCGTGAGGCGGCGATGGGCGGCGGCGATGCCGTCGATGGCGCGGTCGAGCGCCAGCCGGTCGAAATAGTCGTCCGCGACCGGGATGGCCCGCGCGCTGCGCCGACCAGCGCGCCGAGGCGGAACATGTCCTCGACGGCGAAATGGGTTCGGCGCGACCTCGTCCGACCGGACGCCCGGTCCTCTGGGCCACGAGCACGATGTCGGGCGCGGCGACCAGATCCGGCAAGGCCGCGAGGCGCCGGGCCAAGTTCTCCGGCGCGCCCTGCGCGCCACAAGCGTCCTGCGTGCGCGCGCGCCACATGCTGCGTGCGCCGCCGTGGACAGGGTCTCGGGCAGCGTCCGCTCGACCTCGGCGATGCCGGTCGCGATAGGCGCCGACCACGGCGTCGAGCGATGCCGGGCGCCAAATCGACGTTGCGGATGAACCAGACGATGCGGCTCATCAGCAGATCCTGCAGCTCGCCGTAGAGGCGCAGCTGCAGCGCGCCCGGCACGGCGCCGTCGAGCGCGTCGATCGCGGCGTTCAGCTCGGTCAGGCCGAACGAGTCGCGGGTCGCCGCATAGGCGGCGGCGATGGTCGGCGCGTCCGCGCCGGTCTGGTCGACGAGGCGGGTCACGATGCGTCGGCCCGCCGCGGTTGACGATCGCGTTGGCGAGCTGCGTCGCGATGATCTCGCGGCGCAGGCGGTGCGCTGGCGATCGCGTCCGGGAAGCGCTCGCGCATCTCCGGCCGGGAAATAGCGCTCCAGCTCGCGCGCGAGATAGGGATCGTCCGGCACGCGGCTGTCGAGCAGCGCGTCGTGCAGCGCGAGCTTGGCGTAGGCGAGGAGCACCGCGAGCTCCGGCCGGGTCAGCGCCTCGCCGCGCGGCGCTGCGCTCGGTCAGCGCCGCGTCGTCGGGCAGGTACTCGACCGCGCGGTCGAGCCGGCCCTGCCGCTCGAGCGTCTGCATCAGCCGCTGCGCGAAGCCGAGATCGGCCGGCGCCGCGCCGCTCCGACGAGCGAGAGCGCCAGCGTCTGCAGATAGTTGTTGCGCAGCACGAGGCGCCGCGACCTCGTCGGTCATGTCCGGCCAAGAGCGCGTTGCGCGCCTCCTCGGTCGAGGCGGCCCTCGCGCTCCGGCGTCGCGAGCGCGATCTTGATGTTGACCTCGACGTCCGAGGTGTTGACGCCGGCCGAGTTGTCGATGGCGTCGGTGTTGAGGCGGACGCCGCGCGCGCGCCGCCTCGATGCGGCCCGCGCTGCGTCGCAGCCGAGATTCGCGCCTTCGCCGATCACCTTGGCGCGGACCTCGCGCGCCCGTGATGCGGATGGCGTCGTTGGCGCGGTCGCCGACCTGCTCGTCGGTCTCGGTCGCGGCGCGCACATAGGTGCCGATGCCGCCGAACCAGAGCAGGCCGACCGGGGCCTTCAGGATCGCGCTCATGACCTCGGCGGGCGTCGCCTCGGCCTCGTCGAGGCCGAGCAGCGGCGCTGGCCTCGGCGAGAGCGGGATCGACTTGGCGCAGCGCGAGAACACGCCGCCGCCCTTCGAGATCAGCGCCTTGTCGTAGTCCTGCCAGCTCGAGCGCGGCAGATCGAACAGGCGCTGGCGCTCGGCCCAGGACGACGGCCGGATCGGGGTCGGGATCGAGGAAGATGTCGCGATGATCGAAGGCGGCGACGAGCTTGATCGCCTGGCGAGAGCAGCATGCCGTTGCCGAACACGTCGCCCGACATGTCGCCGACGCCGGCGACCGTGACGGGCTGCGACTGGATGTCGACGTCCATCTCGCGGAAATGACGCTTCACCGCCTCCCAGGCGCCGCGCGCGGTGATGCCCATCTTCTTGTGGTCGTAGCCCTGGCTGCCGCCGGACGCGAAGGCGTCGCCGAGCCAGTGGCCCTTCTCGATCGAGATGCGCGTTGGCGATGTCGGAGAAGGTCGCCGTGCCCTTGTCGGCCGCGACGACGAGATAGGGATCGTCGCCGTCGTGGCGCACGGTGTCGGGCGGCGGCACGACGTGGTCGCCGACGATGTTGTCGGTGAGCTGGAGCAGCGTGCGGATGAAGATGCGGTAGCTCTCGGTGCCTTCGGCGAGCCAGGCCTGCCGGTCGCTGGCCGGCGGCAAGCTGCTTCGGGAACGAAGCCGCCCTTGGCGCCCACCGGCACGATGACGGCGTTCTTGACCTGCTGCGCCTTGACGAGCCCCAGCACCTCGGTGCGGAAATCCTGCGGCCGGTCCGACCAGCGCAGGCCGCCGCGCGCCACCTTGCCGAAGCGCAGGTGCACGCCCTCGACGCGCGGCGAATAGACGAAGATCTCGTAGAGCGGCCTGGGCAGCGGCAGGCCGTCGACGCGCCGGCGCATTCGAACTTGAAGGCGATGGTCTGGCGCGGCAGGCCGTTGGCGTCGATCTGGAAGAAGTTGGTGCGCACCGCCGCTTCGACGAGGTTGACGAAGCGGCGCAGGATGCGGTCGTCGTCGAGGCTCGTGACCGCCTTGAGCAGCGATCCTCGATCTCGGCGCGGAGCGCGCGCTTCGCGCCTCGCGCGCGTCCTGTCTCGGCGCGCGGGTCGAAGCGGGCGTAGAACAGCGCGACGATCTTGGTCGCGATCGCGCGGTGCCGGGCCAGCGTCAGCGCCAGGTAGTCCTGGCCGTAGGGGACGCGCGATCTGGCGCAGGTAGCGCCCGAGCGCGCGCACCATCGCGACGTCGCGCCAGCCGAGCCCGGCCTCGAGCACGAGCCGATTGAATCCGTCCGACTCGGCAAGCCCGCGGAACAGGGCCAGGAGCGCCGCCTCGATCGGCCCCTCGATGGCGGCGATGTCGATGGCGCCGCCGGAGGCGCGCTCCAGCGCCATGTCGTGCAGCCAGACGCGCTCGTCCTCGGACGCGCCCGCCGGCGCGACGCGGTAGGTGCGCTCGTTGACGACGCTGGAAGCCGAGGTTTTCCAGAAGCGGCACGCGCTCGGACAGCGGCAGCGCGCCGCCGCGCGAGAAGACCTTCAGGTTGACGCGGTCTCGGCCGTCGCCGCTCGCGGCGGTAGAGGTCGACGGCGCGGGGACGCGCGTCGGAGAGCCGTTCGAGGATCGTCGATGTCGCCGATCGCCTGCGTCGGCGCTGAAGGCTTCGCGATAGGCGGCGCTGAAGGCGTCGGCGTAGCGCGCTGGCGAGCGCGCGGGCTTGCGGGCCGCCGATCGCTGTCGTCGAGCGCCGTCGCGCAGGCGTGTCGCTCCAGGTGCGCACGATCGCCGGCGATGCCGGCTTCCGAGCGTCGTCGCGGTCGACTGCGGCGTCGCGCCCTCGTCGCGGCCGATGATGTAGTGCGTGCGCGCGAGCGGCCCTTCCGGATAGGCCGGATAGGCCGCCGACACGCGTCCCTCGTAGACGCCGGCGAGGAACTCGCCGACGCGGCGGCGCACCGTCGTGTCGTAGCGGTCCTTCGGGATGAAGACGAGCACCGAGACGAAGCGGTCGAACTCGTCGGCGCGGGCGAGCGCCCGGATGCGCGGGCGCTCGGACAGGTTCATGATGTCGATGGCGAAGCGGTAGAGCGTCGTCCTCGTCGATCTGGAACAGTTCGTCGCGCGGATAGCTCTCGAGCACGTTGAGGAGCGCGCGGCCGGCATAGCTCGCCGGGTCGAAGCCGGCGCGGGCCATCACCTTCGCCACCTTGTGGCGAAGATAGGGGACCTCGCTGTGGTGTTGGTGTAGGCGCTCGCGGTGAACAGGCCGACGATGCGCAGCTCGCCTTCGAGGCAGCCCGTCGTGCGAGAACAGCTTGACGCCGATGTAGTCGAGATGCGCGCGCCGGTGCACGCGCGACTTCACGTTCGCCTTGGTGATGATGAGCGCCTTCGGCTGGGCCAGGAAGGCGCGGATCTCCGGGCGTCATCACGACGAGTTCGCGCCCGCGGCGCAGCACCCGCACGGACGGGTCGCGCAGGAGGCCGAGGCCCGATCCCTCGACCGGATCGGCGGCGACGTCGCCCTCGGGAGGCGGTATTCGCGCACGCCGAGGAAGGTGAAATTGTCGTCGGCCAGCCATTCGAGAAAGGCGACCGCCTCGGCGACCTCGTCGGCGGGCAGCGGCGGCGGAGTTAGGCGGTAGCTCGCGACGATGTCGGCGATGCGCGCCCGCATCGCCGGCCAGTCGCTGCACCGCCACGGCGCACGTCGGCATAGACCCGTGTCGAGGCCTCTCGATCAGCCGCTGCGCGCGCCTCCGCATCGTCGATCCGGTCGAGATGGATGTGGATGAAGCTCTCGCGCCGTCGCGCCCGATCGCGGCCGCGGCGGCGGTCGCCTCGCCGACGAGGCGCACGAGGGCGCCGGACCGCGTCGCGCTCGACCGCAAGGATGGGATGGGCGACGAGCAGCGGCTCGTCGCCCTGCTCGGCGAGTTCGGCGAGCGTCGAATCGAGCAGGAACGGCATGTTGTCGTTGACGACCTCGAGCACCGTGATGTCGCGCGCGGCGCCCGCCGCGCTCGACCTCGAGATCGATGAGGCGGATGATCGGGCGCCGCCGTCCGGCGCGGCGCGCTGAGATGCGCGTAGGCGGCGGCGGCGAGGTCGGCGAGGGTCGCCGGGCGCGTAAGGCGCGAGATCCTCGGCCGGCACCCGCCCGAACAGATCGCTGGACGAACTGCGGCGGCACGTCGGGCGTCGCGCCGTCCGCCTGCGAGGCGCGACGGTTTCGGTCAGGGATCGCCGGTCTGCGCCCAGGTCCCTGCGCCCTCGCGATGGCGGCGAGCGTAGGCCCGGAGATCCATGCCCCTCCGGTGATCGGCGAGGGTACGCCCGGAGCGTGCGGGTCCCGCAACCTTCGTCTAAGGTCGGCGTCTGCCAGGGAGCGCGACGATGGCAAAACCCCGTCACACGCAAACCGCGAGATGCCGATCTCGCGCCGCGCCGCAGGATGCGGACGGCCGCGCCATGGCGCTCGACCTGCCGCCCGGCGAGCTGTCCGAAGCCGATGCAGGCCTATTTCGCCAAGTGCGACGAGAAGATCGGCTTCGTGCCGAACGTGCTGCGGGCCTATGCGCACGACAACGCCAAGCTGGAGGCGTTCGCGGCGTTCTACAACGACCTGATGCTCGCGCCCTCGGGGCTGTCGAAGCTCGAGCGCGAGATGATCGCGGTCGTCGTGTCGAGCCAGAATCGCTGCTACTACTGCCTGACGGCGCATGGCGCCGCCGTGCGCGCAGCTCTCGGGCGATCCCGTGCTCGGCGAGACTGATGGCGATGAACTACCGCGCCGCCGACCTCGAGCCGCGCCACCGCGCCATGCTCGACTTCGCCGTGAAGCTCACCGACGCGCCGTGGCTCGGTCGAGGAGGCCGACCGGGAGGCGCTGCGCGAGGCCGGCTTCTCGCGACCGCGACATCTGGGACATCGCCGCCGTCGCGTCCTTCTTCAACATGTCGAACCGCATGGCCTCGGCCGTCGATATGCGGCCGAACCGCGAATACCACGACGAGGCGCGCTGACGGCGCGTAGCGGTCCTGAAACGAAGCGGGCCGACTCACGGCGGTCATTCTGAAATGAAGCGAGCCGCCTCAAGGGCCCTGGCGGTCTCGACGAGATGGGGTGGCCCGGCTGTCCGAACCCGGGGGCTGGGGGGCTGATGTGTCCGAAGAACAGGCAGCCGGGCCGTCGAGGCAACGTGGCTGTTATCGTCGGCCACTGGGGCTGCTCGCTGGGCGCGAGTGCGGCGAAACTATGGTGATCTTGACGAAGCCGTGAACGGGTCCCGCGGATCGCGCTTGCGCCCGGCCCGGCCCACCCCCATCATCACCCAGGAGACGGCGCGCGCGCCGCTGACGAAAGCCGGAAGGGAGGGGCGATGAGCGACGGAGAAATCGCGGAGCCGCAGCGCGGCGGCGCGTTGCCAAGGTCGTGCCCTTTCCAGCCGCCGCGCCGAAACACGTTTCGTTCAATCGACTCGAACTGCGCGCGATTCTCGATCTCTACGGCCGAAAGGTTTCGGACGGCGAATGGCGGGACTACGCCATCGACTTCATGCGCGACAAGGCGGTGTTTTCGGTCTACCGCCGCACGTCCGAGATGCCGCTCTACCGCATCGAGAAGGACCCCAGGCTCGCGCGGCGCCAGGGCGCTTATGCGGTGGTCGCGGCCTCGGGGCTGATCCTGAAGCGCGGCCCCGATCTCGACCGGGTTCTGCGCGTGCTCGACAAGCCGCTGCGCGTGGTGCCGAACTGATCCCATTCGCAGATTCAGCACAGGCCCTGCGCGGCTCGTGGCGCCGGAGATGCGATCGTCGCCGAAGCCCGATGGATGATCGGCATCGCGCAAGGGCGTGTCCGCGAAGGCTGGCGAGAACGTCGCGATCGGGTACACTGCTCCGGCTTGAAGACCACTATCCACGAAGGTGAGTCACGCTGCGACAGGAGGCTGAGATGACTCAGTTTTACGGTCGGACCTTTTGGCTGGGCGTCGTGACGGTTTTGGCGGCGACGGAGGCTACGGCTCAGAGCCCGATGCTTCACTGGGGCTGGGACTCCAGGACGATGAGCCAACCGGAGTGCGTGCGCCGCGCTCAGTGGGCGATGGGTGAGAAGGGCTTAAGAGTCGTAGCGGCCAACAACTCTACTGTGGCGGGTTCCGGGGGAAACGTCTCCGTGCTTGTGACCTGCAAGGCTGAGGGTTCGGAAACCTTCATCACGGTAGTCGGCGCGAGCCCCGACAGTGGCGCTGCCGAACGCGGCCGCAACGATATACGATCGCTCGTGATGGGTCCGAAGTGACCCGCGATCGATAGCCTGGGCAATTTTCAGGCGAAGCGGACCCGGCTCGCCGTCGAAAAGCGGCCGACAAAGCGGAGAGCCGAGTCACCCAAGAGGAACCGGCTCTAACGGACGTCCGGAGGGCGTGCCGCGCCTTCGCCGAGCGCGCGCTGCATGAGAACGCTGTCGAGCCAGCGCCCGTGCTTGCAGCCCATCGCCTGCAAGATCCCGACGAGCCGGAAGCCGTGCGCCGCATGGAGCTTGCGCGACCCGATAGACGCGCTGTCGCCGATGACCGCGACCATTTGCCGGAAGCCCCCCGCCTCGCAGGACTCGATCAACGCACGGAGCAGAGCGCTCCCGACGCCGAGTCCTTGCCGGGACGGCGCGACGTAGATCGAGTCCTCGACCGTCGTTCGATAGGCCGGGCGCGTCCGGTACGCGCCCGCGTAGGCGTAGCCGGCCACGCCGCCGCCGACCTCCGCGACAAGATAGGGATAGCCGCCCTCCAGAAGCGCGGCGCGGCGGCGCGCCATCTCGGCCTCGCTGGGCGGCTCCAGTTCGAAGGAGGCCGTGCCGTGGATCACGGCGTGGGCGTAGATCGCCGCGAGGGCGGGGATGTCGGCGTCGGCGGACGGGCGCACGAGAAGGCTCATGCGACCTGCGTCTAACATGAAATCCGGGTGATTGGTTGGCGTCGGAAGCGCTCGACGGAGCCGGTGCGTTCGCCTCTCCCCGCAGAGCTGCTAGCGCAGCTAGCCAGCGGGGAGAGGGCCTTGCGCCGGAGGCGCGAGGCGAGCGGAGCGTCAGCGCAGCGGGGTGAGGGGGCGTCTCCGGGTGCACTCTCGTCCTGAGACGCCCCCTCACCCGGACGGCTCACGCCGTCTCGGCCTCTCCCCGCAAGACGGGGAGAGGAATGCGCGCCCGAGGCGATCACCCGGATGTCGTATAAGCTCCTCTTGATCGGCGACAAAAAAGCCCCGGCTCGGGGGCCGGGGCTTCGTTCGGTTCCGTTCGGCCGCTTACTCGTTGCGGCTGCCCATCGAGCGAGAGCAGGAACTGGAACATGTTGATGAAGTCGAGGTAGAGCGTCGAGCGCGCCGAAGATCGGACGCCTTGGCGGCGACTTCGCCGTCGGAGTTCCCAGCTCGTAGAGGTACATCTCCTTGAGCTTCTGCGTGTCGTAGGCGGTGAGGCCCGCGAAGATCAGCACGCCGATCACCGAGATTGCGAACTGCAGCGCGCTCGACGCCAGGAAGATGTTGACCAGCGAGGCCAGGATGAGGCCGATCAGGCCCATCATCAGGAACGAGCCCATCCCCGACAGGCTGCGCTGGGTGGTGTAGCCGTACAGGCTCAAGCCGCCGAACGCCGCCGCCGTGACGAAGAACACCTGAACCACGCTCGCGCCCGTGTAGCGGATCAGGATGGCCGACAGCGAAGCGCCCATCACCGCCGCGAAAGCGAAGAAGGTGGTGCGCGCGGCCGCGGCCGACATCCGGTCCATGCGGAACGAGAAGAAAAAGATGAAGGCCAACGGCGCCAAAGCGACCACAAGCCAGAGCCACGATCCGTACAGAGCTTGGCCGAACGGGGTCAGGTAGACGCTGCCCAGGCGGCCAGCCGCGCCAGCCGGTCCGCTCGCAACGGCAAGCTTGTTGACGCCGAGCGCAACCAGGGCCGAGGTCGCAAGACCGAGGATCATGTTGTTGTAGACGCCCAGCATGAAGGCGCGCAGGCCCTGGTCGACCTGGACCTGGCTCCGGGCGGCGCCGGTCGCCGCGCCGTAGCTGAACGGGTTGTTCTGAAACGGTGGCATGGGAGTTCTCTCGAAGCTCTCTGCGTGGAATTCCCCTCGAGGGCTCACGCGATCCCTCGTGCGCCGACCTTCGGCGTCGGATGGAATATGTGATGTTCCTTCTCGGCGCACAAGAGGGAGCGTGGCCGCATGAAACCCGGTAGAAAGGAAAAATCCAGAGTAGAGCGCGCGCGTGAACACTATTGCGTCCGGTTAATCGTTAAGGGCGGTTCACCCCGATTTAGAGGTTTGCGCAGGTAAGGCGCGGGTTTTTGGCTCAAGACGCGCCAGGTCCCAAGTAGACCGAGGCTTACGCTGACCACGACCGCGAGAGCGGAGGCCAGGACCGCCCCTTCCAGTTCGAGCCTGAAGGGCATGTTCATCACGCGCGTGACGATCAGGCGCCCCGCGATCACGCCGGCGATCAGGCCGAACACGGCGGTCGCGACCCCGAGCGCTCCGTATTCGAGCGCGTAGGCGCCCAAAAGGCGCGCCCGCGTCGCGCCGAGCGTCTTGAGCACCACGGCGTCGTAGAGACGGGCGCGGTGGCCGGCGGCAAGCGCGCCCGCCAGCACCAGCAGGCTGGCGACGAGCGCGATGGCGCTTGCGCCGCGGATGGCGAGGATGAGCTGCGACACGATCTCGTTGACGGCGTCGAGCGCGTCCTTCACGCGCAGGCTCGTCACGGCCGGGAAGGCTTTGGCGGTCTCGCGCAGGAGGCTGAAATCGCGCGCGGCGTCCGCCGCGCCGTTCGGAAACGTCACCGTCGCGAGATGCGTGTGCGGCGCGCCCGCGAAGGTGTTGGGCGAGAACACCATGACGAAATTGATGCCGAGCGACCGCCACTCGACCCGGCGCAGGTTGGCGATGGTCGCCGTCAGGTTGCGCCCGAGCACGTTGACGGTGATCTCGTCGCCGATGGCGAGGCCGAGCCCCCTGGCGATGTCGCTCTCGAAGGAGACGAGCGGCCGGCCGCCGTAGCCGGCGGGCCACCAATCGCCGGCGACGATGTCGGAGCCCTCGGGCGCCGCCGCCGCGTAGGTCAGGCCGCGGTCCCCGTCGAGCACCCACGCAATCTGCTCCTCCGCCTTGATCTGGCCGACCGGCACGCCTTTGAGCGCGACGAGGCGGCCGCGCATCATCGGCACGCGCTCGATCTTGGCGTCCGGCGCTTGCCGCGCGAGGAACTCATCGAAGCGTCCGGCGTCGGCGTTCGGGATGTCCAGGAAGAAGAAGCTCGGGGCGCGTTCCGGCAAGGTGCGCGTGAGCTGGCGCGTGAGGTTGGCGTCGATGAGGCTCAAGGTGACGAGGAGCGTGATTCCGAGGCCCAGCGACAGCACGAGCGAGGGCGTCAGCGCGCCGGGGCGGTGGAGGTTGGCGAGCGCGAGGCGCGGCGCGGCCCGGCGCGGACGCGGCAGGCGGCGGGCCAGGGCCATGAGGCCGGTCGCCACGACGCGAAGCAGCGCGAACGCGCCCGCCGCGGCCACGACGAAAATCAGCGCGACCTTGCGGTCGTAGGCCGCCCCGATCGCGAGCGCGACGAGCGCCCCGGCGGCGAACGCGACCGCAAGCGCATAGCGCGGGCGCGGCCAGCGCCGTTCCGGCTCGACCTGATCGCGGAACAACCCGGACACCGGCACGTCGTGCGCCCGCCCGAGCGGCGCGAGCGCGAAGGCGAGCGCGGTCAGGACGCCGTAGGCGAGGGCTGTGGCGAGCTGCGCCGGCGCCAGGGTCGGCGCGATCGGCAGCGGCAGGACGCCGCCGAACGCGGCGGCGATCCCGAACGGCAGCGCGGCCCCGACGCCCAAGCCGATCGCAATGCCGAACGCCGCGATCAGCATGACCTGGGTCAGGTAGAGCGCGACCACCTGGCGGCCCGGCGCGCCGAGGCTCTTCAGAGTGGCGATGGACGCGCGCTTGCGGTCGACGAAGCCGCGCACCGCGTTGGCGACGCCGACGCCGCCGACCAAAAGGGCGGTCAGCCCGACGAGGGTCAGGAACTGCGTGAACCGCTCGATGTTTTTGGCGAAGCGCGGATCGGCGTTGAGGCGGGAGCGGATCTCCCAACCGGCTTCGGGGAGCAGCCGGGCGGCGTCGGCGGCGGCGCGGTCCACATCGGCGTCGCCCGCCGCGTTCGGCGGCAGGACCAGGCGGTAGGTCCAGCGCACGAGGCTGCCCGGCTGGACGAGGCCCGTCGCCCGCAGGGCGTCCTGCGAGACGAGGAGCCGCGGGCCGAACCCGACGCCGTTGGCGATCTTGTCGGGCTCGGAGACGAGGCGCGCGCGCAGTTCGACCGCCGCTCCCCCGACCATGATGCGGTCGCCGATGGCGAGATCGAGCCGCGCCAGCAGCGCCGGGTCGACCGCGGCCCCGAAGGCGCCGTCGCGCGCGGCGAACAGGTCGTCCCGGCTCAAGAGCGGATCGGTCACGAGCGCGCCGACGGCCGGATAGGCCGCATCGACGGCCTTCAGCTCGACGAGCGCCGAGCCTTTGTCGCCGGCCATCGCCATGGCGCGCATGGCGGCGATCGACGACACCTTTCCGCGCGCGGTCAGAAAGTCTCGCTCTCCTGCGTTCGTTTCACGATGGATCAGCGAAAAGGCCATGTCGCCGCCGAGAATCCGGCGGCCTTCCTGGGCGAGGCCCTCGGTCAGCGAGCGCGCGATCGAGGAGACGCCGGCGATGGCGGCGACGCCGAGCGCGATGCAGGCGAGGAAAACGCCGAAGCCCCGCAAGCCGCCGCGCAATTCGCGCAAGGCGAGCCGGAGCGTCAACGGCAGGAACGCGGACCGCCGGGGCTGCGGCGAGGCGGGGAGGGCGCCGTGCATGAGCGCGCGCCTCAGGCCGCCGCCGCGTCGGCGTGCGTCTCGACGTGGCCGGAGCGCAGGCGCACGACGCGGTCGCAGCGCTGGGCCAAGTGGAGATCGTGGGTGACGAGCACGAGCGTCGCGCCGCGCTCTTGCCGCAGCGCGAACAGGAGGTCGATGATGGCGTCGCCGGTCGCCTCGTCGAGGTTGCCGGTCGGCTCGTCGGCGACGAGGATCGCCGGGTTGGTCACGATGGCGCGGGCGATGGCGACGCGCTGCTGCTCGCCCCCTGAAAGCTGGGCCGGGTAGTGATGCAAACGCTCGCCAAGTCCCACTGCGCGCAGCTCGCGTTCGGCGCGCGCGAACGCATCGTCCGCAGCGCCCGCCAGTTCGAGCGGCAGCGCCACGTTTTCCAGCGCCGTCATGGTCGGCACGAGATGGAAGGACTGGAACACGATGCCGATGCGCCGGCCCCGGAAGCGGGCGAGCGCGTCCTCGTCGAGTCCCGAGAGGTCGGTCCCGTCCACCACGACCCGGCCTGAATCCGGCCGCTCCAGCCCCGCCATGGTCATCAGCAGCGTCGATTTGCCCGAGCCGGACGGGCCGACGAGGCCGACCGCCTCGCCGCGTCCGATACTTAAGGAAATCCCCTTCAGGATATGAACCCGCGCGGCGCCGCGGCCCAGGCTCAAATCGAGGTTTTCGAGGACGATGGCCTTGTCGGTCATGCCGGTCAATCCGATGTGTCGCGCGGGAATGGACGGTCGCGCAGGCGCAGGTTATGCGCCTGGAAGGCCGATGGCCCGGTCTCATATGGGGGAAGGAATGCAGCGCCAACATGACTTGTTGATGCGGGCGATCGTCGCGATCGTCATCGGCCTTGGGCTCCTCGGCTCGGCAAACGCCCAGCAAGGCCGGCCGCTTCGGCTGGTCGCGCTCGGCGACAGCCTCACGGCCGGCTACGGCTTGCCGGCCGAGGCCGCCTTTCCGGCCGCCTTGGAGCGAGCCTTGAGGCGGCGCGGCTTCAACGTGGAGGTCGCCAACGCCGGCGTCTCGGGCGACACCGCCGCAGGCGGGCTGCAACGGCTCGACTGGTCGGTGCCGGACGGCACGGACGGCGTCATCCTGGAGCTTGGCGCCAACGACATGCTGCGCGGGTTCGATCCCGCCCTCACGCGCCAAGCGCTCGAAGGCATCATCCAGCGGCTCAGGGCGCGCGGCATCCCGGTGCTGCTCGCCGGGATGTACGCCTCGCGCAATCTCGGCCCCGATTACGCCGCCCGCTTCGATGCAGTCTACCGGGATCTCGCCCGGACCTACGGCCTGGTGCTTTACCCCTTTTTCCTGGAGAGTGTCGCCGGCCAGCAGGCTCTCAACCTCCCGGACGGCTTGCATCCGACCGCGCAGGGGGTCGAGCAGATCGTCCAGAGAATCCTTCCCAGCGTCGAAAGCTTCATCGCCCGGATGCGCGTCCGGGCCCGCGCCGGATAGGGGAACAAAAACCGCTTGTGAATCGTCTGAATCTTCAGGTTGCGGCAGGCTCGCCCAAGCCGGCACGATCGAGGAGTTTTGCGTCAGCGGAGGGATGCCGATGCCACGCCTTTTCACCGGCCTCGAAATCCCCGCGCCCATCGGCCAAGAGCTTTCAACCTGCCGGGGCGGGTTGCCCGGCGCGCGCTGGGTCGATCCCGAGAACTACCACATCACGCTGCGCTTCATCGGCGACGTGGACCACGCCATGGCGCGGGACGTATTCTCGATCCTGGCCGAGGGGCGCCGCCGCGGCGCCCTCGCGGTGACGCTCGACGAACTGGCGAGTTTCGGCGGCGAGCGGCCCCGCGCCGTGTTCGCCCGCGCCGTGCCGACCAGCGATCTCAACGATCTTCAAGCCGAGCAGGAGCGCCTGATCCGGCGCGTCGGCCTGCCGCCGGAAAAACGCAAGTTCACGCCGCATGTCACGCTCGCACGGCTGCGGCGCGACGCCTCGCCGATCGACGTGGCGCACTACATCGCCGCGCGCGGGCGGTTTCCCAAGCTGTCTTTCACGGCGGGACGGTTCGTGCTGTTCTCGTCCCGCGACTCGGTGGGCGGCGGGCCGTATGTGGTCGAAGCGGCGTATCCGCTGGGATAAGGCGTTGCGCCCGTCCGAGTCTTCGCGCAGGAGCATGCGATGCCCTCACCCCTGTCCGATCCCGAACGCGCCGAGCTTCTCTCCGCCCTCGACGGCTGGGCGATGGCCGAAGGCCGCGACGCGATCCGGAAAAAGTTCGTGTTCCGCGACTTCGTGGAGGCGTTCGGCTGGATGACCCGCGTGGCCCTCGTCGCCGAGCGCATGAACCATCACCCGGAGTGGACCAACGTTTACCGCACAGTCGAGGTCACGCTCACGACCCACGACGCGGGCGGCCTGACCCGCCGCGACGTCGAACTGGCGCAGCGCATGGACCAGATGGCGGCGGGGCTGGCGGAGGAAAGGTGAAAAAATGGTTTTCAGGTCAGCGGTCCGCAGGCGAGGCGGCGCCGCTTGCGTTCACCTCTCCCCGCACGCGGGGCAAGGGAATGGAGCCGCCGCTCCGATCACTTCGGCTGCATCCTGAGCGCCCCGTCGAGACGGATGCCCTCGCCGTTGAGCATGTCGTTCTCGACGATGGCGCGCACGAGAGCGGCGTATTCCTCGGGGCGGCCGAGGCGCGAGGGGAAGGGGATGCTCGCCTCCAGGGCCTCGCGGTACTCGTCGGTCACGGTCTCCAACATCGGCGTGCGGAACAGCCCCGGCATGATCGTCACCACCCGGATGCCATAAGCAGCGAGGTCGCGCGCCACCGGCAGCGTCAGCCCGAGCACCCCGCCCTTCGAGGCCGCGTAGGCGGCCTGCCCGATCTGCCCGTCCTGGGCGGCGATGGACGCGGTGTTAACGATGACGCCGCGCCCGCCGTCCGGGGTGACGGGGTCGAGCCCGGCCATCGCCGCGGCGGACCCCGCGATCATGCGGTAGGTGCCAACGAGGTTGATCTCGATCGCCTGGCGGAAGGTCGCCATGTCGTGCGCGACAAGACGCCCCGTGTCGCGCTGCTTCGAGACGGTGCGCCCGACGGGCGCGACGCCGGCGCAGTTGACCAGGATGCGCTCGACCCCGTGCGCGCCGCGCGCCCGCCCCAAAGCGCTCTCAACGGAGAGCTCGTCGGTCACGTCCGCCTCGCAGAAGAGGCCGCCGGTCGCGTCGGCGACCGCCCGCCCACGGCTTGCGTCCCGATCGAAAACCGCCACCCTGACGCCGCAGCCGGCCAGCATCCGCGCCGTCGCCTCGCCGAGGCCGGACCCGCCGCCTGTCACGATGGCCGCCATCGAACCGTCAAGCTTCATACCTTGTCCCTCCCAGGTTGCGGCCGATCGTCAGGGCCGCACCAGAATTTTGCCCTTCGCCTCGCGCCGGGCGATGACTTTGAGCGCCTCCGGCGTCTGGTCTAACGGATACACCGCATCGACATGGGCCGACAGCTTGCCTTGGGCTACCCAGTCGAGCAGGTCGGCCATGTTGGCGGCGTGGCCCGCCGGGTCGCGCTCGATGAACGCGCCCCAGAACACGCCCTGCATGTCGCATCCCTTCAGCAGCAGGAGGTTCAACGGGATTTTTGGGATCCCGCCGCCTGCGAAGCCGACCACAAGGTAGCGGCCTTTCCAGGCGATGGCGCGCAGCGCCGGCTCGGCGAGGTCGCCGCCGACGGGATCGTAGATTACGTCCACGCCGCGGCCCTCGGTGAGGCGCTTCAGCCCGTCCCTGAGGGGCTCGGCCGCGTAGTCGAGCGCAAGGTCGGCCCCGTGCCGCCGGGCAAGCTCCAGCTTGTCGGGCGAGGACGCGCAGGCGATGACGCGCGCGCCCATGAGCCGGCCGAGTTCGACGGCCGACAGGCCGACGCCCCCGGCCGCGCCGAGCACGGCCAAGGTCTCGCCGGCTTGCAGCCGCGCGCGGTCCTTGAGCGCATGGAGCGAGGTGCCGTAGGTGACGGTGAGCCCCGCCGCCTGCTCGTCGCCGACGCCCGCGGGGATGCGCACCAGGCGCTCGGTGCGCGCGACCACTCGCTCCCGGCACGCGCCCCAGCCCAGATGGGCGATGACGCGCTCGCCCTCCGCCCAGCCGCTCACGCCCGGCCCAAGCGCCGCGACCACGCCGGAACACTCCGCCCCCGGCGAGAACGGAAACGCGGGCTTGTATTGGTAGCGGCCCTGGATGATGAGCGTGTCGAAGAAATTGAGCGCGGCCGCGCGCACCTGGACGACCACCTCGCCGGGGCCGGGCCGCGGCTCCGGCAGGTCCTCGACGACGAGCGTCTCCGGCCCGCCGAACGTCTTCGCCAGCACTGCTCTCATGATCCGTCCTCCCGCCCTCGGCCGATCCCGCGCGACGATCGCACCGGCGATCCTGATAAGGGAACCGCTCCATCGCCGGAACCGCAATTTCGCCGTGTTGAGCAGCCCTCTGTTAAGGTTACGGCTCCATGCTATCGCCAAGCCTCATCAGCCCCTTAAGGGTTTGCGCCATGATTCGCTTCGTCTCCTTGCGGTTCGCCCTCGCGCTCGGCGTCCCGCTTCTCATCGCGACCGATCCGGCCGCGCTTGCGCAGGAAGCGCCGACGCAGCCCCAGCGCGCCGTCGCCCCGAAGAGGCAGACCGACCGCAAGCCCGCCTCCCAGGAGGCCAAGCCGGCAGCGGCAGGGCAGGCGCAGCCCAAGAAAAGTCCGGAGAAGAAGGGCGCGGACAAGAAGGGCGACGACAAAAAAGGCGCCGAGAAGAAGGGCGCCGAGAAGAAGGGCGCGAAATCCGCCGCGGGGCCGGGCGGCGCGCAGGCGACCCTGCTGGCGAGCTTCGGCGACTGGAACGCCTACGTCTCGCAGCAGGGCCGCGCCAAGGTCTGCTACGCTCTCTCCAAGCCCAAAGATCAGCAGCCGAAGGAGCTCAAGCGCGATTCGGCCTACCTGTTCGTGTCGTTCCGTCCGTCCGAGAACGTCCGCAACGAGATCGCGGTGGTGATGGGCTTCGCCGCCAAGGACGGCAATGCGGAGGCCGCCATCGGCAAAACCACCTACGCGCTCGTCACCAAGGACCAGAACGCCTGGGTTCAGAATCCGGCCGAGGAGAACCAGGTGGTCGCGACCATGTCGCGCGGCCCGAACCTCGTTCTGAAAGCCGTTTCCAAGCGCGGCAACAAGGTGTCCGACACCTATTCGCTGAACGGCTTCGGCCCGGCGCTCGACCGGGCGCGCAAGGAGTGCTCGTAACGAGCAAGCCTCTCACGCTTTCGACGCAAAGCGCCTATATCCGGGCCTGCTCCGACCAACGAGGCAGGCTTTTTATGGCGTCGGCGTCGCTCGACATCGCAAACCATAGTCGTCGTGCGGCGTCCGCGGCTGTGCGAACCGAGGCGGTCGAGAAGACCGCCGGACGTCAAGCGCCAACCGGCGCGGTCCTCGGCAAGCCGTCGCTGGCCGGCCTGACGCGGGATGAATTGAAAGAAAAGCTCGCCGCCATCGGCGTGCCCGAGCGCGAGCTGAAGATGCGCGTCGGCGCAGCTCTGGCACTGGATCTACCTTCGCGGCGCCCGCGACTTCGACGACGATGACCGAACGTCGGCAAGGGCCTGCGCGCGGCGCTGGCCGACGCCTACACGCTCGACCGGCCCGCAGGTCGTCTCCGAGCAGGTCTCGAAGGACGGCACCCGCAAGTGGCTGATCCGCATGCCGCCGACGGGCCCGCTCGACAAGGGCGCGGAGATCGAGTGCGTCTACATCCCCGAGGTCGATCGCGGCACGCTCTGCGTCTCGAGCCAGGTCGGCTGCACGCTCACCTGCTCCTTCTGCCACACCGGCACGCAGCGCCTCGTGCGCAACCTGACCGCGGCGCGAGATCGTGGCGCAGCTCATCGTCGCGCGCGACCGACTCGGCGACTGGCCGGGCGCTGCCCCGCCCGACGGCGCGTTCGTGCCGCGCGACGGCGGACGCTTCATCTCCAACATCGTGTTCATGGGCATGGGCGAGCCGCTCTACAATCTCGACAACGTGGTCGCGCGCCATCGACGTCATGCGCGACAACGAGGGCCTCGGCCTGTCGCGCCGGCGCATCACGGTCTCGACCTCCGGCGTCGTGCCGCAGATCGAGCGCCTCGGCGCCGAGGCGAACACCATGCTCGCGATCTCGCTGCACGCCGTGCGCGACGACCTGCGCGACGAGCTGGTGCCGCTCAACAGGAAATACCCGATCGCCGAGCTGCTCGAGGCCTGCCGCGCCTATCCGGGCCTGTCGAACGCGCGCCGCATCACCTTCGAATACGTGATGCTGAAGGGCGTCAACGACACCGACGCCGACGCGCGCGAGCTGGTGCGGCTGCTGAAGGGCATTCCGGCCAAGATCAACCTGATCCCGTTCAATCCCTGGCCGGGCGCGCAATACGAATGCTCGGACTGGGAGCGCATCGAGCGCTTTTCCGAGATCGTCTACCGCGCCGGCTACGCCTCGCCGGTGCGCACGCCGCGCGGCCGCGACATCCTTGCCGCCTGCGGCCAGCTCAAGAGCGAGACCGAGAAGCTGCGCGCCCGCGCCCGCCTGATGCTGGAGGCCGGCATCGGAGCGGAAGGCGTTTACGCAATCGGCGACGACGCGTGAAGCTCCAGTGCCCTGAGAACATTATCGCGGGCTGACGCGGGACGCTCGACGGTGTCCTTATCCCCGTCGAGCGCCACCGCGGCTCCGATCAGGATCATCGCCGGCGCGGACTCCGTTCCGGCCGCCGCGCCGTCCGCCAGCCCGCGCACCGTGGTCGCCACCTGGCGCTGATCCTCCCGCGAGACGTTGCTGACGATGAGGACAGGGGTATCCGGACTCAAGCCCCGCTCGATCAGCTTGGCCGACAAAGCCGCGGCCGTGCGGCGGCCCATGTAGACGGCCGTCGTGGCGCGCGGGTCGGCGAGCGCATCGAGGTCGAGGTCCGGCGGCAGCGCCCCGTGGCGGTCGTGCCCGGTGACGAACTGCACCCGCCGGGCGTGGTCGCGGTGGGTCAGCGAGAGATCGAGCGAGGCTGCGGCGGCGCTCGCGGTCGTCACCCCCGGAACGATGCGCACGGGTACGCCGGCCGCGCGGCAAGCTGAAACCTCCTCGCCGGTGCGCCCGAAGATCGCCGGATCGCCGCCCTTCAGCCGCACGACGCGCCGGCCCTCCAGCGCCAGATCGACCAGAAGCGCGCAGATGTCCTCCTGCCGGCACGCGGCGCCGTGGCCCTCCTTGCCGACGTGGATGCGCTGCGCCTCGCGACGCGCGAGTTCGAGCACGCCCGGCGTGACCAAGCGGTCGTAGAGGATCACGTCGGCGGCCTGAAGCTCGCGCACGGCGTTCAGGGTGATGAGGCCGGGGTCGCCCGGCCCGGCGCCGACGATGACCACCTCGCCGATCGGAGGCCGCCCACGCTCCTCCGACACGATCTCGTGCGCGAGCCGCTCCAGACGGTCCGAGGGTTCGTCCTCTTTCACCGGCGCCGTGAACGCCACGTCGACGAAGCGCTCCCAGAACCGCCGGCGCGCGGCCTTCGCGGGCAGGAGCGCGGCGAGCCGGGTGCGGAAAGTTTGGGCGGCTTGCGCCCAAGAACCGAGCGAGGCGGGCAGAATCGCCTCGATCCGCCGCCGGATCGCCTGACCGAGGATCGGCGCCGCGCCGTCCGTCGAGATGCCGACCACGACCGGCGAGCGGTTGACGATCGCGCCGAACTGGAAATCGCAATGCGCCGGCTGGTCGATGACGTTGACCAGGATGCCGCGCGCCCGCGCCGCGGCGGCGAACCGGGCGGCCTCGTCCGGGTCTTCGGCGTCGGCGACGGCGAGCCATGCGCCGTCGAGGTCGCTCTCGCGCCACGCGCGGCGTTCCAGCGTCACCGCGCCCCCGCTCGCCTGGATGAACGCGACAAGTTCGGCGCAGGGCTCCTCGGCGAAGACTGCGACCTGCGCGCCGGCGGCGGCGAAGAGTTCGGCCTTCCAGGCGACCGGCTCGCCGCCGCCCGCGACCACCACGCGCTTGCCGGCGAGATCGAGAAAGATCGGCAGCTTGGCGAGCGCGGCCAAGCGGGTCGGGCGCGTTTCGATCGGGCGGGTCATGCGGGTTCCAACGGGATGTCTCTGGATTGCGCACGTGTAAGCAAAAACAGTGCCGTTGCGTTCTCCTCTCCCCGCCGTGCGGGGAGAGGGCCTTGGGCCGGAGGACCAAGGCGAGCGGAGCGAGGGTGAGGGGCTTGGACGAGAGAGCCTCTTCCGGAGACGCCCCCTCACCCCCGCCCCGCGGGCTTGCTGCCTCGGCCTATCCAGGCCGACGCAGCCCTCTCCCCGCACCGCGGGGAGAGGCGATTGCGCTCAGCCCGCTGCGTTCAAACGATTCACCCGGATGATAAGCTCCGAGCATATCACGCCGTCGCCCGCTCCGGCGAGCGGGCTTCGAGCGGGCCGACATTGGCGTGGAAGTCGCGCCCGTTCGTGGTCGCGGCGATCCGCTTGGTCCGGATCAGGAAGGCGCTGAAGCGCTCGCCCTCACGGCGTTCCCTTGCATAAGCCGCGAACAGCGGGTCGAGCGCGGCGACGATGCCGTCGTGCTCCAGATCCTCGGCGTAGAGTTTTGAGAGCCGCGAGCCGTCGAAGGCCGCGCCGAGGTAGAGGTTGTAGCGGCCCGGCCCTTTGCCCACGAGCCCGATCTCGGCCAGATACGGCCGGGCGCAGCCGTTCGGGCAGCCCGTCATGCGGATGACGATCTCGTCTTCGCTGAGGCCATGGTGCGCCAGACGCTCTTCCAGAACCGTCACCAGCGTCGGCAGGTAGCGCTCGCTCTCGGCCAGCGCGAGACCGCAGGTCGGCAGGGCCACGCAGGCCATGCTGTTGCGGCGCAGCGCCGTGGCATGGTCCGTCAAGCCGTGCTCGGCGACGAGCGCCTCGATGCGGGCCCGGTTCTCGGGCCTGACGTTGGCGACGATGACGTTCTGGTTGCAGGTGAGGCGGAACTCGCCGTCATGCTCCTCGGCGATGCGGCGCAGGCCCGTCATCAGGGACGGCCCGCCGGGAATATCCCGCACGCGGCCGTTCTCGATGAAGAGCGTCAGGTGCCAGCGGCCATCCTCGCCCTCGACCCAGCCGTAGCGGTCGCCGGTCGCCGTGAAGGCGAAGGGGCGCGGGTCTTCGAGCGGCTTGCCGATGCGCCGCTCGACCTCGGCCCGGACGGTTTCGAGCCCGCGGTCCTCGATGGTGTATTTGAGGCGCGCGTGCTTGCGGCTGGCGCGGTCGCCCCAGTCGCGCTGCACGGTGACGACCGCCTCCGCGACCGCGAGCGCGTCCTCGGGGCGGCAGAACGCCATCACGTCGGCGGTGCGCGGATAGGTGTCCGGCTCGCCGTGGGTCATGCCCATGCCGCCGCCGACGGTCACGTTCCAGCCCGCCAGATCGCCGGCCTCGTCGAGGATGGCGATGAAGCCGAGGTCCTGGGCGAAGACGTCGACGTCGTTGTCCGGCGGCACCGCGATCGAAATCTTGAATTTTCGCGGCAGGTACGTCGTGCCGTAGATCGGCTCGACCACCTCCGGCCCGTCGCCGACGATCTTTTCGCCGTCGAGCCAGATCTCGCGATAAGCGGGCGTGCGCGGCAGGAGATCGGCCCCGAATCGTGCGCGCCAAGTCGTAAGCCGCCCGATGGATGCGGGAGTGGTGCGGATTGACGCTCGCGTTCACGTTGCGGTTCACGTCGCCGCAGGCGGCGAGCGTGTCGAGCAGCGCCGCATTGATCGCCTTCATGGTCGTCTTCAGGTTCGACTTGATGACGCCGTGATACTGAAACGTCTGCCGCGTGGTGATGCGCAGGGTGCCGTTGGCGTAGTCGCGGGCGATGCGGTCGAGCTTCAGCCATTGCTCCGGGGTGCAGACGCCGCCGGGCATCCGCAGGCGGATCATGAAGGCGAACGCCTTCTCGAGCTTCTTTTTCGTGCGCTCCGGCCGCAGGTCGCGGTCGTCTTGCAGATACATGCCGTGGAATTTGACGAGCTGCTGGTCGTCCTCGACGATCGAGCCGGTCTCGGCCGCGGTCAGACCCTCGGCGAGGGTGCCCCGCAGATACGCGCTCGCCTCCTTGAGGCGCTCGTTGCGCGAGAGTTCTTTTTCCATTGCGAAACCTTTTCCAAAGCGTCGTCCGGACGCCGTGCGCCGGAGGCGGCGCGTCTCTTTACCTCATACGGGACTGGGTGAACGGTTCGGCCTCAGCGCGATCTCCTCTCCCAGCTGCTAGCGCAGCTAGCCTGCGGGGAGAGGGCTTCAGGCCCCTTGTCGGGCCTGAAGCGAGCGCAGCGCCAGCGGAGCGGGGGTGAGGGGGCGTGTCCGGAAGAGGCTCATCCTGAGACGCCCCCTCACCCGGTCGGCTTCGCCGACTCGCCTCTCCCCGCACCGCGGGGAGAGGAGGGCGCTCAGCCCGGCGTGCCCGAACCATTCATCCGGATTCGGTCTCAATAAACGTCTTGCAGATAGCGCCGGTCGCGGTCGAGCGTGGCGACGGCGGCTTCGGCGGCCTCGGGCGACAGCGCCTTCACGTCGGCATAGGCGCGCACCAGACTGGCCCGGACATCCTTGGCCATGGCCTTGGCGTCGCCGCAGACGTAAAGACGCGCGCCGTTCTCCAGCCAGTCGACAAGCTCCCGGCGGCGCTCCCAGAGCCGGTGCTGGACGTAAACCTTCTCCGGCGCGTCGCGGGAGAAGGCGAGATCGAGCCGGGTCAGAACGCCCTCCGCCAGCGCGTCCTGCCATTCGAGCTGGTAGAGGAAATCGTGCGTGAAGCGCCGGTCGCCGAAGAACAGCCAGTTGCGGCCGGTCGCGCCCGTGGCGCGACGCTCCTGGACGAAGGCGCGGAACGGCGCGATGCCTGTGCCGGGGCCGATCATGATGGCGTCTGCGCCGGGGTCGGGCAGCCGAAAATGCTTGTTCGGCTTGAGCCGCACCCGCACGGATGCGCCCGCCTTCAGGCGGTCGGCCGTAAACGTCGAGGCGACGCCGGCGCGGTCGCGGCCGTGGCTCTGGTAGCGCACCGCCGCGACGAGCAGATGGGCCTCGTCGCCGACCTCCTTGCGCGAGGAGGCGATGGAATAAGCCCGCGGCGGCAACGGCCGCGTGACCGCCGTGAGTTGCTCGGCCGTGAGCGTCGCCGGGTAGGCTTCCAGAAGGTCGATGAGCTGGCGCCCCTCGATCCAGGCCCGCGCCTGACCGTCCGCGACAAGCTGCCTGACGTGGCCGTGGCCGGTCGCCGCCGCGAACTTTTCGAGCATCGGAACCGACAGGGTGGTGACATCGCGCTCCGTCAGCAGGGACGCCCGCAGCGCGTCGTCGGCCTTCAGGCCGGCGGCCGTCAGAACCGCATCGACCACGGCGGGGTCGTTGTGCGGAAACAGCTCGAGCGAGTCGCCGGGCTCGTAGGCCGGCGCGGCCCCGTCGAACCCGAGCGCCAGGTGAACCGTCTCCTTGTCCGAGCGGGACGAGTTCAGGTTGATGTGCTCGACCACCTCCGCCGTGACCGGCTCCGTGCTGACCTCGCCGCCCGCGCGGGCCGTGAAGTCCACGGCCAGCACGTTGTCGGCGGCGGCGCGCGGCGGCGCGAGGGCTTCGAGGGCGTTCTTGATCCAATCCCCGGCCGGCTTCTCGAAATCCAGATCGCAATCGACGCGCGCGGCCGCGCGCTTGCCGCCAAGCGCCTCGAGCCGCTCGTCGATGGTCCGCCCCGTCGCGCAGAAATCGGCGTAAGCGGAATCGCCCAGCGCCAGGACGGCATAGTCCACGCCGTCGAGGCTCACGCCGGGTCCGCGGATCAGCTCCTCGTAGGCGCGCGTCGCCCGCGAGGGCGGCTCGCCCTCGCCCCAGGTCGAGGCGACGACGAGAAGCCGCTTCGCCTTGGCGAGCGACGCGATCTCAAGGTCGGCCATGTCGACGACCTGCGGCTTGAACCCGAGCTTGCGGGCGAGCTTGGCGGCGTTCCCGGCCAGGCGCTCCGCGTTGCCGGACTCGCTCGCGAACACGATGGTGAGGGGCTCGGCCGCGCGCGGGGCCGGTTGCGCCGCGGGCTGCGGCGCGCCGCTCGCTTCGAGTCCGGCCAAGAAGCCGGCCAGCCAAGCGCGCTGGATGGGACTCGCCGCGCTCAGCACACGGTCGAGGCTGGTGAGATCGTGCTCGCCGAAGGGAGCCGTGGACGGAAGAAGGGCGGTCCTTATCATGGCCGGAATGTCGGGGTTGAAGGGCCGCAAGTCAACAGAAATGTTCTTTTTATAGAACGCAGCCCAGTGAACATGGTTATCCGTTGGTATGCCCGCGACGGAGAAATGTCTTCTCCCGCGTTCATCGGGCGCCGTCGAAGCGCCGAGCCCGTCCGGACGGGACGGGCTTGCCGGCAATTCGAGCGGCTTCAGCCATCCTCCGTTAAGCTTGGTGTCAGGTTGGGGCGGCTTCACGGAGCCGTTCAAAATCTTGGTTAAGAGCCGAAGATTCCGGCCAGGAGCGCTTCGATTTCCTGATCCAGGATCTGAGAGTTGCATCTTGCGGCTCCGGCTTCGGAAAGGGAAAAATCTTCTCAAATGCCCCTCTTCAGCCATCGGGATGACCATGCGCACAGGCGACAAGGAGGCCTTCGGCGCCAGCGCGGGGTCTTGACGTTGTTCTTCAAAACGAACAATTTGTCGCCATGGAGACTTACGCCACGAACTCCGGCTGGAACGATCCAGAGGTTCAAGAACTCGCTGCGGCCTTGAGCCGGGCTCCGCTGCCGCGTCGGCTTGCGCTGGCCCGAAGCCGCCTTCCCGGCCGCCTTGTGTTCACCACGAGCTTCGGCCTTGAGGACCAGGCGATCACGCATGCGATCTGCGCCGCCGATCCCGGCGCGGACATCGAGATCGTCACGCTCGACACCGGCCGCCTCTTCCCCGAGACCTACGACCTCTGGGCCGAGACGGAGGAGCGTTACGGACGCCGCATCCCGGCCTACGCGCCCGACGCCGCTGCGCTGGAAGCGCTGATATCCGATCAGGGCGTCAACGGCTTCCGCCGCTCGGTGCAGAACCGTCAGACCTGCTGCGCGGTGCGCAAGGTCGCGCCGCTCGGCCGGGCGCTCGCGGGCGCCTCCGGGTGGATCACGGGCTTGCGGGCCGAGCAGTCGCAGGGACGCGCCGCGACCCCGTTCGCCGCGTTCGATCCGGGCTACGGTCTCGTCAAGATCAATCCGCTCGCCGACTGGAGCCGGCAGGACCTGGCCCAGTACGTGGCCGACAACGCGATCCCCTACAACCCGCTTCACGACCGGGGCTTCCCCTCGATCGGCTGCGCGCCCTGCACCCGCGCGGTGAAGATCGGCGAGCCGGACCGCGCCGGGCGCTGGTGGTGGGAGAACGACGCCAAGAAGGAGTGCGGCCTGCACCTTCGGCCGCGGCCGGCGGCCGCCCTGGCGCTGCAAGACTGAGGAGCCTCCCATGAATTTGGCTGCTTCGCAGGCCGCCGTCTCCAGCTTGGTCCGGGCGGCGCATGCGCCCGACCGGCTGACCCACCTCCAGCGCCTGGAGGCGGAGAGCATCCACATCCTGCGGGAGGTCGCCGCCGAGGCCCGAGAATCCCGTCCTGCTCTACTCGATCGGCAAGGACTCGTCGGTCCTGCTGCATCTGGCGCTGAAGGCGTTCTATCCCGGCAAGCCGCCGTTTCCGCTGCTGCACGTCGACACGACCTGGAAGTTCCGCGAGATGATCGCCTTCCGGGACCGGCGCGCGCAGGAACTCGGCCTCGATCTCATCGTCCACGTCAACCAGGACGGCCTCGCGCGCGGCATCGGGCCGGTCACGCACGGATCGGAAGTCCACACCGACGTGATGAAGACGCAGGCGCTGCGCCAGGCGCTCGACAAATACGGCTTCGATGCGGCGATCGGCGGCGCGCGGCGCGACGAGGAGAAGTCGCGCGCCAAGGAGCGCGTTTTCTCCTTGCGCAACGCGCACCACCGCTGGGACCCGAAGCGTCAGCGGCCGGAGCCGTGGCGGCTGTACAACACGCGCAAGCGGCAGGGCGAGAGCGTTTCGGGTGTTCCCGCTCTCGAACTGGACCGAGCTCGACATCTGGCTCTACATCCACCACGAAAACATCCCGATCGTTCCGCTGTACGCCGCCGCCGAGCGCCCGGTCGTGCGAGCGCGGCGGCCACGCTCATCATGGTCGACGACGACCGGCTGCCGCTCAAGCCCGGCGAGAGCGGTCGAGCGGCGCTCCGTGCGGTTCCGCACGCTCGGCTGCTACCCGCTGACCGGCGCGGTCGAGAGCACCGCGGCGACCCTGCCCGAGATCATCCGCGAGACCCTGGAGGCGCGCACCTCCGAGCGCGAGGGCCGGGTCATCGACCAGGACGGCGCGGCCTCGATGGAGCGCAAGAAGCAGGAAGGCTATTTCTGATGACCATCCACGCCTCGCCCAAGACCTTCGGCCTCGACGCGCTGCTCGCGGCTCATCGCGCGAAGGATGTCCTGCGCTTCATCACCTGCGGCTCGGTCGACGACGGCAAATCGACGCTGATCGGCCGCCTGCTGCACGACACCGAGCAGCTCTTCGACGACCAGCTCGCCGCGCTGGCGAACGACTCCCGCAAGCACGGCACGCAGGGCGGCAACCTCGACTTCGCGCTCCTCGTCGACGGGCTCGCGGCCGAGCGCGAGCAGGGCATCACCATCGACGTCGCCTACCGCTTCTTCTCCACGGACAAGCGCACCTTCATCGTCGCCGACACGCCCGGCCACGAGCAGTACACCCGCAACATGGCGACCGGCGCCTCGACCGCCGACCTCGCCGTGCTGCTCGTCGACGCGCGCAAAGGGCTGACCCGGCAGACGCGGCGCCACGCCTCATCGTGTCGATGCTCGGCATCCGGCACGTGGTCCTGGCCGTCAACAAGATGGATCTCGTCGGCTGGTCGCAGGACGCCTTCGAAAAGATCATGGCCGATCATGCGGCGCTGGCGGCCGATCTGGGCTTCGCCGGCGTGACCGGAATCCCGCTTTCGGCGCTCAATGGCGACAACGTCGTCTACCCCGCCGCCGCGGCGCCCTGGTACGCCGGACCGACCCTGCTGGCCCATCTCGAAAAGGTCGAGATCGACGCAGGCCCCGCGGCGCAGCCGTTCCGGATGCCGGTGCAATGGGTCAATCGGCCAAACGCCGATTTCCGCGGTTTTTCCGGGTTCGTGACGAGCGGGTCCGTCCGGCCCGGCGCAAAAGTCCGCGTCATGCCGTCGGGGAAGGAGACCGCCGTCGCCCGCATCGTGACCTCCGATGGCGACCTCGACGAAGCGGTCGCGGGCCAATCCGTGACCCTGACGCTCGCGGACGAGATCGACGTCTCCCGCGGCGACGTGCTGTGCGCGGCCGCCGCCCCGGCGCAGGTCGGCGAACGGTTCGCGGCGCGGCTGTTCTGGATGGCGGGCGAGCCCGTCCGGCCCGGAGCCTCGTTCCTGCTCAAGATCGGGACGCGAACCGTCGGCGCGACCATCGCGGAGGTCAAGGGCCGCGTCGACCTGGAGACGCTCGACCTGAAGCCTGTCCCGTCCCTGGAGGACAACGACGTCGGCGACGTCGTCATCGCCCTCGACCGCGCGGTCGGGTTCGACCCGTACGGCGAGAGCCGCGAGACCGGCGGCTTCATCCTGATCGACCGGGACGGCTGCGATACGGTCGGGATCGGGCTCATCCGCGAGGCTGCCGCGCCTGAGCCGAAGCCCGCAGGGCCGGCGGCGCCCGCCTCGGACGAGCGGCCAACCTCGCTGGCTTGCCGCCGGCGCGCGAAAAGCCGTGGCGCAGTCTCGCCAAGGCGATCACATGGCGAACGACCGGCTCGCTCGACACGATGCTGCTGACCTACCTGTTCACGCACGACGTGCGCATTTCGGCGGCCGTCGGGCTGACCGAGATCCTGACGAAGTGCGTGCTTTATTACGGCCACGAACGCATCTGGGCTCGAATCCGACTCGGGTTCCGGGAGTGATGGGGCTGCCCGCGTTCCAGTAGCGGGCGCGAAGGCCCCGGCTGAGCCCAGATCGGGGAACGCAGCCGGTCTGTGATCAAGGGGTTTGACCCCGGACGGCCCGGAGATGGGAGACGCCCCAAACCCATTTGGCGTCATCCTCCTGTGCGAGTTCGGGAAAGCTGTCGCGCGGGTAGATCACCCAGGCTGGTCCCGCGCCGCCGATCGGGAGCCAGCGGCCGTCCATCTTCAGCGCCAGGATCACCGGCCACGTCTCCAGGTCGGAATAGGGAATCTCCGTCGCGTAGCCATCGAGCGCGACGGGCTGCACGGCGCCGCTCGCGACGCCGGCCGCGTTGAGGACATCCTTCAGCAGCGGCCCCTCGAACGTGTGCGCCGCCGGCCAGGTCGGATACCGCACGCTGACCGTATGCATCCCAAGCGCTGTGAGGGCGGCCTGGTCGAATTCCATCGCCCGCTCGAAGCGCGTACCCTGCGCGTCCATCAGCTTGTCCGCGAATGGATCGAGCGGTCCCCGGTTCGTCTGTCCGACATCGCCCGTAACGGTGAGCGCCACCGGCCCGGCCGGGCGGGATGCGTCCTGGGCCAGGGATAATCCTGCGTGGCAGATTACGGCCGCTAAAGCGGCCGCACGGATTACGGCCGCTAAAGCGGCCGCACGGAGGCTCATTGGCATGAAAACGGGCTCCGCACCGCTCCGGGGAATTTGTCTTGCACGTTGAAGATCGCCGGCTCAATGCCCATACCTCGCAAAGGAGTCAAAGCCGGTGAATCCCATGGCGGACCGGGCCTCAGGCATCGAGCGGACCAGCCGATCCGGCCGGGTCCTCGTCGCATCCGCCGTGGCGTTCCTCGTCGCCGCCGGGCTGCTGCTGTGGTGGCGACATGGAGCCGCCGTGTTCAGCGACACGGTTCTCGCGGCGCTCGCCTGGTGCTTCTGAAACGGTTTAGAGCCGACGCATGACCCCTTCCGCCCGGCGACTTGCCCTGCCTCTTCTGGCGTTCTGCATCGGTCTCGCCGCGCTTGGCGCCGCCGCCGTTCTGACCCTTGCGCCGACGGCGCGTCAGGCCACGGCGGCCGCGATCGGCGGACCTTTCGCGCTGGTCGATCAGAACGGCCGCGCCGTGACGGATCGCGATTTTTTGGGCAAGCCGCATCTCGTTTTCTTCGGTTTTACGCATTGTCCGGACGTCTGTCCGACCAAGCTGTTCGAGATTTCGGAGGCGCTGCGGGCCACCGGCGACAAAGGCCGCAACCTGCGGGCGCTTTTTATCACCGTCGATCCCGAGCGCGACACCCCCGAGGTTCTGAAGAGCTATCTCGGCAGCTTCGACGAGCGCATCGTCGGCCTGACCGGCGACCGCGCGGCGATCGACGCGGCCGTGAAGGCTTTTCGCGCCTACGCCCGGAAAACGCCGCTCAAGGACGGCGGCTACACCCTGGAGCACACGGCGCTTGTCTATCTGATGGACAAAACGGGTCGGTTCGTCGGCTCCTTCAACCTCGACCGGCCGCCTGAGCAGGCCGCGCAGGAGTTGATCGGACATCTGTGAGCAGGCCGGCGCGCGAGGTGCGGGCCAGCCCGTGCTCGGTCTTGTTCCAGCGGAACGGGTCGAGCAGCAACTCGGCGAGGCCGCGCCAGGCGGCGATGCTGACCAGGACATAGTAGAGGGGCAGAAGCGGCACGTAAGCGAGACACCGCCGCAGCCTTCTGTGCCGGATCGCCACCGCCGCAGGGGCCATCATCGCGAAAAGCCCGGCGACGAACAGGGTCAATCGCCACCGCCGCTTGGAGCGCCTCGATCGGCGTGCCCGCCGTCGTCATGAGCGTCCGTTGGCGAAGCTCACGATCGCGTGGACGACGAAGAACGGGTAGCCCAGGGCGGCGAGCAGCGCGCCGAAGGTCATCGTCACCGCGCCGCGATGAAGCGGGGAAGGCCGAGCGCGCGCAGCGCCTGCGCCGGGCGCCGGCCGTGCGTGATGCAGGTTTGCATGTAGCCCTTCATCCAGCGCGTGCGCTGCTTCAGCCAGGCGCGCACGGTGGCCGGCGCCTCCTCCAGCGTGGCGGAGGGCGAGATCGGCGACGCGATAGCCGGCGAGCGCGAGCCGGATGCCGAGATCGGCGTCCTCGGTGACGTTCCAGGCGTCCCAGCCGTGCGAGGCCGCGCAGGACGCCGGTCGCGGAAATGGTTCGAGGTGCCGCCGAGCGGCACCGGGCAGGTCGCCGAGCGCCAGCGCCGGGGTTGCATGACGTCGAAGAGCGCGGCGTACTCGATGGTGAAGAACGCGTCAGCCAGTTGTCGTCGGTGTTGTCGATGACGAGGCGCGCCTGCAGGCAGGCGACGTCGGGCGGGGCGCGCGCGAAGGCCGCGACGGCGAGCCGCAACTGGTCGCGATCGGGCACGTCCTCGGCGTCGTAGACGACCGTGTACGCGCCCGCGCGCGAGCGGCAGGGCGACGTTGAGCGCGCGCGGCTTGGTCCGGGGCTCGCCCGGCGGCGCCACGAGGACCTCGACGAATCCCGGCAGCTTCGGTCTGTGCGAGCGCGTGAGCCGTTTCGCGGTCGTCGGCCTCGATCACGAGCTTGACGTCGAGCTTCGCCGCCGGGTAATCGAGCGCCGCCATGGCGGCGATCAGCCGGTTGAGGGCCCGCCGCTCGCGGTAGAGCGGAACGATGACCGTGTAGACCGGCAGTCGCGGTCGGGGAGCCGCGCGGTCGAGCGCGCCGGCCGCGTCGTGTCCGGCTCCAGAGCGGCGGCGATCCGGAAGGCGACCATGCCGAGGAAGCATGACGCTCGACAGGGTCATGGCGATCGTCAGGGCCGCGGCCGGCCCCGGCGCCGGCCAGGAAAACGGCCAGCCCGGTAGGACGGCGACGCACGGCGACTTGGCCCGCGTAAAGCCGTCGCGGTACGAGTGGCCCGGTTCGGCCTCGGAAGTCCGTTCGCCGCCGCCAGGCGATCGCGGCGGCGTGCGCCTTGAACACCGCGCTTGTCAGCGCGGACGGAGGCGTGACGGCAAGGCCGGACTGGAGCGGACGCCCTTGAAGCAACAGGTGCGCGAGCCGTTCACCGCTCGGGGCGAGCGCGAACCGCGCGTTCGCGGGGTTCGGCCCGAGCGGCGCGGCGCCCATGAGGATGTGTTCGGGAAACCGCGCTTGCGCGCCGGCATCGATGTCGCCGTCGAGAAAGGGCAGGCCGAGTTCCCTCGCCAGGGCCCGGTAGAAGGCGCGCTCCTCGATCAAGCCGGTTTTCAGGATCGCTACGTCGGCCGGGACGCCGGTCGCGAGCGCGATCCGGGACGCCCGCTGGAGCGTCTCCGGCGCGACGCCCTGCGCAGCCAGGAACCCGATCTCGATGGGCAGAGAGGTTTCCGCGTGAGTGCGCGCGGCTTGACCCTGGATCGTCAAGGAGGATAGCTCCAGGCGGCGGGGCGACCATGATACGAGCGACTTTCTCGGGTCAAACAGGCATGACAGGCGTCCTCCACAGGGATTCGACGAAGGTTCGGCCGGAGCGGCTTCGGCGGCTGACGATCGGGCTGACGGCGGCGGTTGGCCTGCTGGCCGGATGCGTTCCGGCTCTCGCCGAGAGCGTGGCGATCCCGAATTTTTGGGATCCGCGCGCGAGCCAGGATCGGCCCGAGCTGTCAGGCTCCCGCACCGTTCGGTTCCTGACCGACGATGAGTTCCCGCCGCTTCATTTCGCGGGGCCCGACGGCACCCTGACCGGCTTCTCGGTCGAACTGGCCCGCGCGGCCTGCGAACGGCTCGCCATCGCCTGCACCATTCAGGCGCGCCGGTTCGACACCCTGCTTGACGCGCTGGGCGGCGGGCAGGGCGATGTCGTCGCCGCGGCCGTGCCGATCACGGCCGACCTGCGGAAACGATTTACGGTCACGCTGCCGTACTTCCGCACGCCGGCCCGCTTCGCGGCCCGCAAGGACCGCGATCAGCCCGCTCCGGACCCGAAAACGATCCAGGGCCGCACCGTGGCGGTCGTCGGCGAGACGGCGCATGAGGCGTATCTGAAAGCGCTTTTTCCGGGCGCGGCCGTCCGGAGCTTCCCGACCTGACCGCGGCCGAGGCGGCGCTGCGAAGCGGCGAAGTCGACTTCGTCTTCGCCGACGGCCTCGGCTTGGCTCTCTGGATCGGCGGCACGGAGGCGGGCGGGTGCTGCGGTTTCATGGGCGGGCCCTACCTCGAAAGCCGCTTCTTCGGCGAGGGCGTCGGCTTCGTGTTCCGTCCGGAGGACGAGGTTCTGCGCCGGGCCTTCGACTACGCGCTCCATCGCCTCTGGGACGAGGGCAAATATGCGGAACTCTACCTCCGCTTCTTCCCCGTCAGCCCGTTCTGATCCGGGAGCCGGGCGGACGCTTCGGCGCGATGGCTGGGCGCATGCCTCTCCCCGCACGGCGGGGAGAGGCCGAGACGGCGTCAGCCGTCCGGGCGAGGGGGCGTCTCAGGATGAGGCTCTTCCGGACACGCCTCCTCACCCGCCGATCTTGGAGAAATCCGCCACCGCCAGCGTCGCCGCGGCGGATTTCGTTGAGGAGTTTCAAACGGTTTTCCCGCAGGGCCGCGTCGTCCGTGTTGACCGTCACCGCGTCGAAGAAGGCGTCCACCGGCGCGCGCAGGCGCGAGAGGGCCAGCATCGCGGCGGAAAAATCCTCGCGGGCGACGGCCTCGGACGCCTCGCGCCGCGCTTTTTCCAGAGCGACGGCGAGCGCCTTCTCCTCGATCTGGCCGCGCGCGGCGATGAGGTTCAGGTCCGGCGGCGCGTGGTAGGTCTGGCCGTCCTTCTTCTCCTCGATGCGCAGGATGTTGGCGGCGCGGCGATAGCCGGCGAGCAGGTTCTGGCCGTCCTCGGTGTCGAGGAATTTTCCCAGCGCCTCGACGCGGCGGACGATCATCAAGAGGTCGTCTTGCAGAGCGCGTTCCCCTCCTCCTTGCGGGGAGGGGTTAGGGGTGGGGGCGCCGGCGCTCCGTTCGGAGATGCTGGCGCTATCACCCCCCTCCCGGTCGCTGCGCGACTCGGCCTCCCCCACAAGGGGCGAGGAGGAGCCTTGTCCGGCTACGGCGGAGGGAGACGCGCCGAGGCTGAACACGGCGTCGATGAGATCGTGCCGCGCGCCCTGCTCGCGGAGGTGGACCTTCAGGCGGTCGGCGAGGAAGGTAGCTAAGCCGGTGCTGACACCGTTGAAGGAACCGAGTTTAAATCCACCTTGCTCCTCAACCTCGCGGCTCCAGACACCTTCCTGGGTGAGACTTCTTTCGCCAGAAAGCATTTCATAGCTTATTGGCAAGGCTCCAAACTCAGCGTCAAAGGAGGGAATCTGTCCAAACTCACTCGATAGCTAACATCCTGGTAATCTTGGCCGTCCTCAGCCCACTCCTCTACTCGTTGCTCCAAAATGGTTTTGGTCGAAGCAGCTTGTACCCAAACGCGTCCGTGGCACGATCGCGACTACCTCCCGATTTGGGACATAGCTGTTTAGTAAGAGCAGTAGAGTCGCGTCACTAGTGTTGTGAGGGACACTCGAATTCTATTCTCCAACACCAACCGGATCACCCCCAACGCCGCCCGCCGCAGCGCATACGGGTCCTTGCTCCCGGTCGGCTTCTCGTCGATCGCCCAGAAGCCCACCAGCGTGTCGATCTTGTCGGCCAGCGCCACGGCGACCGACGACCGGGTCGGTCGGCACGCGGTCGGAGGGGCCGAGCGGCTTGTAGTGCTCCTCGATGGCCGCGGCGACGGAGGGGTGCTCGCCCTGCAGCGGTCGCGTAGTAGCGGCCCATGAGGCCCTGCAGCTCGGGGAACTCGCCGACCATCTCGGTGACGAGGTCGGCCTTGGCGAGGCGGGCGGCGCGCTCGGCCAGCGTCCGGGTCGGCGCCGACGATCGGGGCCAGCTCCCGCGCCAGCGCCGCGATGCGCTCGACGCGCTCGTACTGCGTGCCGAGCTTCTCGTGGAAGACGATGGTTTTCAGCTTCTCGAGCCGGTCCTCCGAGCCGGATCTTCCGGTCGGTCTCCCAGAAGAACTTGGCGTCGGCGAGCCGCGCCCGCACCACGCGCTCGTTGCCGGCGACGATGGCCGCGCCGCCGTCGCGGGCGTCGAGGTTGGCGACGAGGATGAAGCTGGTTGGCGAGCGACGCCTCTCGCCCTCCCCCTTGCGGGGAGGGCGGTCGGCGGCAGGCCGAGCCGGGTGGGGGTGCCCGCGCCGCATCGGCACGTTAGCGCCGCATCACCCTCACCACCTCGCCCCGCAAGCTCGGCGGGCCGGCGCAGCGCCTCCAGTCGCCCTCTCCCCGCAAGGGGAGGGGTTGGCGCGCAGCACGAAGCACTTCTGGTTCGCCCGGATCGTGGCGCGGATCACCTCGGGCGGGATCGCCAGGAAACTTTCGTCGAACGAGCCCATCAGCACCACGGGCCATTCGACCAGCCCGGCGACCTCCTCCAGCAGCGCCTCGTCCTCGACGAGCTCCAGCCCGCGCGCGAAGGCGAGGCTCTGGGCGTCGGCGCGGATGATCTCCTTGCGCCGGTCGGCGTCGAGCACCACCTTGGCGCGCTCCAGCGACGCGCACGTAATCGTCGAAGCGGCGCACCAGGATGGGCTCCGGGCGCCATGAAGCGGTGGCCGTGCGTGACGTCGCCGGCGCGGATGCCGTCGACCGCGAAGCGGCGCCACCTCGGGGCCTCGGTCTCCGGCCCGAAGGTGCAGACGATGCGTTTGCAGCGGGCGCACCCAGCGCAAAGAGCCCGGGCTCGCGCGAGGCCGCGCCCCAGCGCATCGACTTCGGCCAGGGGAAGCTCGCGGATGATGGCGGGCAGGATTTCGGCCAAAACCTCCGGCGTCGGGCGGCCGGGGCGCTCGATCACGGCGACGTAGAACTCGCCCTTCTTCGGGTCGTTTTCGATCTTCGCCTGGTCGAGCGAGGCGAGCCCGGCGCTCTTCAAAAAGCCCTGGACGGCGGTGTCGGGGGCGCCGACGCGCGGGCCGCGCCGCTCCTCGCGCACGTCCTGGCCGCGGGCGGGCAGCCCGGCGACGTGCAGCGCCAGCCGCCGCGGCGTCGCGAAGGCTTTCGCGCCCTCGTAGAGGAAGCCGCGCTCCACCAGGGCGTCGGTGACGAGCTTTTTCAGGTCCTCCGCCGCGCGGCG
The DNA here is from genome assembly GCA_963728675.1 of uncultured Alphaproteobacteria bacterium. GTDB lineage: Bacteria > Pseudomonadota > Alphaproteobacteria > Rhizobiales > Beijerinckiaceae > JAJKJG01. The sequence goes on along the minus strand of CAVSLO010000001.1, from coordinate 105,727 downwards.
CTGCATGCGGGCGGGGATTTCTTCGGAGAAGAGTTCGAGGAGGAGATCGGGCATCTGTTAGGCGCAACGCTACTCCCCCTCCCCCTTGCGGGGAGGGTCGTCGCGCGAGCGCGCCGGGGTGGGGGTGTCGGCGCGACCGCCGAAGGATAGGGCTGCTGTAGAGAGCGGCGTAGATCGTGTCGAGAACCACGTCGATCTGCTTGAGGACTTCGTTGTTCCAGAAGCGCAGAACGCGGTAGCCCTGGCTCTCGAGCCAGCGCGTGCGGGTCAGGTCGGCAGCGGCGTTCGGGTCGAACCCATGCTGCGCGCCATCGACCTCGATCACGAGCTTGGCGCTGTGACACACGAAATCCACCACGTAAGGGCCGATGCGGAGCTTGCCGCCGGAAATGCGTGCCCGGAACCGGAACGCGGTCGAGATGCCGCCACAGCCGCTTTTCAGCCGGCGTCATGGCGCGCCGGAGGGCGCGGGCGCGAGGGGTTCCAAGTTTTTGGGTGCGAGGCATGAGCACAGGCTTAGCTGGAAACGTTGGCGCTGGCACCCCCACCCGCGCCTTCGGCGTCGACCTCCCCACAAGGGGAAGGTACGATTGCTCACCCCCGCGCGGCGGAAATCTCGATTTCGCGCACGAGGTCGAGGCGCCGTCGGGGGAGACGTGGCAGCGCAGCGTCAGGACGGCGCGGCGGGAGCCGTGGGCGAGGTCGAGCAGGCGCATGAAGCGGTCGGTGGAGACGAACACGTCGAAGCGGTGCTCGCCGGCGCTCGATACGCCGAAGTAGTCGCCCGTGACGCGGTCGAAGCGCTCGGGCCAGGTCTTGGCGCGCATCTTGAGCTGCGCCGTCGTCGCGCCCCAGACCGTGAGATCGATCGCGCCGAGGTCGTCGAGCATGACGCCGGGGTCCTTCCAGTCCACGAGCCGCCCCGGCCCGGTGAGCTTGGCGACGCCGGCGTCGTTGGTCGCGGTCAGCACGATGTCGTAGGACACCCGCTGCACCGCCATGCGGATGTGGCGCTCGGCCCCCTTCATGCGGCGAGTCCTTCCGGTTCGCTGTGCCGCCCGCCCTCGGTCTTGAGCCAGGCCGCGCCGCAGGCTTTCGCCAACTCCCGCACGCGCAAAATGTAGCTTTGGCGCTCGGTCACGGAGATCACGCCGCGGGCGTCGAGCAGGTTGAAGACGTGGCTCGCCTTGATGCACTGGTCGTAGGCCGGCAGCGCCATCGCGTGCCGCTCGCCCCGGTCGCCCGCCGCCAGATAGGCGCGGCAGGCGGCTTCCGCGTCGCGGAAGTGGCGGAACAGCATCTCGGTGTCGGCGTGCTCGAAATTATGGCGCGAGTACTCTTCTTCGGCCTGCCGGAACACGTCGCCGTAGCTGACCTTGTCCGCGCCCTCGCCGCCGTTGAAATTGAGGTCGTAGATCGACTCGACGCCTTGCAGATACATGGCGAGGCGCTCCAGCCCGTAGGTGAGTTCGCCGGATACGGGCGCGCACTCGAAGCCCGCGACCTGCTGAAAATAGGTGAACTGGCTCACCTCCATGCCGTCGCACCAGCACTCCCAGCCGAGGCCCCAGGCCCCGAGGGTCGGGCTCTCCCAATCGTCCTCGACGAAACGGATGTCGTGCAGGAGCGGATCGATGCCGATGGCGGCGAGCGATTTGAGGTAGAGGTCCTGCAAGTCCGGCGGGTTCGGCTTCAGGATCACCTGGTACTGGTAATAGTGCTGGAGCCGGTTGGGGTTCTCGCCGTAGCGGCCGTCCTTGGGCCGGCGCGAGGGCTGGACGTAGGCCGCCCGCCACGGCTTCGGCCCGAGCGCCCGCAGGGTCGTGGCGGGGTGGAACGTGCCCGCGCCCACCTCCATGTCGTAGGGCTGCAGGATCACGCAGCCGCGCTCGGCCCAGAACCGTTGCAGGGTGAGGATGAGGCCCTGGAAGGAACGCGCAGGACTCAGCGCGGCGTCGCTCGTCATGGGAGAACACGGGTCCGTGAGGTCGGCAGAGCCTTAAAGGGGGCTCGACCCAAGTCAAGCGCGCCGAACCGGCCCGCGGGGCGGGCGCGCCGTGTGAGCCGGCGCACATCGGACGCGGATCGCGGCGCTACGATCTCCGTCCTTCATCATGCGGGGATCACCATGAGCGTCCTCACCATCATCGTCACGGCGTCGCCAGCGCGGTTCGCGGCGCTCGCCGCGGCCAGCGGAATCGGGATCGAACCTCCGGTCGAGCCCGTGGCGGTCCGCGCCGGCGCGCTCAACCGGAGCGGGCGCGGAACCGGCCACAACGGCCGTCCGGCGGAGGTCGTTTCCCTCCCGCTCAGAATCGCCGCAGGCCGGCGCTAGAGCCGGTTCCCTTTGCGTGGACTCGGCTCGTTTCGTGTTGCGCCGCGGTTTCGACGGCGAACCGGGTCCACTTCGCCGGAAACCGCTCTCGCGGCTCCGCCCGGACCTGGAACAGGGGCTGCCGCATCGATCCCCGCCCGCCGCGGACCCGGCGGCCAGACCCGAAAAAGCGAAGAAGTTCCAAGCGTTGGGCGAAAATTTTTGGCGAGCTTGAGCGGAACGAGCGGCCTCGCTTCGGGTTGAAGGTCGAAACCAAACACACCCCGGCCCGTGCGGCGGCGCACCGCGAGCAGCCCTTCCGAGGGCCAAGTTCGTGGGCGTCGCAGCCCAGACAACGGGCCGTCGCCCGGAGACCCAACATGACCCGCACGTCCACCCTCATCGCCCTCGCCGCCGCTTCGGCTCTGCTCACCCCCGTCGTGGTCCACGCGACCGGAGCCGCCCCGAAGGCCCCGGTCGAAAAAGCCGCGCCTGCTGCGGCGGCGGTGGCCGCGCCCATGGCCGAGAGCGCCCCGGCGGCATGCGCCCGCAAGGTCAAGGTCGTCTACGCCGGCTACGGCGAGACGCACGCGATGGCTTGCGCGGCGCGCTGACGAGGGGACGGTAAGACGAACCTGGGCCGCCTCGCCGGAAAACGCCCTCGCGTCGAACGCCGACCGTCAGCAGGTATTCGCGAGGCATGCAGATGTTCATGACGGTCCTCCCATGAAGCGAGGAACCGTATGCTACCCGAATTCCGACGCCGGCGTCTCGTTCGGCGCGTTTCCACGGGGAGCTTTCTTGATAGGGTTGAGCCGGTTCAGAGCCCCCAGCGCGCCCAGGCCGCGCGCTCTTCAAGCGCCGCGATCACCGCGGCGGGATCGACGAGCGCCTGCGGCGACCCGGACCGCCCGAGCCAGCGAGCGAGCAGGGACGGCCGCTCGGTCGGGATGACGGGCAGCCGCACCTTGTCGCCGAAGCGCTCGCGCATCACCGCGCGCACGTCGCCGATCCCGTCGATCAGACCATGCTCCAGGGCTTCCGGCCCGGCCCAGACCTCGCCGGAAAAGAGGTTGTCGGGATCGCCCTTGAGCCGCGCGCCGCGCCGGCTCTCGACCAGGCCGCGAAACGTCTCGTGCACCTGCGCCTGGATCTCCTTCAGGCGCTCGACGTCCTCGGGCCGCTCCGGCCGGAAGGGGTCGAGCATGGCCTTGTTGCGTCCGGCGGTGTGGACCCGGCGCTCGACGCCGAACCGCTCGATCAGCCGCTCGAAGCCGAAGCCGGCGAAAATCACGCCGATCGAGCCGACGAGCGAGGACGGGTCGGCGAAAATCTCCTCGCCCGCGCAGGCGATCATGTAGCCGCCGGACGCGGCCACGTCCTCGACGAAGACGAACACCGGGACCTTTTTTTCCTCCGCATGGGCGCGGATGCGCTTGTAGATCAGGTGCGATTGCACCGCCGAACCGCCCGGCGAATTGACGACGAGCGCGACGGCCTTGATCCCCGGCATCCCGAACGCCCGCTCCAGCGCCGGCGCGCAGGCCGAGACGCTGAGCCCGGGCCGCAGCGGCAGAGCCGCCCCGATCGCGCCGCTGAGGCGCACGACCGGCACCAGCGGATGCCTGGCGCGGTAGCGGGCGGGGAGGAATGTCCGAAGGCGGTCGGCGAGCGACGAGAACAGGGCCATGCCGCAGAGTTAAGACCGTTGCTCCCCGCTCACAACGCGACCCCGCGCCGCCCTTAACCAGAGATTGAAAAATCCGGAGCCGGTTGGTTTCCGTTCAGGTTCGCGCCTCTAGTCTGATAGCGCTCAGCGGCTTCAAGGGCGACGGCTGAACCGGTGGGGCGACACAAGGATCTCAAACAGGAGAACATCATGCGCATCTTGAGATTGGCAGCCATGATCGTCGGGATCATGGGCGCGGCGATCGGGCTCTCCGCCCAGAAAGCGTCGGCGACGCCGCTCGCCGGGTCGCTGCCGGCCGCGACGGCCGCGGCAGGGGACAACGCCCTCGTCAGCAATGTGTACTATCGCCGGGCCTATTACTACCGGCGGCCGATCTACTACCGCCGCTACTATCGTCCGCGCCGGCTCTACTATTATCCTCGATACTACCGTCCGCGCTTCGTGTGCCGGATCCGCTACACCTACTGGGGACCGCGTCGCGTCTGCTTCCGCCGCTGGTGAGCGCGCCGAATTGAATGCGAAGCTGAACGGTTGGCCGGGACGGCCTTCAGGTTTATGGTTCCAGCCGACCTTGTTGACCGCTCGGACGCAGGTTCGCCTGACGTCCGGGCGGCATGATCAAGAGGATGCAAAACCATGCGCAAGATTCTGTTCGGTCTCGCCGGCGCCGCGGCTCTCGGCCTTGCGGCCTTCACCCCGCAACCAGCCCAGGCCCAGGGCTTCTCGATCCAGTTCGGCTCGCCCGGCTACTATGGCCGCTCCTACTACGGGGGGCCCTACTATGGCCGTCCCGTCTATGGGCCAGGCTACGGCGCTTACGGCTACGGCCCGCCCTGCTTCGTGCGCGTCGTCCGCTATTGGGACGGCTACGGCTGGGTGCGCGAGCGGCGCCGGGTCTGCCGTTGATCCCCCTTTCGCGAAACGAACCGGGCGCCTTCGGGCGCCCCTTCCGTTTCGCATCCTGACCTGACGCCCATGAACCCGGTCGCGGCGAGCGCGAGACGTGGTTCCGCGCCCTAGAAGCCTCACCCCGCGATGGGGCCCCGTCGTGAGCGGTCATCGTCAGGCGAGCACCATCAGATATCCCGGCACGGCCACGCCGCGGTCCTGGCGCGTCGAGGCCGGCTCGAACAGCGCCGTCTCGAATCCAGCGCCGGCCGCGAGGGCGCGCATGTCGTTCTCGCCATGGGCATAACGGGCGTCCGCGCCGAGCGCCACGCCCTCGCCCGCATGCGCCTGGACCGTGAAGGCGAACAGGCCGTCGGGGCGGAGCGCGCGCCGCGCCGCCCCGAACACGGGTTCGAGCGCGGCGAGATAGACGAACACGTCCGCCGCGACGATGAGGTCCGCGCCGCCCTCGGGCGCCTCTTGCAGGAACGGCAGCAAGGCGCCTTCGCGGAGCATGCCGTAGGCTTGCGTTTTCGCCGCCTCCGCCAGCATGCGCGGCGAGAGATCGACGCCTTCGATCGTGGCGCAAACGTCGGCCAGCGTCCGGCCCATGAGCCCCGTGCCGCAGCCGAGGTCGAGGGCGCGGTCGAACTGGAAACGACGCCCCCGCGCCGCGCAGGCGCGCAGCAGGGCCTCGCGGATCATCGCCGGCGCGCGATACGTCAGACGCTCGACGAGGTGGCGGTCGAAGCTTTGGGCGTAACCGTCGAACAAGGCGCGCACGTACCCCGCGCCGATCGCCTCCTCCGGCGGCAGCGCGCCGAACCGCGCCAGATCGATGCGGACGCCGAGCCGGTCCTCGGGCTCGATCGCGAGGGCGCGCCAGAGCGCCTCAACGGCGGATGCGCCATGCCCGAGCGCCGCTTCGGCGCGGCCAAGAAGCGCGTGCGCGGGCGCGAAGGCGGGCGCAAGCTCCAGCGTCTGCCGGGCAAGGTCGGCGGCGGCTCCAAAGTCGCCGTCCCGGAACGCTGCTTCCGCGTAGGCGTAGCGGCGATCGGCGAGAAGATCGCCGGAGGTCCAGGTCTCGCTCAAGACGCGCAAAGGAGAGCCGCGCGGCAGGCTCTGGCGAGCGCGCGGCGATGGCGCTGAACCTGCGGCTTCGGTCCTGCTCTCAACCGAAAAAGTACATCGCGGCCGGCGCGGCGGCGAGGGCGGCGGCCGTGAGGCCGGCCGCGACCCGGAGCCGGATGTTGGGATTGGCGATCCGGTTGATCCGGCGCGCGGTCGTCCCCGCCAGCATGCTCCAGCCGTTCATGCAGGAGCACAGGAGACGATGCGCCTGGCCATCGGTCAGTTGGAAAAACGAGACCGCGTCGCCGAGCCTGTCGCTCGCCAGTCCTTCGGCCCGGAGAATGGGGTCATGGAACGCGACCGTCAGGGGCGAGCCGTCGGCGCGCATCACCTGGCGCTCCTCCTTCGTTTTGAACTCGATCTCGCCCAGCGACCGAAGCCGGCGAGACGGTTCGCGCTCCAACACCTCGGCCCAGCGCTCGAGGCGCTCGCGGCGGGACATGGAGCGCTGTTCGGCATGCACGTCGGCGACGCGGCGAAGCTGATCAAAGGTCCTGTATTCCATCGATCTTCTCCCTTCTTGGGTGAAGACCGGCGGTGACCGGCCACCGCCGATCCTCCCGTGAGCTTTCACAAGCTGCGTTAAGTCGACGGCAACAATGAGGTGAACCGAACCGGAGCCGCCTGACGCCGATCGACTGCGCCTAAAACGAACGAGCGAGGCCGCGCGATTGTTGCAGCCGCAAGACGACGGGACGGCAAATATTTTGACGCAGCCGCTCCCGACGCCCGGCGTGAGAAAACGCCACGACTCGCCGGCCGGGCCGGGTCATCAAAGATCAGGAGTCAGAAGAAGGTGCGCCGGGCGCTCGCCACGTGTTCCCTGAGCACCACGCCGCTTGCGGCCTCGACCTCTTTCAAAACGACGTCATAGCCCCAGAGATCGGCGAGATGCTGCATGACCCGGCGGGCGTCATCCTCGTCGAGGAGAACGCGATTGAGAACGGCATGATGCAGGATGAGACGGCGGTCGCCCGTCAGATCCACGTCCACGACCTGGATGTCGGGATCGAGCCAGGCGACGTCGTATTGCCGGGCCAGCGCGCGGCGGACGCGGCGGTATCCGCGCTCGTCGTGGATCGCCTCGACGCGCACGTTCGGCTCGTCCGCGTCGTCGACGAGGTGGAACAGCCGCCAGTTCGCGGATCAGCCGCGGGCTCAGGAACTGGGCGACGAAGCTTTCGTCGCGATAATTCGCCCAGACGTCCCGCAGGACCGCGAAAGGATCGCCGTTGACCCGGCGATCTCGGGAAACCACTCGCGGTCCTCGTCCGTCGGATCGACGCAGATCCGCTCGATGTCCTGCATCATGGCGAAGCCGAGCGCATAGGGGTTCAGGCCGCCATAGTGCGGATCGTCGAATTCGGGCTGATGGACGACGTTGGTGTGCGAGTGCAGGAACTCCAGAAAGGCGCCGTCGCTGATCCGCCCGCGGTCGTGCAGCCGGGTCATGATCCGGTAGTGGCAGTAGGTGGCGCAGCCCTCGTTCATCACCTTGGTCTGGCGCTGCGGATAGAAATACTGCGCGATCAGGCGGACGATGCGCAGGATCTCGCGCTGCCAGGGCTTCAGGCGCGGCGCCGTCTTTTCGAGAAAGTAGAGGATGTTTTCCTGCGGCAGTTCGAGCAGCGCCCGGCGGCGCTCCTCGTCCAGCTTCGTCGCGGGCTTTCTGGCCCTTGGTCGGGACGGTGCGCCAGAGGTCGTTGTAGATGCGCTCCTGATGCTGCCGGCGCTCGCGCTCGCGCCGCTCCTCGGAGCGCAGGTCCGGGCTTCTTCTTGCGGGGATAGCGGTGGACGCCGTGGCTCATCAGAGCGTGCGCGGCGTCGAGCAGCCGCTCCACCGCCGCGTGGCCGTAGCGCTCCTCGCAGCCGCGATGTAGCTCTTGGCGAACTCGAGATAGTCGAGGATGCCGTCCGCGTCGGTCCACTGGCTGGAACAGGTAATTGTTCTTGAAGAAGTGGTTATGGCCGAACGCCGCATGGGCGATGACCAGCGCCTGCATCGTCGCCGTGTTCTCCTCCATGATGTAGCTGATGCAGGGGTTGGAGTTGATGACGATCTCGTAGGCGAGGCCGCGCATGCCCCGGCGGTAACCGGCTTCGTGCTGGGCGAAGTGCTTGCCGAACGACCAATGCTTGTAGAACAGCGGCATGCCGATCGACGAATAGGCGTCGAGCATCTGCTCGGCGGTGATGATCTCGATCTGGTTCGGGTAGACGTCGAGGCCGAGTTCCCCGGACGCGACCGCCTCGACCGCGTCGTGGATGCGCCGGATGGTCCCGAAGTCCCAGTCGGCGCCCTCGAAGAGGAGCCGCTCCCCGGCTGCGACGGCGGTCATGGCTCGACGGACCTCGCCCGTTCGCGTCTTGCGCTGAAACAGCTCCCGGAACACCGGGTAGATGTCGCGGCGGTGCCGCACCTTGCGCATGGCGAAGCGCGGCTCGGCTTGGCGGACGGGCTCGTAGGTCCGCCACAGGTCGCTTTGGCGGCGGCATGAAGCCCATCGAGCGCGACTTCCTCCTCGCGCCCGACCTCCAGATAGGCGAAATACTGGCACACCGGCAGCACGACGTCCGTCAGGAGCGCCGCGGTCTTCGCGCCGTCGCTCGAGGTGTTGTCGCCGTCGGAGGCCTGGGCCGCGTAGATGTTCCAATCCTCCGGGCGGTAGCGCTCGGCGACGATGCGCGCCATCTCTTCGAGCGCGGTCGAGACCACCGTGCCGCCGGTTTCGGTGCGCTGGAAGAACGTCTCCTCGTCCACCTCCTCGGCCTGGTGCGTGTGGCGGATGAAGACGATCTCGACGTGGCGGTAGCGGCGCTTCAGGAAGATGTAGAGCAGCGCGAAGAAGCGCTTGGCCAGATCCTTCATGTGCTCGGTCATCGAGCCCGAGACGTCCATCAGGCAGAACATGACGGCTTGCGCGACGGGCCTCGGATAGGGCTCGTAGCGCCGGTAGCGGAGGTCGATCGGGTCGATGTAGGGAACCCGGCGGCTGCGCTGGAGAAGATGCGCCAATTCGTCCGCGCAGCTCCTCCAGCCGGTCGGGGTCTCCGCCCCGCTCCTCCAGCGCCTCGATCGTCTCGCTCGAGGCGGGCCAGGTCGTCCGGCTTCGGACGCTTCAGCGCGATGCGGCGGGACAGGCTGTTGCGCATGGTGCGCGGTGAGCGCGAGGTTGGCCGGCGAGCCCGAGACCGTATAGCCCGCCCGCCGCCAGACCGGGCTGCTCCATGCTGGCCAGCCGCCGCTTGGCGAGGTCGGGAAGTTCGAGGTCGTCGAGGAAAAGATCGAGGAACTCCTCCCGCGACAGGACGAAGCGGAAATCGTCCTCGCCGCCGCCGTCGGGACTGCCCTCGGACCCGCCCCGGCCGGCGCCGCGCGGCGGCCGCGGGATCGTGTCGCCTTCGATGAACTCCTTGTTGCCGGGCAGGACGTGATCGCGCATCCCGCCGCTCGACGCGCGATGAAGCCGGGGCTCGCCGCACGCCGTCGAGCGGGATCGAGACCTCTCCGCCCTGTTCGATGTCCTTGATCTCGCGCTCCTTGGCGCCTGTCGCGGACCGCGCGCCGGACGAGAGCCTTGGCGCGGCGCAGGAAGCGCTGGCGGTTGGCGAGGCTCTTGCCGCCTGGATTGAGGCGTCGGTCGACGATATGCATGTCGCCGCTCGCTAAAAGACGGCTGACCGTCAGCCGGCCTGCTTCACCCTCATGTACCACTCGACCAGCCGCCGGACCTGCCGCTCCGTGTAGCCGCGCGCCACCATGCGCTCGACGAATTCGCCGTGCTTCTTCTCCGATGTCGCTGTCCTTCTTCGACCCGAAGCTGATCACCGGCAGCAGTTCCTCGACCTGGCTGAACATCCGCCGCTCGATCACCTCGCGGAGCTTCTCGTAGCTGGTCCAGGACGGGTTGCGGCCGTGATGATGGGCGCGGGCGCGCAAGCGCGAACTTGACCACCTCGTTGCGGAAATCCTTCGGGTTGGCGATGCCGGCCGGCTTCTCGATCTTGGTCAGCTCCTGGTTGAGAAGCTCGCGGTTGAGGAGCTGGCCGGTATCCGGGATCCTTGAAGTCCTGATCCTCGATCCAGGCGTCGGCATAATCGACGTAGCGGTCGAACAGGTTCTGCCCGTAGTCGTGGTAGGACTCGAGATAGGCCTTCTGGATCTCGTGGCCGATGAACTCGGCGTAGCGCGGCGCAAGCTCCGCCTTGATGAACTCCAGGTAGCGCTTCTCGGTCGTCGTCCGGCAGCTGCTCGCGCCGGATCGCCTGCTCCAGCACGTACATGAGATGGACCGGATCGGCCGCGATCTCGGTGGTGTCGTGGTTGAAGGTCGCCGCCAGCACCTTGAAGGCGAAGCGGGTCGAGACGCCGTCCATGCCTTCGTCGACGCCGGCCGCGTCCTTGTACTCCTGCAGGGAGCGCGCGCGGGGATCGACCTCGCGCAAGGCTCTCGCCGTCATAGACCCGCATCTTGGAGAAGAGCATTGGAGTTCTCATGCTCGCGCAGGCGCGACAGCACCGAGAAGCGCGCCAGCATCTCCAGCGTCGCGGGCGCGCAGGGCGCGCCGGCCAGCTCGGAGCCGCGGATCAGCTTCTCGTAGATCTTCTGCTCCTCGGTGGCGCGCAGGCAGTACGGCACCTTGATGACGTAGATGCGGTCGATGAAGGCCTCGTTGTTCTTGTTGGTCTTGAAGCTCTGCCACTCGGCCTCGTTCGAATGGGCCATGATGATGCCCGGAGAACGGGATCGCGCCGATGTTCTCGGTGCCGACGTAGTTGCCCTCCTGCGTCGCCGTCAGCAGCGGATGGAGCATCTTGATCGGCGCCTTGAACATCTCGACGAATTCGAGGATGCCCTGGTTGGCCCGGTTGAGGCCGCCCGAATAGCTGTAGGCGTCCGGATCGTTCTGCGACAGCGTTTCGAGCTTGCGGATGTCGACCTTGCCGACCAGCGAGGAGATGTCCTGGTTGTTCTCGTCGCCGGGCTCGGTCTTGGCGATGCGCGATCTGGCGCAGCCGCGAGGGATTGACCTTCACGACCCGGAACCGGGAGATGTCGCCGCCGAACTCGTCGAGCCGCTTGAGGCACCAGGGGCTCATCAGCCCGGTGAGCCGGCGGCGCGGGATGCCGTAGCGGTCCTCGAGCACGGGCCCCATCTGCTCGGGGTCGAACAGCCCCAGCGGGCTCTCGAAGACCGGGCTGATCTGATCGCCGGCCTTCAGCACGTAGATCGGATGGACCTCCATCAGCGCCTTGAGGCGCTCGGCGAGAGACGACTTGCCGCCGCCGACGGGGCCGAGCAGATAGAGGATCTGCTTGCGCTCCTCCAGCCCCTGCGCGGCGTGGCGGAAGAAGGAGACGATGCGCTCGATCGTCTCCTCCATGCCGTAGAACTCGGAGAAGGCCGGATAGACCCGGATGGTCCGGTTCATGAAGATGCGGCCGAGCCGGGCGTCCCGCGCGGTGTCGACGAGTTCCGGTTCGCCGATGGCGGCCAGGATGCGCTCCGGCGCGCCCGCATACATCATCGGATCGTCGCGGCAGCCTTCGAGATATTCGCTCAGCGACATCTCGGTCTCGCGGCGCGCGTCGTAGGATCGCGCGAAGCTGGTGAACAGGTCGTTGGTCGGAAACATGGATGCCCCGTCTGGCATTGTTCCTTACATCTTAGCAGTAAACGGGCCAAGGCGGCCTAAGGTTGCCGATGATTCGGGTCCGAGCCATGCATCGGATCGTCACAGCGTTAACGAATCGTTGCCGCAGGGCGACCGCTGCTCGGGAGAGGTTAGGCCCGCTGTCCGGCGGCGTCACGGCCCGCGCCGCAACGCGATGGTCGTCGCGAGGCCGCTCGGCGGAGATCCCGCGCGTCTTCATGAGAGCGAGTCTCGCATAGCCTGTCTATACGCGGCATGAACGGGCTCAGCGACGCGGCGGGGAGGGGGCGACCCAGAGCCGTTCGGTCGACATTCCGACCGCGTCAGGGTTGTCGGCCGATCAAGGCGGCCGGACGCAGCGCTACCAAGGCGTCCGGTTCTCGTGATATGCGACGGTGCGATGGCCGGCCTTCGAGCCTGAGGTCGAAAACAGGTTCTCGGCCCTGGATCGGAGGGCCAGCATGCGGGAGCGCAGCATGACGCCGAAAGCACCAAACGAGATCGATCGGCTGGTGGGCAGCCGGATGCGGGTGCGGCGCATGCTGATCGGCATGAGCCAGGAGCAGCTCGGCGAGGCGCTTGGGATCACCGTGCCTCAGGTGCAAAAGTACGAAAAGGGCGTCAACCGGATCGGCGCCAGCCGCCTGCATAAGATCGCCGGCGTCCTCGACGTTTCCGTAACATATTTCTTCGAGGCGCACGACGGAACCGGCGCGGCCGATGCCGGGGAGCGCATCCGGCCGGACCCGTCTCTGTTCGCGGATCGCGACACGATCGCGATCGCGATCGCCTTCAGCCGCATCGCGAGCCCGGAGGTTCGGCGGGCGCTTCTGGATCTCGCGCGCGCGGCCGCCAGTCTGGATGCGGCCACGCCGGTCAGGCTCGAGAACGCCTAGGGCGATCCGGAGCGCCGCCTCGCGCCGTGCATCGCCTTTGCGTGTTCGTGGATTTTGGCCCTGTCGTCCGGATCGAGAGCCGCGATGAGCCGCATGAGAGCCATCAAATCGTCTTCTGCGGCGTAGTAGAGGGCCTCGAACAGCTGCGAAGGGCTTTCGGACGCTCCGGCCAGCACGTCGACGAGCACATCGCTCATGGCGGGCGCCCTCGTGATCACAATGTCCAACTGTCTCACTCTGTCCTCACCCGACCGCATTTCGTCCCTCTTCGCCACTGCTCATCCCTCTTCGCCGCTGCGCCAGATTGCGCCGCATGTTCGGTCCCCCTGGCTTGATCCCACGCTGCTCGGCGCTGGCGAACGCTTGAGCGGCGTCGGCTGCAAGCCGGATCTGCATCGCCTGCCGAATGATAGGCAGATCAAGCCGGGCGGTCCGCCGGACGAACGAGGCCTCCGATCCGCGAATCACGTTTGCGTCATCAGAGCCGGCTTGCGTCAGGCGGCCGTGAACCTGGCGTGAAAGTTCCGTCAAATCGCCTCTGCGGGCTCAAAGATCTTGGGCGAACAGACCGCGTCGGCGACTTGGCGCGGCGGCGCGCAAAAGAGGCGGCCGGGCGCTCGGCGTTGCGGTGAAGAATCGAAACGGGCGTCTCGCGCCAGAGGGCCGCGCCCGGCCGGCGCGCCGACAAGCCGACGGAGACGGCCTCATATCTCGATCGGGATGCCGATCTCGATGGTCTGCGCCGCCGGGATGCAAAAATAGTCGGCGGAGAGTTCCGCGTTGCGGTTCAGCGTCGCGAACAGCATCTCGCGCCAGAGCGCCATGCCGGGGCGGCTTTCCGTCGGGATCACGGTCTGCCGTCCCACGACGTAGGTCACGTCGTCGGGATCGACACCGGGCAGAAGTCCCCGCGCCGCCGCGAGCCGGATGGCTGCGGGCACGTTGGGCTTGTCCATGAAGCCGATGTGGACGATCAGGCGCTGGATGCCTTCGCCTATCGGAGCAAGCTTGAGATGCTCTTCCTCGGAGGCCCGCGGTTCATCCGTAACGACGACCGAAACGATGATCACTCTTTCATGCAGCACACGGTTATGTCTCAGGTGATGCAGAAGGCTGCGGGGCACCCCCGTCGGGGATGACGCCATCACGATGGCCGTGCCCGGGACGCGGAGCGGCGGGCTGGCGCTGAGCCGATCGAGGAACTCGCTCATGGAGACGCGCAAGTGGGCGCGCGCCTCTTTAAGGAGCTGCTGTCCGGTTCGCCATGTCAGCATCATGAAAGCGACGGTCGAGGCGATCAGGAGGGGCAGCCAGCCGCCCTCGAACAGCTTGGTCGTGTTCGCGGCGAAGAAGACGAGATCGACCACCAGCAGCGAGCCGTTCAGGAGGTAGACGGCGAGCGGCCTGTGACCCCAGTGGAGGGCCACGAAGGTCGCCAGGATGGTCGTGATCACCATGTCGAGCGACACGGCCAAGCCATAGGCTCCCGCCAGCTTGCTCGATGAGCCGAAGCCGATGACCGCGCCCAAGGTCAGGACCGCAAGTCCCCAGTTCACGAAGGGGATGTAGATTTGACCCTTCTCCTCGCCGGCGGTTTGGATCACGCGCAGGCGCGGCAGAAGGCCGAGCTGGATGGCCTGCTGAGTGAGCGAGAACGCCCCGGTGATGACCGCCTGCGAGGCGATCACGGTCGCTACGGTTGCGAGAAGGATGAGGGGGTAGTGGGCCCAATCGGGCGCCAGCTCGTAGAACGGGTTCCTGAGCGCGCTCGGGTCCGTCAGCAGCAGGGCGCCCTGGCCGAAGTAGTTCAGGACCAAACCGGGCAACACGACCGTGAACCACCCCGCACGGATCGGAAACCGGCCGAAATGCCCCATGTCGGCGTAAAGCGCCTCCCCGCCCGTGACGGACAGGAACACGGCGGCGAGCACCGTAAGGGTGGTGGCCGGACTGACATTCAGGACATAGGCCAGCGCGTAGTAGGGGTTGATGGCGGCCAGGACGCCGGGCGCCCTCACGATGCCGCCGAGCCCGAGGAGCCCCAGCATCACGAACCAGAACAGCATGAACGGGCCGAAGATCCGGCCGATCCAGCCGGTGCCCATGCGCTGGACGGAGAACAAGGCGACCAGAATGACCAGCGTGATCGGGACGACGTAGTGCTCGAAGCGGGGCGTGTCGACCGTGAGGCCCTCGACGGCGCTGAGGACCGAGATGGCGGGCGTGATCGCTCCGTCCGCATAGAGAAGGGACGTGCCGACGAGGCCCATCACGACGATGTGGACGCGCCATGACCCTGGCGCGACGCGCCGCACGCCGAGCAGCGCCAGTAACGCGATGATGCCGCCTTCGCCGCGATTGTCCGCCCTCAGGATGAAGATGCAGTACTTGATCGAGATCACGACGATGAGGGACCACAGGATCAGGGAGAGGACTCCGAACACTGTTTCCGGCGTCAGGCCGTCCCGGCTCGCCGCCGTCGCGGCTTCCTTGAGCGCGTAAAGGGGACTGGTTCCGATATCGCCGAACACGACGCCCAGCGCCCCGAGCGATGCGGCGATCGGCAGACCATGATGGGCCGGGCGAGCCAGGGTCGTCGCGTGTCCGTGGGGGTCCATCAGCGCACCTGTCGGGCTCAGGTCGGCCTGGGATGACAACGCCCAAGATGCCGGGAATATCCGGGCGGAACAAGCGTTCTTGCTGGACGCCATGGGCTTATTCCCGCCCGACGGAACTTGACGGTACGGCGGCGGTTTCGTCTGAGCGGTATCCGGGCTTCGCTCGGCCGGCGTCGCCAGCGCGCCCAGAACGGAGGCTGCGGTGGACCTGTTCTCGTACTCGCAGGCCAGCCTCGCCTACTTGGAGCGGGTGCTGAGCTGGCTGCTCGCCGACATCCTGATCCCGGCGAACCTGGTTCAAGTCCCCGCCGTCGCCCTCTCCGGCGGAATCGCGTGGCTCGCGGCGCGCCCGCTCCGGCACTGGTTTTGCAGCTGGATCGCGCGCGAGGCGGCCAGCACGCCCGAGGGCTGGCTGGCGCGCTATCGCGAGTGGATCCTCGCCGAACTGGTGCCCTTGATCACGCCGGGGCTCTGGGCGACCGGCCTGTGGGTCGCCGTCGACGTGGCCCAGCGGTTGTCCTGGCCGCACGACGTGGCCCGCATCGCCGCGAACCTGCTCGTGGCGTGGCTCGTCATCCGGCTCGTCGCCGATCTGGTCCCCTCGCGGGCCCTGGCGCGGCTGATCGCCGTCGCGGCCTGGTCGCTCGCGGCCTTGAACATTCTCCAGCTTCTCGCGCCGCTCGCCGCGGTTCTCGACAGCGCGGCGATCACGTTCGGCAGCCTGCGTCTCTCCGCGCTCACCGTCATCAAGGGCGTCCTGGCTCTGGCGGTCATGCTGTGGGTCGCGACGGTCGCATCGCGGCTTTTCGAGGAGCGGATCACGCAAGTCGCGGACCTGACGCCGCGGGCGCAGGTGCTGTTCGGCAAACTCTTGAAGATCACGCTGATCACGCTCGCGTTCGTCGTCGCGCTGACCAGCGTCGGCATCGACCTGTCCACCTTGGCGATCTTCACCGGCGCGGTGGGCGTCGGCATCGGCCTCGGGTTGCAGAAGACCGTGTCCAACCTGTTCAGCGGCATCGTCCTCCTGCTCGACCGCTCGATCAAGCCCGGCGACGTGATCGAGGTCGGGGGCACCTACGGCTGGGTGTCCTGGCTCGGGGCCCGCTACATCGCGGTCGAGACGCGCGACGGCACGGAATACCTCATCCCGAACGAGCAGATCATCACGCAGCAGGTGCTGAACTGGTCGCACAAAAGCGACCGCGTCCGCTTGAAGCTGGATGTCCGCGCGCCGCTCGACGCGGATGTCGAGCAGGTGCTCGCCTTGATGAAGGAGGCTGCGGGCCGCCCCGCGCGCGTCCTCAAGCATCCGGCCCCGAACCCGCTGATCATGGCGTTCGGACACAGCGCCATCGAGCTGCAACTCCGGTTCTGGATCGCCGACGCCCACAACGGCGTCCAGAACATCAAGGGCGAAATCCTGCTCGAACTCTGGCGGCTGTTTCGGGAGCACGGCATCCCGCTGCCGCGTCCGAAACAGGACATCGTCGTGCATCCCGCTTCTCAGGACTCCGAGAGCGCGGCGGAGCAGGACCTTCCGGTCAGCGG
Organism: uncultured Alphaproteobacteria bacterium; assembly: GCA_963728675.1. Taxonomy (GTDB): domain Bacteria; phylum Pseudomonadota; class Alphaproteobacteria; order Rhizobiales; family Beijerinckiaceae; genus JAJKJG01. Next base: position 88,982 of record CAVSLO010000001.1, on the reverse strand, counting down.
CCCCCGCGTCGGCAAGCGTTTGGGATCCGTTTCGTGACATGCGCGCCTTAAAGCGCGCGTCAGCCCATCGGAGCGTGATCCGGCCGCGCCCGCGGCCGGCTGATGCGGACGCCGCGATCCAGCATGTCGCGAAGCTGGAGGTAGATCATCGCCGTCATCAGGGTGTCGTTGAGCGCGTCGTGCTGGCCGAGGCTGGGAATGCCGAGGTCGGCGAGGATGGACGAGAAGCGAAGATCGTAGAGCGTGTTCAAAGGCGCGCCTTTGTACTTGCAGGCATAGTACATTTCCGACACCTCGAGGCGCGGGTTCGGAAGCTTCGTTTGAATCTGTCTGAGAACGTATTTGTCCAGCATGCGGATATCGAAATCGATGTAATAGCCGACGATCGGGCGGCCGCCGATGAAGCGCAGCAGGTCCGGAAGGATCTCGGACATCGACCGCTCCCGACTCGACGTCCTGCTCGCGCAGCTGGTGGACCTTGATCGAGGCTGAGGTCGGCTTCCTGTCGGGCCGGATGATCGCCTCGAACCGCTCGCTGGTCAGGATGCGGTTGCCGCGGATCCTCACCGCCGCGATCGCGATGATGTCGTCGACGCGCGGATTGAGCCCCGTGGTCTCGCAGTCGAGCGCGACGACACTCGTCCGGCGGCCCCGGCTCGAACAGGAACCGGTAGGAGTGATCGCCGAGCGAGGCGCGGTAGAACAGACGCCGGACCCAGTCGTCACATGCCTCAGAACGCGCCGAGATTGTAGCGGTTGCGGATGATCTCGCGGAACTGCCGCACGATCCGCAGCGCATCCCGCAGGATGTCCCGGTCCGCGGTCGTGAGGCTCGCCGAGGCAGCACCAGCGGACTCGCCTTCGGTCGACGCCGCGCCGCATGGCCTGCAGCTGCGAGCGCAGGCGGAACTCCATGAACACCCGCAGCGCGCTGACCAGCTCCCGCCCGAAACTCGGGCTCGAGCGATCCGGCCTCGACCAGCGCATCGATCCGCGCCGGCTGTGGATGTGGCCAGGATGCCCTTGTCGATCGCCAGGGTCCGCATGCCGTGGACGATCGGGAAGGTGCCGGCCTTCTTGATGTCGATCTCGTCCGAGCCGACCCCGACCGACGCCATGATGCGTGCTCGAGCACGCCGAGCGCGCGGCGTCGTCGAAGGTCTCGATCAGGTAGGCGAACCGCGCCAGGAGCGCTGCCTCGCCGCGCATGAGCTCGACCAGCGCCGTCCTTGGCCCGCGCGAGCAGGTCCGATGCGCCCCGTCGACGGCGACCGCGTCGAAGAAGATGGCGAGGTTCATGGCGGCATCCGGGTCGCGCGCCAACACCCAGGCCTTGATCTGGCCGATGAAGCCGTCGACCGGCTGCGACCAGACCGGGTTGCGGACCATGACGTTGCCGGGGCAGGGCGGGAAGCCGAAGCCGTCCAGCGCGCCGGAAAAGGCCTCGCGGAACGTGCGCGAGATCGGTCTCCGGCACCGGGCCGGCCAGCAGGAGGCCGTTGTCCTGGTCGGTCCGCACGGTCTGCTCGCCGCGCCCTTCCGACCCCATGATCATCAGGCAGCCGTCGTCGCGGATCGAGGGCGGCGCCACCATCTCGAACAGCTTGGCGAACAGCCGGCGGTTGAGGTCGGAGGTGATCTCGGCGATGGCCTCGACCTTGACGCCCTGCCGGTGGAGCCGCTCGACCTGGGCCTGGATGTCGCTGCGCCGCCACCGCGAGATCGTCGAGGCTGCGCGCCCGGTCGATTCGGCCGGGGATGAGCTGCGAGTTGCCGGCGAACAGGCCCAGGATGTCGATGTCCTCGAGGAAGCCGACGTAAGCGCCGTCGGACCTGACCGCGAGACGCCGCTTGTTGTGCCGCGTCATCAGGAGCAGCGCCTCGAAGATGAAGTCGTCCGGCTCGACCGCGACTGACGTCGAAATGGCAGATGTCCCGGACCGGCGTGTCGAGCGGCAGGCGCCGCAGCACCACCGCCTTGGAGAGGTTCATGCCGGTGACCACGCCGACGCGCTCGCCGTCGCGGACGAACAGGGCGTTGATGTCGCTGTCGCGCATGCGGCGCCCGGCGTCCTCGATCGTCGTCGCCCCGTCGATGAAGACGGCGGCGCCGTAGCGGGCGTCCCGCACGCGCGCGCGCAGGACGGTCTCGACGCCCTCCGGCCGCTGCTGCCGCGGCGAAGGCGTCGAGCTTGCGCGAGACCTCGGAATAGAAGAAAGCGGCGAAGGCCGGATTGCGCCGGATCAGGTCGAGGACGACCGGCTGCGGGATGAGATAGCAGAGCGTCTCCTCGGCGGCGATGAAATCCTCGCCGGCCGCGCCGTGCACGACGGCGCGCGCAGTCGAAGCTGTCCTTCGGGCCGAGCACGGCGTGGAGCATGTCGCCGTCCCGCTCCTCGACCGCCCCCTTGATGATGACGTGCAGGTGCTCCGACGCGGCTGTCCCGCTGGACGATCACCTCGCCCGGGCCGGAAATACCCGATGTCGAGCGCCGCCCTGAGCTCCTCGATCTCCGTCGTGCGTCAGACGGTCGAAGGGCGGGTTGTGAGCGTCGAACGCCCTGCATGGGTCAACTCGTGCTCAGCGCGAGCGGTCGGCGACGATCGAACCGGAGGGGCGCGCCCGCTCCGGCCGAGTGCAGACGCAGATCTAGTGGGCGTGGGCGCCGGCCGCGCCGATGCCGGTCTCCGAGCGGACGTACTGGGCGTCGAAGAGCGCCTGCTCGCTGCTTGGCGCGCTGCGCTGGCGTCCATCTTCGAGAACAGCCAGATGCCGACGAAGGCGATCGTCATCGAGAACAGCGCCGGGTTGTCGTAGGGGAAGAGCGCGGCCTTCGGATAGCCGAACGTCTGCACCCACACCGCCGGCTGAGCACCACCATCACGACCGCGCTGATCAGGCCCGAGGAAGCCGCCGATCAGGGCGCCGCGGGTGGTCGTGCCCTTCCAGAGCATCGACATCAGCAGCACCGGGAAGTTGCAGCTCGCGGCGACCGCGAAGGCCAGGCCGACCATGAAGGCGATGTTCTGGTTCTCGAAGACGATGCCGAGCACGATCGCGACGATGCCGAGCACGACGGCCGCGATCCTCGAGACGCGGATCTCCTGCTGCTCCGTCGGCCCGGCCCCTGGCGATCACCGTGGCGTAGAGGTCGTGGCTCACCGCCGAGGCGCCGGCCAGCGTCAGGCCGGCCACCACCGCCAGGATGGTGGCGAAGGCCACCGCCGAGATGAAGCCGAGGAACAGCGTGCCGCCGACCGCGTTGGCGAGGTGGATCGCCGCCATGTTGGTGCCGCCGAGCAGGTCGGTGACCTTGTTGTAGGCGCCGTCGGCGCCGACCTTGAAGTAGCTCGGGTCGTTCATCAGGAACGTGATGGCGCCGAAGCCGATGATGAAGGTCAGGATGTAGAAGTAGCCGATGAAGCCGGTGGCGTAGAACACCGACTTGCGCGCCTCCTTGGCGTCGGCGACGGTGAAGAAGCGCATCAGGATGTGCGGCAGGCCGGCGGTGCCGAACATCAGCGCCATGCCGAGCGAGATCGCCGAGATCGGGTCGCGTGACCAGGCCGCCCGGCGCCATGATGGCGTCGCCCTTCGGGATGGATCTTCGACCGCGTCGGCGAACATCGCCTCCGGGCTGAAGCCGAACGCCAGCAGCACCATGAAGCGCCATGAAGGTGGCGCCGGCGAGCAGCAGGCACGGCCTTGATGATCTGCACCCAGGTGGTCGCCATCATGCCGCCGAACGGCGACGTAGACGATCATCAGCGACGCCGACGATGACGACCGCATAGAGGTAGTCGAGGCCGAACAGCAGCTGGATCAGCTTGCCGGCGCCGACCATCTGCGCGATCAGGTAGAACGCCACGACCACCAGCGTGCCGATCGCCGCGAGGATGCGGATCGGCGTCTGCTGCGAGGCGGAAGAGGCCACGTCGGCGAAGGTGAACTTGCCGAGGTTGCGCAGCCGCTCGGCGATCAGGAACAGGACGATCGGCCAGCCGACCAGGAAGCCGATCGAGTAGATCAGGCCGTCGAAGCCCGAGGCGAACACCAGGCCGGAGATGCCGAGGAACGAGGCCGCCGACATGTAGTCGCCGGCGATCGCCAGGCCGTTCTGGAAGCCGGTGATGCCGCCGCCGGCGGCGTAGAAGTCGGCCGCCGACTTGGTCTGCGTCGGCCGCCCACTTGGTGATGCCGAGCGTGCCGAGCACGAAGACGAAGAACATGACGATGGCGGTCCAGTTCAGGCCCTGCTTCTGCACGGCGCCGATGATCCGGACCGGCCGCGAGGACGACCGACGCGGTCGCGGCGAGGAGAACGGCCGGCAGCGCCGCCCTGAGCATCAATCTGTTCATCGCGTCAGTTCCCTCGTCAGGTTCTCGGTCAGTTCGTCGAATCGGCTGTTGGCCCGCTGGATGTAGATGCCCGTCAGGACGAAGGCCGAGATGATGACGCCGAGGCCGATGATGATGCCGACCGAGGTGACGCCGCCGCCGATCTTGGTCGCCAAAAAGCCCTTTGCCGAAGGCGACGAGCAGGATGAAGCCGTAGTAGATCACCAGCATGACGATGGTGAGAGTCCAGGCGAAGCTCGATCGCTCGCGCACAAGCTCCTGGAATCTGGGATTGTTGGTTATGCCGTCGATTTCGTTCACAGCCATGGTTCGACTCCGCTGAGCGTCTCCCTTTCAGGCCTCCGCTTGCCTGTTCACGATCGTGTTTTACGGAGAACACTTGGATCAGTTAGACACGAGCCGGATTCCGCGCCAACCCATCCCAACCGCTCGGGAGTGGGAGATGAGCTGATGCGCAGCCGAACTGCGCGCGCATTCTCCGCGAGAGGTCAGGCTTCGTAAAGCCCTCATCCAAGCGGTTTTTCGAGTTTTAAAGGGTTTTCGGCCCAGCGCCGAAACGCCCGCCAACCCCGCCCGCCATGCAGAACAACTCAAGCCGGTTTGTCCGAGCGGGGCGTGCGGAATCCGGAACGCGCATCCGGCTCGAACGCGCCGGCCGCCCGGTGCGCGAGGCGGATCGGCTCGGGCAGGCGGTACTTGGGGGCGCAGCGCAGCACCAGTTCGACCGCGGTCGGGATATCGGCGAGATGGCCGGGGGAGATGAACATCGGGTTCTTGGCGTCCCGGGTCCGCACGGCCGCGCCGATCACCTCGCCCCGATCCACGAGCGGGGCGGAGGCGCCTTTTTCATCCGACAGGGGACCGTAGCGGCCGCACAACAGCGTCTTGCCGCAGCCCACGGTCGGCTTTTCGAGCCAGAGGCCCCTGTGGCTTGCGATGCCAATGCGGCGCGGGTGGGCGATGCCCATACTATCGAACAGAAACACGTCCGGCTCGTTGCGCAGCCGCTCGAACGCCTCCTCGAGCACGGGTCCCTCGCGGAAGCTCAACAGGCCCGGAACGTAGGGGAACGGCGTCGGACCGCGCGCCAGAACGGTTTCGATGGGCCGGAAGTCGGGAAAGGCGACGACGACCACCGCAGCCTGCGATTGATCGTTCTTCACGCTCACGTCTACGCCGGCGACCAGGCGCACCGCGTCGAGAGGGATGGGTTGGTCGGCGACGATGTCGCGGCGCAACGCGCGCTGGAGAGCAACGGCTTCATTGGGCGTCACGGTCCAGGCGTGGCGGCGGCGAACGCGCATGCGGCCGCCGGGTCAATCAGCCGAGGGAAGGGTGCGGCCGCCGGGACGCACGGCGTTCAGCGAGGGGGCGCGGCGCGCCGGCTCCAGGCTTGACCCTCGTGACGAGCGATGAGGCTGTTCGCGGCGAACGCGACGAACGTCATCGCCACCAGCAAGCCGACGATCAGCTCCGACGCGCCGAGATCCGAGGAAATCAGCGCCGCGCCGATGCTCTGCACCGAAAGACCAGTTGCATCTTGCATGGCAATTCTCCTCGCTCGATCAACCGATTGTTATGATAGTGGACGCATGAGGCGCATGAAAGTTCGATCGCACCGAGGATTGTGGGCATATCCCATGCGCCTGGGACATGCCTGGTCACCTTAGGAGGGTGATCCCCGACATGGGCGGCTTGCCGTCCGGGGCAGGTTTTCGCCAGAAGATTCTCCAGCCGTCGGGTCAGAACCCGTAGAGCCGGTGCGGGTTGTCGACGAGGATGCGCCGGCGCGTCGCCTCGTCGGGGACCCAATCGGCGAGGAGGTCGAGGAGATCGCCGACGTTCATCATGAAACCCCAGTTCGCGACATGCGGCCAATCCGAGCCCCAGACGCAGCGTTCGGACGCCGCTGCGACAAGCGCGTGGGCGAAGGGGACGGTGTCGCGATAGGGCGGTCCCGCATCGGTCAGGCGATACGCGCCCGAGATTTTCACCCAGGCGCCGTCGCGCGCCAGCGACACGAGCGTCTGGAAGCCCGGATCGTCGACCCCGGCCGAGACCGGCATGTGGCCCATGTGATCGACCACGAAGGGAACCGGCAGCCGCGACAGCCGCGTGGCCAGGGGCGGCAGGTCGCGGGCGTCGATCAGGAATTGCAGGTGCCAGCCCATCTCCCGGCACAGCGCGCCGTAACGCTCCACCTGATCGAACCCGACCCCGCCGCCATAGAGGACGTTGAGGCGAAGCCCGACCACGCCCGCCTCCTTCAGGGCGGCCAGCTCCCGCTCGGGCGCATCGAGCGCCGCGACCGCGACGCCGCGCAGGCGCTCCGGATGGGCCCGCAGGGTCTCGATCATCAGCCGGTTGTCGGTCCCATGCACGCTGACCTGGACCAGCACGCCATAGGTCATGCCGGTCAGGTCGAGCATGCGCAGGTAGGCGGTCGCGGGCGCGCCCGGCGGCGTGTAGCTGCGGGCCTCGAGGAACGGATGGTCCGGCGGCGCGCCGATCACATGCGCGTGGGCGTCAACAGCGCCCGGCGGGACCTTGAAGCGCGTCGGCCCGTGCGGGTTCGGATCGGGCGGCGGGCAGAGCGGGGGCGTGCCGTCCGGCGCGTCAGGCATCGGCGTGCAGCACCTTTCCGCGCGTTTCGGGCAGCAGGAGGGCGGCGATGAGCAGGAGGCCGTAGGCGATCACGGCGAAGATCGCGATGGCTTGCGACAGGGGCAGGGTCTTGGCGAGGTAGCCGACGAGCGTCGGGAACAGCGCGCCGATGCCGCGCCCGAAGTTGTAGGCGAAACCCTGGCCGGAGCCGCGCAGGCGCGTCGGGAACAGCTCGGTCAGGAACGCGCCCATGCCGGAAAAATAGCCCGACGCGAAGAAGCCGAGCGGAAAGCCGAGCAGCCACATCACCTCGTTCGAAATCGGCAGCTGCGTGTAGGCGACGACGAGCACGGTCGCCCCGATCGCGAAGATGATGAACAGGTTGCGCCGCCCGATGCGGTCGGCCAGCCAGGCGCCGACCAGATATCCGGCGAAGCTCCCCGAGATCAGGAAAGCGAGATAGCCCGTGGAGCCGACCACGGTCAGGCCGCGCTCGGTGCGCAGGAAGGTCGGCAGCCAGGTCGTGACCGCGTAGTAGCCGCCTTGCGCCCCGGTGCCGAGAAGCGAGGCCAGGATGGTCATTTTCAATATGTCGGGCGAAAAGATCTCCCAAATCTTCGGCTGATCGCCGCTTTTGCGCCTCGCGGGCGCGGGTCTCGGCCGAAACCTCGGGCTCCGCGACGTAGCGGCGCAGGAAAAACACCAGCGCGGCCGGCAGCGCGCCGAGCGCGAACATCCAGCGCCACGCCTCCTCGGCCGGCACAAGGCTGAACATGACGGCTTGCAGCAGCACCGCCCCGCCCCAGCCCAGCGCCCAGCCGGATTGCACCGACCCGACGGCCCGGCCGCGGTACTGCGCCCGGATCGTCTCGCCCATCAGCACCGCGCCCGCCGCCCACTCGCCGCCGAAGCCGAGGCCGAGCAGGGCGCGCAGGATCATGAGCTGGGTGAAGTTCTGCGCAAAGGCGCACAGAAGCGTGAAGAGCGCGAACCAGAGGATGGTGAGCTGGAGCGTGCGCACCCGCCCGATGCGGTCGGAGAGGTAGCCTGCGATCCAGCCGCCGACGGCCGAGGCCAGCAAGGTGACGGTGACGGCGAGGCCGGCGGTGCCGCGCTGCACCTGCCAGAGCGCGATGATCGTCCCGATCACCAGCGGGTAGATCATGAAGTCCATGGCGTCGAGCGCCCAGCCGACGAAGCAGGCCCAGAAGGTGCGCCGCTCGGGCGCGGTCATGTCCCGGTAAAACCCGGTGAGGCTGGTGTCCTCGACCGCGACCCGGTCCGTCTCGGTGATGGTCGTCGGCATGGCCCCTTCCTCCGTTCGCCGCGCAGGACGGATTAAACGCCTTGACGTTCTGGCCCGCAACGGAATCCTCGGCGGCTCGCCGCAATCTTCCCAAGCTTAGACATGCACGTCGCCGTGGGCGAACTCGCCTTGAACCTTGTAGGGGCGCAGCGCGGCGTACAGCAGGCCTCCATAAAAGACCACGACGGCCGTGATCACCAGCCAGCCCGGAATGGGGCCGAAGGCGGCGTTGCCAAGCCACGCAGGCGGCGACAGCGCCCATTCGGCCTGCGCGCCGCCCGGCTGCATCTTGGGCGAGGAGATCTTGAGCAGCCACGCCGCAAGAAGGATCAGGAACATCCAGATGTAGTTGCGGCGCAGGCGGCGCGCGAAGGCTTGCTTGCGGCCGATCAGGAACATGGGCTTGCGCAGATCGTCGGCCAGCGCGCGCGTCCAGTCGTCCTCATCGTTCTGGGGAACGGGGGAAAGGACCTGGGCATAATAGCTGCGCTCGAGCCGGCGCACGCGGGCGCGGTACACGTCGAAGAAGCGGTAGCGGCGCGACTCGATCACCAGCAGCAGCAGCACGAGCAGCATGGCGAACAGCACGACCCCGTGGTGGGCCGTCGGGGTGGACAGCGACACCGACAGCATGGCGCCGACCACGGTGATGGCCCAGTTGGTGGTGCGGTCGATGCGGTCGCGCCAGCCGGCCATGCGGGCGACCTCCGCCCGGTGGTAGTGGGCCAGGATGTTGACGCACTCGGTCGACGTGGTCGGGAGCAACGGGCGCGGCGGGGCGGCGTGCGGCTCCGCGGGCTCGCGCCGGATGGTTTCAACGCCCATGACTTCTCCTCCGCAAGGAGGACCCGGAAAACAGGCGCGCTCACTCTTCCACGTCGCCGGATGGACGGCAATGGGTTCTTGGCGGGCTCGCAACCGCGCCGCGATCAAAACGATTGCGGAGCCGTTCGGCGGTTCCCCATATACGGATCGCTGACGGGACGACATCCGGGAGCGGGCGATGTTGCAGAGAATCGAGGGCGGCGCGGACCTAATGCGGCCCGTGATGACGGTGTTCATCGATGGCGAGGCCGGCACGACGGGGCTCGGCATCCGCGAGCGGCTGCGCGCGCACCCCGACATCGCGGTGAAAAGCGTCGATCGCGATCGGCGCAAGGATCCGGACGCGCGCCGGGCCTTGATGACGCACGTCGATCTGGTCGTGCTCTGCCTGCCCGACGCCGCGGCGAAAGAGGCCGTCGCCATGATCGACGGCCTCGGGGAGGGCGGTCCGCGCGTCCTCGACGCCTCGACGGCGCATCGGGTCGCGCCCGGATGGGTCTACGGCTTCGCGGAATTGGCGCCCGAGCAGCGCGACGCCATCGCGGGCGCGAAGAAAGTCGCGAATCCGGGCTGCTACCCGACCGGCGCCATTGCGCTCCTGCGGCCGCTCGTCGAGGCGGGCCTGATTCCGCCCGATCACCCGATTTCGATCAACGCGGTCAGCGGCTACAGCGGGGGCGGACGCCCGATGATCGAGGCCTACGAAGGCGGCGCCGCGCCGGCCTTCGAGCTGTATGGGCTCGGCTTCGAGCACAAGCACGTGCCCGAGACGCAGGCGTTTTCGGGCCTGACGCGCCGGCCCATCTTCGTGCCCTCGGTCGGCAATTTCCGGCAGGGCATGCTGGTCAGCATCCCGCTGCACCTGGATATGCTGCCCGGCCGCCCGTCCGCGCGCGACCTGGAGGCCGCGCTGGCGTCCTATTACGGCGAGGGCGGCCTCGTCCGGGTCGTGCCGACCGCGGCCGGCGGCAAGCCGGTCGAGCGGCTGGAGCCTGAGGCGTTGAACGACACCGACCGCCTGGAGCTGCGCGTGTTCGGCCACGAGACCTTCCCGCATGCCCTGCTGGTCGCTCGGCTCGACAACCTCGGCAAAGGGGCGTCCGGCGCCGCCGTCCAGAACATCCGGCTGATGCTCGGCCGCGCCTGAGCCGACGCATGCGGCCCGCGCGGCCCCGCGCGGCCCGGCTCAGGCCGCGGCGCCGCGGGGCTCGGGATCGCGGGCCAAAAGATCCCGCAGAAGCGCCAGCCCGGCGCCGAGGACGAGCCCGGCGAACAGGAGGCCCACGAAGACCAGCGGCGGCTTCGGCCCGCTCCGGCTCGCCGGGGGCATGGCCGGCGCGATCAGCCGCGTGTTGCTGGTGTTGACCTCCTCCTGCTCGCCCAGTTCCTTGGCGCGCTTCAGGAACGCCTCGTAAAGGGCGCGGTTCGACTCCGCCTCGCGTTCCAACTCGCGCAGCTTCACCGAGGCTTGGCTTGTCGTGACCGCCTCGCGCTTGAGCGATTCCAGCGTCGCCTCCAGGGCGTGCTGGTTGGCGCGCGCCCGGTTCAGGTCGCTTTGCGCGGCTTGCGCGATCCGGGCGACCTCGTCGCCGATGAGGCGGCGCACCTGGCGCTCCTGCGAGGCGGGCTCGGCATAGGAGGGGTGGCGGGGGCCGAACTGGAGCTTGCGGTCGGCTTCGACGCGCTTGATGTCGGCGTATTGGGCGCGCAAAGCAGCGATCACGGGCGACTGCAACGCCTCGGCGATGGCGCCGGGCTCCAGCCGGCCCTGCTGGATGCGCCGGATGTCCTCGGACCGCGCGTTGAGTTCGGCGACGCGGGCGCGCGCCTGCACGAGCTGGTTGTTGATCTCGGTGAGCTGCTGCTCGCTGACCAATCGTCCGCTCGCGCCGATGATGTTGCGCCGGGACTTGTACTCCTCGACGCGGTCCTCGCTCTTCTGGACGCGCGCGCGCAGTTCGTCGAGGCGGGCCGCGAGCGAGGCGCTCGTCCGGCGGGCGAGTTCGGATTTGGCGGCCACCTCCTGGTCGATGTACGTGGTCGCGATCGCGTTCCGCCGATCGTCCGGCGCGGACTTTCTCGCGCAGGTGCCGAACGGTGACAGGCCCGGCGGGGCGGCGCCGAATTCAGGATCGTCCGTCAGCTTCTCCCGTTCGATCACCTTGGCGAGGACGTTCGGCGAAGCGATCACCCGCAATTGGCTTTCGGCCTGCTGCCAACCCTCGTCCGCCGCCGTCGCCCCATGGGTCAGATCGTTCTGCAAGACCTGCAGTCCCTGCGGGTCGAGAAGGATTTGCGCCTTGGCGTCGTAGCGAGGCGGCAGGACCAGGTAGACTCCAAGTCCGCCAGCGACGATCAGCGCCGCTGTCGCGGCGACCAGCACAGCGCGGCGGCGAAACACGCCGAAGAGCCCGCGCAGCGCAGCGCGGGATCGAGGAACGACAGCCGGCCGAAGGTCGTGCCGATAGCCGGTCGCCGCGATGACGTGACCCGCGCTCGTGCTCGAAGCGCCCGTCCGGGGTGCGCATGTCAAGGCGAATGCGCCCGCCGTCCTCCCACGCGCGCTCGACCTGGTGCCGCATCAGCAGCGGCACGCGGCCGATGATCCGGTCCTTGAGCCACCGAGGCCCCGAGGGCGCCCAGCCTTGTTGGTCACGATCTGGCGGCGCAGATGGGGCGGAAATCGATAGAAGCAGGCGCGCGGCATTCCCGAATAGACCCAGGCCTTCCACCCGGTTCCGAGCCCTGAGTCGGGCCGCAGCAGGCGCTCCGCGAGCGGGGCGTCGTGGCGCGGCACGCCGTTCCAGTTGATCGCGTCGGTCCGCGCGGCGAGCCGCACCCGAGCCCCGGCCTCATGCAGGAGCGCCGCCAGCAGGACCGCCCATTGGCCGGAGCCGACCACGACCATGTCCATGTCCCGGCCGACGAGGGTTTTCGGGTCGGACACCTCGGCGCTGTGCAAGGCGAGGCCGCTCGGCAGGCCCTCCAGGGCGGGCGGGGACCAGCGATGGAGCATGCCCCCGGTCGCGAGAACCATGAACCGTACCGGGTTTTCCGGAGGCTCCTGATCCTGGAAGGATGGAGCCATGACCAAGCCTATACCCCCGTATTCTCCTGAGGTCCGCGCCCGCGCGGTCCGGATGGTGTTCGACCACCAAGGCGAGCACGCCTCGCAAGCGGCCGCGATCAGCTCGATTGCCGCCAAGATCGGCTGCGCGCCGGAAACGCTGCGCGGCTGGGTTCGCCAAGCTGAGCGCGATCAGGGCCGGCGCGCCGGTCCGACCACGGCGGAGCAGGAGCGCATCCGAGCGCTGGAGCGTGAAGTGCGCGAACTGCGCCAAGCCAACGAGATCCTGCGCAAGGCGTCCGCGTATTTTGCGATGGCGGAGCTCGACCGCCGGTCCAAGCCATGATCGCCTTCATCGACGAGCATCGCGCCGTCTACGGGGTCGAGCCGATCTGCAGGGTGCTGCCGATCGCCCCGTCGACGTATCACGCCCATGCCGCCCGGCGGGCTGATCCGAAGAGGCTGCCCGCGCGAGCCCGGCGGGATGCAGCGCTGATGATCGAGATCCGGCGGGTGTATGAGGCGAACTTCTGCGTCTACGGCGTCCGGAAGGTCTGGCGGCAACTCCGCCGGGAGGGGACCGCGGTGGCCCGCTGCACGGTGGCGCGGCTGATGCGAGCCATGGGCCTGCAAGGGGCCGTGCGGGGCAAGCCGGTGCGGACCACGATCAGCGACAAGGCCGCGCCGTGCCCGCTCGATCGCGTCAATCGGCAGTTCCAGGCGCCGCGCCCGAACGTGCTCTGGGTCTCCGATTTCACCTACGTCGCGACCTGGTCCGGCTTCGTCTACGTGGCCTTCGTGATCGATGCTTACGCCCGGCGCATCGTCGGCTGGCGGGTGTCACGCACGGCGCACGCCGGCTTCGTGCTCGACGCGCTTGAGCAGGCCCTGCATGAGCGGCGGCCTGTCCAGGGCGGCGGTCTCGTGCACCATAGCGATAGGGGGGTGCAACCCGGGTTCAAGTGGTCGTCGCAACACCTTGAGAGAGGAGGTTGCGATGACTGTTCGGAAGCGGCGTTCGGATCGGTCTGGGCGAGGCGCGTTGCCCTCGCCTGGTCGGCCCTCTGTTGCGCGGCGTGAGGATCACCGTCAGTTCTGGGCTGCCATCGCGGCGGGACGCTCGAGTGAGGACGCCGCGGTTGGGGCCGGGGTGTCGCCAGCCGTGGGGGCACGCTGGTTCCGGAGGGCGGGCGGCATGCCACCATCACATCTCGCGCCGGCGGCGAAGCCGCTGTCAGGGCGTTCTCTGTCGTTTGCCGAGCGGGAGGAGATCGCGATCTGGCGCGCGCAACGGCACGGGGTGCGCGAGATCGCCCGCCGGCTCAAGCGCGCGCCGTCCACGATCTCCCGCGAGCTGCGCCGCAACGCCGCCACGCGCAGCGGCGGTCTGGCGTACCGGGCCACGACCGCGCAATGGCACGCCGACCGCTCCGCCCGCCGTCCGAAGGCCGGCCAAGCTGGCGATCAACGAGCCGCTGCGGCGGTACGTGCAGGACCGGCTCGCCGGTCTCATCATCGCCCCGAACGGCGCGGCGGTGCGCGGGCCCGTCGTGCCGTGGAAGGGCCGCCGGCGCGGGCGTCGGCAGGACCGGCGCTGGGCCACGGCGTGGAGCCCGGAACAGATCGCCCGCCGCTTGCGGCTCGACTTCCCCGACGATGAGACCATGCGCATCAGCCACGAAGCCATCTACCAGGCGCTGTACGTGCAAGGCCGCGGGGCGCTGCGCCGCGAGCTGACCGCCTGCCTGCGCACCGGGCGGGCGTTGCGGGTGCCGCGGGCGCGCAGCCGCGGACGGGGCAAGTCCTGCATCGCCCCCGAGATCCTGATCAGCCAGCGCCCGGCGGAGGCGGCCGATCGGGCGGTGCCGGGCCACTGGGAGGGGGACCTCATCGTGGGGTTGGGCAGCTCGGCCATCGGCACCCTGGTGGAGCGCACGACGCGGTTCACGATCCTGCTCCACCTGCCGCCGCATGGCGGGCCACGGTGACGGACCGCGCACCAAGAACGGGCCCGCGCTCGCCGGGCATGGGGCCGAGGCGGTGCGCGACGCCATCACGCGCGCGATCACCACCTTACCCGAGCAACTGCGACGATCGCTGACGTGGGATCAGGGAGCGGAAATGGCCCAGCACGCCCAGCTCCGGATCGAGGCTGGCGTGGCGGTCTACTTCTGCGATCCCGCACAGCCCCTGGCAGCGTGGCACGAACGAGAACACCAACGGGCTGCTGCGCCAGTACTTTCCAAAGGGCACCGACCTCAGCGTGCACAGCGCCGAGGACCTTGCAGCCGTGGCGATCGCCCTCAACAGCAGGCCGCGAAAGACCCTGGGCTGGAGAACACCGGCCGAGGCTCTGGACCAGTTCCTCCGAACAACTCACATAGGCCGTGTTGCGACGACCACTTGAATCCACCCAATACGTCTCGATTCGCTACACCGAGCGCCTGGCTGCGGCGGGCATCGAGCCCTCGGTCGGCAGCGTCGGCGACAGTTTTGACAATGCGCTCGCGGAGACGATCAACGGCCTCTACAAGGCCGAGGTGATCCACCGACGCGGGCCGTGGCGGTCCTTTGAGGCGGTCGAGTTCGCCACGCTTGAGTGGGTGGACTGGTTCAACCACCGCCGGCTGCTCGAGCCCATCGGCAACGTGCCCCCGGCCGAAGCCGAAGCGCGCTACTACGCTCAGAGGGAGGTGCCTGCCCGAGCCGCGTGATCCAAGCCAAAATGCCTCCGAGAAACCCGGCGCGGTTCAGTTTTATGATCACCGGAAGGGCGAGGCCCTGGAGCTTGGAACAATCCGCTGCGCTCTCAAGCACGGCCGACCGCGGCGCGGGGAGGCCGTGAGCCTTCGCCAAGGCATGGAACGCGGCTTTGTCGGAGAGCGCCGTCACCATCTCGGGCGACGGCAGCGCGAAGCGGTAGCTCCCCTCCAACGCGCGGCGGCGCTCAGAGATCGTGAACACGGCCATTTCATCGGTGAGGAACAGCACCGGATCGTCATGGAAACTCGGCCTTAAGCCGAGGAGAGCGTCGATCAGCCCCGGCCCGTGCAGCCCGGGCAGGAGCGCGGCCCGGCAGCCGCGGGACCATACGGCGGGCTCCCGGCGCGACGCGCCGAGGATGGTCACGGGAACGCCGGCCCGGCGCAGGCTTCGGGCCACCCCGAGCCCGTTGAGGTTCGCCCCCACCACCACGGCCGGCGCGTGTCGCTCACGTCTCATCATGGTGATCGCCGATCTCACCAGGCGTTCAGGTAGGCTTTGCGGGAGAGCACGGTGCGGA
Organism: uncultured Alphaproteobacteria bacterium; assembly: GCA_963728675.1. GTDB lineage: Bacteria > Pseudomonadota > Alphaproteobacteria > Rhizobiales > Beijerinckiaceae > JAJKJG01. The sequence continues at coordinate 73,536 of CAVSLO010000001.1, read as the reverse complement.
CGAGGATCAGGATGTCGAGCCAGATCGACCAGTTGTCGATGTAGTAGAGGTCGTGCTCGACCGGCTGGCGGATCGCCTTGTCCGTCCCGATCTCGCCGCGCAGGCCGTTGACCTGCGCCCAGCCCGTGATCCCCGGCTTGACGTTGTGCCGCCTGGCGTACCGCGACACTTTCCGCGCCCACGCCGATCGTGGGCGAGCGCGTGCGGCCGGGGGCCGACGAGCGACATGTCTCCGAGGAGCACGTTCACGAGCTGCGGGAACTCATCGATGCTCCAGCGGCGCAGCCAGCGGCCGACGCGCGTCACGCGCGGGTCGCCGTTGCGCGCCTGGGCGATGTGCGCGCCGTCGTCGGCCGTGGTCATGGTGCGGAATTTCAGGATGCGGAACGGCTCCTGGTTGAAGCCGTGGCGGCGTCGCAGGAAGAACACCGGGCCCGGACTGTCGAGCTTGATCAGGAGCGCGACGAGCGCGAACAGCGGCGAAAGCAGAAGCAGGGCCGCCGTCGCGAGGACGAGGTCGAACGCTCGCTTGAGCAGAGCGTCGGCCGTCGACAACAGCCAGCGCGACAGGCGCAGGCTGGCGATCGGACCCAAATGAGTGATCTGAACGTCCGCGAAGCGGTCGAGGATGCGTTCCGGCCCGAGGTGCAGATCGACCGGCACCGTGATGAAGGCGTCGATGCACCGCTCGATGGCGTCCCGGTCGGACCATGGTGCCACGATGACGATATGATCCGGGCTGAGCGCGCGCGCCTTGGCGACCGCGCCCCGCAGCGCCTCGTCCCGTCCGGCCTCGCCGCCCCCGTCCTCTCGCGCTTCGACGGGGAGCCCGACGACTTGGAGCCAATGGGTCGCAGGCTGGTAATGGTGCATGAAGTCCAAAAGGTCGCGCTCCGCTCCCACGAGCAGCACGCGCCGCGGCGCCACAAGCCCCGCGTTCTGGGCGGCCCGCATCAGGAGGATGGGGACCGCGCGGCCGACGCACACCGCCGCGAAGCCGCCGGCGAAGAACAGCACGAGCCAGCCGCGGGAGTAGACCTCGCTGCTCTTGGTCAGGAAGGCGAAGGCGAGGGTGAGCGCACAGGCGACGGCCCAGCGGTGCGTCACGCGCCGCGGGTGACGGCCGAGCGAGCGGTATCGTTCGAAGCGGTACTCTTCGCCCCACATATTCAGAACGACGAACAGCCACGCCGAGACCACGCCGAGTCGAGCGAAGTCCCCGAGATTGCCCGGCGTGCCGTAAACGGCGGCGTGATAGCCGACTCCGGTCGCCATCGAGGCCAGCACGATCGCGGTCGCGTCCGCGCCGATCGCCAGCATCCAGAAGGCGGCGGCGGAGAAGGCCGCCCGTCTCGGAGCGATCAGGGCGACCGGGCGGTCGTATTCCCGGAGCATCCTCATGGGCGGCCTCCGCCCGGCGCCACGGCTGCGCGCGGACGCCTCAGGCGCCCGACGCGCACGTCCCCAGGCCAGGGCCCGTCCTGACTTGGGAGCGCGCCCGAGCCCAAAAGGGACGTTCGGATCGTTGCAGTGTTTCGAATTGGCACGGTTGACGCCCCGCAGAGCTGGATCGGCTCTGACGGAGCAAGCGGCGGGCCGTGGATGCGGCGGCGATGCTCTGTCCCGCGGGGGCGGATGCGCCCTCGCCACCCAGGACCATCGGCCGGATCGTCCCTGCCCTCGACGATCGGCTCGATGCCAGTGGAAGGGAGGGCGTGGCCGGGGCCCTGCCATCGTCCCAGTTACGGCCCCGACGTTCAGCTCAGTATGTGACCGTGACCACGATGGCGTCGCTGTACGATCCCGGCTCGGGCGTCGCTTGGCTCGGCGTCCGGCCCCAGACCGTGAGCGTCTGCGTTGATCCGGTCCCGTCCCGCCCTGGGCGTTGATCCCGATCGTGCCGCCCCAAGGCAGAATGCGGCTTGGATCCCTGTACAGGCCATAGGTGACGGTCGCGGCTCCCGGCGACATCTTTCGCTGGGTCAGGTCGCTCGCGTTCGCATTCCCGCTGTTGAGCGAGACCGCATACGGCAGGCCGTTGCTGCACTGGACGCTGATGGAACTCGTCGCATCGACGTTGCTGGCGAGGAAGCCCGCGCTGCCGAAGTTGAGGCTCGTGGCGCTGACGTTGCACTTGGGGACCACCGTCGCGGACACTGAGAAGGAGCCGGTGATCGGGCTCGATCCGACCGGGCACGGCGTGCTCCCCGCTTCATACGCATACGTGACGGACGGATTGGCCGCGAAGACGACTGAGTAGGGTCCGGTCGCGGCGGTTTGCTGGGACGCGTAGAGGCGGGCGTAGACGGTCAGGCTGCCGCTGCCGTTGTGGGGAACGTCCAGGGTCGCGCCGGAGCCGTTGTAGCCGGTCTGCCAGGAGCCGAACTTGATCGTCCGGGCCGCGTCCATGAACAGGTTGTACCGCAACGCGCCGCCTGGACCCGGCAGGACACGGCTTGCCGCGTCATCAAAACCGTCGGCGCCGATGCTGACGCAGCTCCGCGTGAGCCGGTTCGGCGGAGCCCGCCGGAGCAGATGACCGTCACCGTCGCGATCGTGTCGACGGCCGTGTTGGCCAACACGTCGACGCCGCCGCGGGAGCGGTCACGTCGACGAGCACCGGCTCGACCTGGAGCGGTCCGGACAGGGTGGGCGAGGAGGCCGCGGCGACCAGGAGGGCGCCGCCCGCAAGGGAGAGGCCGGGGCGCTTCAAGGGGCTCATCAGTACGTCACCGTAACGGTTACCGTGTCCGTGTAGGTCGCGGCGGCGGGCGTCGCTTGGGGCGGCGCCCGGCCGCAGACCGTATAGCTCTGGGACGCGCCGCTGCCGGCGCCCGAAACCGTGTCGGTTCCCACCGTGTTGCCCCAGATCTGGGTTCGGCCCGCGTCGCGGTAGAGCGTGTAGTCGACGGCGCCGCCGCCGCTCGACATCTTGCGCGTGTTGACCGTCGCCCCCGTTCCGGTCCCGGCGTTCAGGCCGATGTTGTAGGGCGTGGCGTTCGTGCACTGCACCTGGATTGTCGAGGTTTGGTCGACGTTGGCGGTCAGCACGCCCTGGATTCCGAAGTTCAGGGTCGATGCGCTGTTGATCACGCAGGAGGCGGTGATGGTGATCTGAACGGTGAACGTGGTCGTGGTCGTCGCGGACAGGGCCGGAATCACGCCCGTCAGCATGCCGATGAAGCAGACGAGCCGCCTGCCGATCCCCGCATGCTTGTTCGCATCGGTCCGCACCTCCGCCGAACGGCAAGCATGGTTGATCTTTCGCTAACGCTGTCGGCCCCTCAACATGCTGGCTCGCAAGCTTGTCCTAAGCTTGCCGGCGCGCCGAAGCATGGCCGATGCCAAGGCTCCGGGGTTGCGGCGTCGATCCCCTCGGGAGGCCGGTGGTGCGGCGCAGCTTCGCCTCAGCTTGGCCCCGTCCGCGCTTCGGGAACCGCATGGCGCGCCGCGAAACTTCCGCCGGAGAACGCCGTCCCCTTTGTCGGGCCTGCGGCTCCCAGCCCAGGAGCCGGACGCCGCATGAAGCGCGCCCCGTCCTGCCGGCGCGCATCGCCGAGCGATCTGACGTCAGCTTGGCCCGACAACGGTTTGCCCCCCTTGCGGGGGGAACCGACGGTGCAAGCGACCTCTTTCCAGGGTCCGGCGCTTCTTGCTACCGGTTCCATAAGGCCAGGACGGCGTCGGCGACGCGGGCGCAAGAGGCGTCGTTCAGCGTGCCGGCGGTCGCGGCTCCAATGACCTGAATGAGTTCGCCCCGGCTCGGCTCGCGCCCCTTGATCTCTTCGAGAAGCGCCCAGACGGCGCTCACGCGGCTCATGCGGTCGTCGTCGTGCGGGTCGCGGGTCTCGCAAGTCGAGAAAGGCCGGGTCGGCTGCGATGAGAAAGCAACGGTTTGCATCGTTGGGTCCTCCGATCGCCTTGGTTGGTACCAGGCCCATGTTTCACCCGTATTTCGCTTCCTGCGCATGCCGCGGCGGGATGGACGAGCAACGCGACGGTCGGCGGACAATCGTGTTTCAGCGATGCAACAATTCACGACATCGCCCGGCAACGGCGTCGGCTTAAGTCGACGCCGCCCGCGCGCAGTCCGGCCAACGGGCGCGCCGGCGGGAACAGGAGACGCGTCGATGTCCTCACTGATGTCTTTTCTGCTCGGCGCGGTGGCGCCGCTCAGCCTTGTCGGCTGGCTGCTCTACCATTGAGCCGGAAACGATCGGCGGCGAACGGACGTCGCGGCCGCCTCGCTGGAAGATCGATCGGACGAGGGCTACTCGGCCGCTTGAAGATAACCCTTGCGCGTCTGGGCGCGCCGGATCTGGCGCAGCGTCTCGGCCATGTAGCCGAGGCGTTTCAAGGTCCGTTCCAGATCAATCATCGCGAGATCGCCGAGCTCGACGGCGTTGCGGCCGCGGAACAGGCGGTTGACCTCGCCTTCCATGTCGGCGGCCGCGTCGCGCAGGCGGCGGACCAGCGTGTTCGCGATGAGGTCGGCGTTGCTGTCGACGACGCAAAAGCCGACGTCGCTGGCGCGTTCGTAAGGCATTGTTGTTCTTCCTTGCTATCGCTCCGGAGGTTCAGGCTACGGCTTTCATCGGCTCCCCGGCCCCCTGGCCGGTCCGCTCGTCGAGTAGGCCGAGGCCGCGGGCCAACCGTTGCGTCGTGACCGGCCCGATCCAGGGCAGTTCGTCCAAAAAGGCGAGTTTGTCGGCCGCGGCGAGATACTCGCGATGAAGCCGGACGCGCTCGCGCCAGATGCGGTCGACCGCGTCGGCCTTGCCGGGATGCCGGAACCCGATTCGGACCGTCGCACCGAGCGCAAGAGCGCGGCGGCAGCGTTCGTAAGCGCGCCGCCCCACGGCGGCGCTCACCCCGCCGCCGCAGATCGCAAGGATCGCCTTGAATGCGAACTCTTCGGCGCTGACGGGCGCCGTGCCGTCTTCGATTTGCTCGATTCCCTCAGGCCGCCAATCAGGTTCGAGGCGCGCCGGCGCACTGGACGCCTCAAGGCCGACGCGTCCGCATTCATGCTCGATATCTCGCGTACCCATGATCGTTGCGCCTGGTTCAAGGTCCGTTGTGCTTCGGCCGGTCTTCGCGAGAAAATCTTGTTCGCTTTTTGTTCACGAAAAGAGAACGAGGCGGGTCTGCGGGAGTCCTTGCGCCGAAGCTGCTCAGGGTGACGGGCATCGGCGCATTCGCCTGCAAGCGCCCGCAGCATTCAGAGGGGAAGCGCTGCGCTTTCGCGCAACGGGAAGCCGAGGCTCCAGGCGGGGCTGCGGCCATCCGGCGGTCCGGCTCGGTTCCTCGGCTCCGGCGCGGTCGGCGCGCCGCAGGGGAGGAGCGCCCGCGCGGCGACGCATGACCGCCGCGGTCCTCGGGCCGAGGCGGGACCGGAACGCCGCGACGAACGACGCCGTCAGGTTGCAGTCCGCAAGGCCGTAGGCCCGCACGGCTACGCCGAACGCCTCGGCGAACGCGTGAGGCGCGCACCAAGTCTTCTCCAACATATGCAACGGCCAGGTCCAGAACCCGTCGGCGCGCCGGCTGTCCAGGTGCTCGCGCTCGATGAAGTAGCCGTTGCCCTTGTGCTCCAGGCCGGCTGAGGTCACGGTCCAATCGGCGTTCTCGAACAGCACGGCGTCGCCCTGGCTCATCCCGTCCTCCATCAGCTGCGGGCTATAGAACAAATTAAGAACATATTAACCCTCTTATTCGGTCGGTCAAAGCTGAGATCGACTTCGGTCGGTCAAAGCTGAGATCGACCGTGCGACAGGTTGACCCGGTGCGCCGCTCCAGAGCTGTTCGATATTCGTTCCGTGCGCACATGAGCGATTCTCGCGCACGTCGCCGCATCGAACCGGACCAATTGGGGAAACCAATGTCCAAAGCGCCGACACGCGCCGCCCCGGATCACCTGAAGCGTCTCGATGAACTCCGCCCCGCTTTCGAGCGGCTCAAGGCCGAGCGCATTCGGGCCGAGAGCGACATCGAGCGCCTTGCGAAGGAACTGGACGAGGCGCGCCGACTGGCCCGCGACGAATTCGGCGCGGACGACGAGGCCGAGATCGCCGCGATGATCGCGGCGGAGCAGGCCCGGAACGAGGACGCCGTCGAGACGTTCGCATCGCTGGTTCGCGGCCTCGACGCGCGTCTGGCGCAACTCGGCGAAGAGGCGTGAGGATGCGGCCGGCATCGGAGGAGGCCCGTCCGTCGTTCGCACAGGCGATCGAGGGTGTGTTGAAAAAACTCGCCCGCGCCGAGGGGCGGCGCGACGCCCTGCGATGCCGGCACGAGGCGCTGGAGCGCGAGATCGCGCTCGCCAAGGGCCGGCTGGCCATCCGCGGCGCGGTCGAGCGCTTCATCGAAGAGGCGCAGGCCGAAGCGAGCCGGCGCAACCTCGCCCACTTCGAGACCCTGTTGACCGCGCTCGTCCGCGACGTGCTGCCGGGCGAGAAGCCGGTCGCGCTCGACCTCTCGACCGAGCGGGGCCTGGCGGCGCTCGACATCTGCGTCCGGCGGCCGGACGGGACGCTGGAGGATGTGCTGGAGGACAACGGCGGCGCGCTCACCAACGTGATCGGCATGGCGTTGCGGCTCATCGCCGTCGTGAAGGCCGGCGCCGGGCGGTTCCTCGCGCTCGACGAGGCCGATTGCTGGATCGCGCCCGAGCGCGTCCCGGCCTTTTATCGTGTCCTGGAGGACAGCGCCGCCCGCCTCGGCGTGCAGTGCCTCGCCATCTCGCACCACGACCTGTCGGGCTTCGATTCGCGCCTTAGCGTCCGCCGCACCGACGGCGCGCCGGCGGACGGCGTGCGCATCGTCGGCCCCGATCCCGAGCCCTGGGACGACGCCGCGCCGGGCTTGCGCTTCGTGCGCCTCATCGACGTGCAGGGCTACCGTCACGCCACGCTCACGCTCGGCCCCGGCGTCAACGCGCTCGTCGGCCCGAACAACCGGGGCAAGTCGACGGTCATCCGCGCGCTGCGGGCGGTGTTTTACGGCGAGGCCCGCGACAGCCTCGTGCGGGCCGGCGCCAGGACCGCCACGGTCGAGATCGGCGTCGCTGGCGGCCGCACGCTCCGTTTCTCGCGCCAGCCGCGGCGCACGCCCGTGAACGTCTGGTCCTTGCACGAGCCCGACGGGTCGGTGGTTCTGGAGAGCGGGACGCGCCTGGAGACCGGCGGGCGCGCCGTGCCGGAGTGGGTCGAAAAAAAATTCGGCATCGCCAAGGTCGAGGACCTCGACGTTCACGTGGCGCACCAAAAGTTTCCGGTGTTCTTGCTCGGCGAACCGCCCTCGCGCCGCTCCGCCGTGCTGTCGATCGGACAAGAGGCCGGCTACCTCCGGGACATGCTGGCGATCCACCGCGAGCGCTGCGCGCGCGACATGGCGCTGGTGCGCACGGGCGAGCGCGAGCTGATCGCGATCCAGGATGCGCTCGCCGGCTTCCGAGAGCCTGCCGGCGCTGGCGGACGACGTGGACGCCGCCCGGGCGCAGGCCGCCGCCCTTGCGGCCGCGGCGGCGCGCCTCGACGCGCTGACGCGGCGCGCCGCCGCGATCGGCGCGGCCCGTCAGAACCTTGCGCAAGCGCGGGCGAAGGCGGGCGCTTTCGCCGATCTGCCCGGACCCGAACGCGTCGCCGAGATCGCCGCGGCGGTCGAGCGCGCGCGCGAGCGGGAGCGGATCGGCGAACGGGTTTTGACCACGTCAAAAGCCCTCGCCGTCGCCCGTCGCCGCCTGGTCGCCTTGGCCGACTTGCCGGCGGCCATGCCGCCCCTGGCGGATACGGGCGAAGCCGAGCGGACGCGCGCGCGGCTGGCGACCCTCGGGGCCGGGATCGACGGGGCCGAACGGCGGCTCGCCGCCATCGACGAGGGCCTTGCCGCCGTGGAGGCCGAGATCGCCTGCATCGTGGCGGAGACGGGGGGCTGCTGCCCGACCTGCGGCGGCGCCGTCGACAACCCTTTGGCGCTCCTTCACGACCACGCGGCGCACGTCGGCTCGGCGCAGGCGGCCGCATGATCCTCGACGGGCCTCCTTGTGACTTGGGGCCGGTCGCCTGCGCCGGCCTGCTCGTCATCGGCGACCCGCATGTGGGCTCGCGCCGGCCGGGCCGCCGCAAGGACGCAGACTGGCCGGCCCCGATTCTCGCCAAGCTGGAGCGCTGCGTCGCCATCGCCAACGCGCGCGACCTCGCGCCCGTGATCCTCGGCGACCTATTCGAGCGCGCGGCCGAGCCCGACGAGAGCCTGAAGGCGCGGCTGATCCGCATCTTCAAAGCGTTCCGCATCCGGCCGCTCGCCAACGTCGGCAACCACGACATCGCGCACGCCAGGCTCTCGGACGGCGACAGCCTCGCCGTGCTGGGGCTCTGCGACGTGCTCGACGTGGCGGCGGCCTCGGGCCCCGTGCGCACATACGCCCTCGGCGGACGCCGGCTCGGCCTCGGCATGACGCCCTACGGCCAGGCGATCCCGACGGACGTGCGCGGCCTCTTCCCGGAAGCCGACACGGCGGCGTGGTTCACGCACCACGACGTCGCCTTCGAGGGCGCCTATCCGGGCGCCGTCCCGCCGTTCCCGATCGCGGGCTGCGATCTCGTCGTCAACGGCCACATCCACACGACGAAGCGTCCGATCCGGGCCGGGGCGACGCTGTGGACCAATCCGGGCAACATCGCCCGGCAATCGGTCGACCTCCTCGACCACGCGCCGCGCGCCTGGGTTCTGGACGCCGACGGGCGGCTTCAGCCGGAAGCCTTGCCCTACGCCGCCGACGTGTTCGACCTCACGGGACGGGTGGTCGAAGCGGCGGGCGATCAGGCCGTCGCGGCGGCCGTCGAGAGCGCCTTCGTGTCGCTGCTCCAGGCCGAGGCGTCCACCGACGTGAGGCGCAGCGACGACGGCTCGATCCTGGCCGAGGAGTTTTCGCAAAAATTCGCCCGCGAAGACACGCCCGAAGCCGTGCGCGCCGTCGTCCGCTCACTCCTGGCGGAGGCCGTCGAGCGACGGGCCGGTTAGGGGAGCGGGGCGCCGAGGTCCGAACGATCCGGGAACCAGTCGCCGAGAACCTGATCCGCGTCGTAGCGCGCGCCCAGAACCTTCGCCAGGACGGCTGGGGTGGCCTCGCCGTAAACCTTCAGCGTCTCAGCCACGTCGTTGGCAGTAGGATAACTATCCCGCTCGATCATGCGGGCAACCTCAGCTTTGAGGCTAGGGCTGTCCTCCAGAAGGTGCTCAATCGCCCGACGCTCTCGCCTGACCGTTTCGCGCCAACCAGCGCGAGGCTCAGGGGCCGGAGAGTGTTCCAACTTGAGGAGATGCTCGATCACGGTCGCGAGCCGGTTCCTCAACTCGCGGCGTTCCGACCGGGCCAAGCTCTCGACCTCCTCGATGAGATTATCCCAGTCGATCGGCAGGTTGGCGCCGGACCGAGCCGCGTCGCGCAAGGCGTCAGCCTGGGATTCCGCCCAACGAACGAAATCTTGCTCGTAAAGCTGCGCAGCGGCGGTGGGCATGGATCTTCCTTTAGCTCGATCCCACCTCCGCAATGTCTACAGTCTGGGCGCCGGCTTCAAGCGTCCGCTCATCAAAACTCGAACGGGTTCGAGAGCGCGAGCTTTCGCCGCCGGACCGGCGTTTCGGGCAGGATGGGGCGGCTGATGTCGACGGCGACGAGGCCCTCGCAGGCGAGCGCCAGCACGGCGGCGACGCCGTCCGCCGCGGTCTGCGCCGCGCCCGCCGCCTCGACGAGCCGCGCCGTCCCGCATTCGTCAAGATGGTGGAGGATGCGGACGCGGTCGCCCGCCGAGACCAAGGTGCGCCGGCACGCCCGGATGAGCCGCACCGTGGTGAAGCGCGGTTCGGCGCGCAGGCTCGCCGGCGTTTCGACCGTGAAGGCTCGCCCGTCCGCCGCCGTCGCGCCGCCGAGGAGCGCGGCGCGCAAGGGATGGTGCGCGAGGTCGGCGTCGGTCAGCACGTCCACGAGGGTCGCGACGCCGTCGCGGACGATCTCGAAATCGGCCATGTGCTGGATCGCCGCCCCGGCGACCGCGAACGCCGCCGCCGGAGCCGGGGCGCGCAGCGCTTCGACCGCGGGATCAAGCTCGCAGATCGCGAGAAAATCCACGATCAGGCTGGCGCGGGTCGGGGCGGCGTCCTTGCGCGGCGGACGGCGAGCAGCTGCCGAGCGAGCCCTCAGGCGCGAGGGGTGGTCGAGGAGGGCGTGAACGGACATGGGGCTCTCGACGGAACGCTCAGCAGGTGAATAGCCTCAGCGCGAGAAAGCCGGTGTATTCATCGCCGGGCCGATTCGGGCATGGTCGCGGACAAATAGGGAACACGTTGACGGGCGTCAAATGTTCCAGGGGCGCGCGGCAGGCGAACTTAGCTGGAACTACTGTCGAAGTTCACTCCCACGTCGCGAACAGCCAAGGTTTGCTCATCAAGCATTTCTGATTCATTCGGTCGCAGCGACGCGCAAGCCTCTCATGCATATATGAACGAAACAAGAACAAAAGGCCGCCGGAACGGCATGGCCTTGTTGCATATAGGATCACGGGAATGAGCACCGCCGATAAGCAGATCGCCGACATTCTCGCCAAGTACGGCGAGCCCTTGGCCGGCAACGTCTGGCGCGTTCAGGGCCAGGCCGTCATCTACCACAAGGCCTTGGAGCGCATCGCCGCGCAGGCCAAGATCGCGTTCGACCCGCCGACCGTGCTCCGCGCTGAGCGCGACGAGGCCGTCCTGCTCGTGACGGGCCGCATGGCCGACAGAGCGGAATGGTCGATCGGCGAGGCGCTGATCAACGTCAACTACCGCGTCTCGGGCAAGCAGGCGGCCTACGTGTACGCCATGGCCGAGAAGCGGGCGAAGGACCGCGTCATCCTGAAGCTCATCGAGTTGCACGGCTTGGTCTATTCGGAGGAGGAAGCGGACGAATTCAGGAACGGCCGTCCGCCCTCGAACGAGGGCGACCCCGCAGCGCCGGCCGAGGCGTCCAAGGCTGACGTCAAAACGCCGGCTCCGAAGGCCGAGGCCAAGGCGTCTCTTGGCGTCGAGGACGAGATCAAGCGCAAGATCGACAAGGCGCGCTCGATCAACGCCGTCACGGACCTGATGCTTCAGCCCGAGACGCAGAAGAGCCTTAACGACCTGAGCCCCGTCCTCCGGGACGAGGTCCGCGACTACGCCAAGGCCCGCCTCGTCGCGCTCGGCTGGCCATCGAAGAAGGCGGCCTGAGACGCGGGCCTTGCTGAGATGGGCGGCTCACCCCGATGTCATTTCGGGGGCCTGAAGGGCCGAGCCCGGAACCCATGAACACGATTGGCTCACAAGAGGCGTGATACCGTGCCGCTTCATTCTGAAACGCAGATGTTCGTGGGTTCCGAGCTCGCTGCTTCGCAGCGCCCCGGAATGACGAAGGGCGAGCCGCCTTTCTCGGCGCAGGGTGACAGCGACAAAGCAGCCGGATAGGACCGCCGCTTACGTCTCCATGGCGGCGCTGCGCCTCAATGCCCTCTCTCCCAACGACCCTCGTCCTCGGCGGCGCCCGGTCCGGCAAGTCGGCGTTCGCCGAGGCGCTGGTTCGGGCGGACGGGCGCGCGCGGGTTTATATCGCGACCGGGACTGCGGGCGACCGCGAGATGGCCGAGCGCATCGCCGCCCACCGCGGCCGGCGTGGCGCGGACTGGCGCACGATCGAGGAGCCCTTGCGCCTCACCGAGGTCATCGCCCGTGAGGCCAACCAGCAAACCGTGCTGCTGGTCGACTGCCTCACCCTCTGGCTCTCGAACCTGATGTTCGCCGAACGCGCCTTTGAGGACGAGACGGCGAGCCTCATCCGCGCTCTGGAACAAGCCGCTGGCCCGGTGGTGCTGGTGTCGAACGAGGTCGGCCTCGGCCTTGTGCCCGATACCCCGCTCGGCCGCCGCTTCCGTGACGCGCAGGGGCGGCTGAACCAGGCCGTCGCCGCCGTCGCGCCCCGCGTCGTGTTCGTGGCGGCGGGCTTAGCCCTCGACCTCAAGCCGCCGCGGGCTTGGAGCGATCGAGCGCGTCTGGCATAGAGCCGCCATGACGCAGCCTTCCGAGCCCGACGCCCGCCACGCCGAAAAAATGCGCAAGCGCAAGGCGGCGCGCGACCGGATGATGGCGACGAAGACCGACGAGCGGGGCCTTCTCATCGTCCACACCGGCTCGGGCAAAGGAAAAACCTCGGCGGCGCTCGGCATGGTGTTCCGCCACATCGGCCACGGGCTGCCGGTCGGCGTCGTCCAGTTCATCAAATCGGCGTCGCGCGACACCGGCGAAGCGCGGCTCTTGGCGCGCTTTCCCGATCTCGTCTCGCTCCACGTCATGGGCGAGGGGTTCACCTGGGAGACGCAGGACCGCGCCCGCGACATCGCCGCCGCCCGCGCCGCCTGGGAGCGGGCCAAGCTGCTCATCCGCGACGCGCAGCATCGCCTCGTGTTGCTCGACGAGCTCAATATCGTGCTGCGCTATGACTACCTGCCGCTCGACGAGGTGCTAGCGTTTCTGCGCGACGAGAAACCCGCCGGCAAGCACGTGATCGTCACGGGCCGCAACGCGGCGCCGGGGCTGATCGAGATGGCCGACCTCGTCACCGAGATGACGCTCGTCAAACACCCGTTCCGCCAGGGCGTGAAGGCGCAGAAGGGCATCGAGTTCTGAGCCGATGCCGACCGCGGCGGTGATGATCCAGGGCACCGGCTCCAACGTCGGCAAATCGACGCTGGTGGCGGGCCTCGCCCGCGCCTTCGTGCGGCGCGGCCTCACCGTGATGCCGTTCAAGCCGCAAAACATGTCGAACAATGCAGCGGTGACGGCGGACGGCGGCGAGATCGGACGCGCGCAAGCTCTCCAGGCGCGGGCGGCGCGCGTTCCGCTGAGCGTCCACATGAATCCGGTGCTGCTGAAGCCCGAATCCGACACCGGCGCGCAGGTCATCGTGCAGGGCCGCCGCACCGGGATTTTGAGGACGCAAAACTACATCGACCGAAAAGCCGCGCTCCTCTCCGCCGTGCTCGACAGTTTTGCGCGCCTGGAGCGCATGGCCGATTTCGTGCTCGTGGAGGGCGCGGGCAGCCCGGCCGAGATCAACCTCCGTGCCGGCGACATCGCCAACATGGGTTTCGCCGAGGCCGCCGACATGCCCGTGATCCTCGCCGGCGACATCGACCGCGGCGGCGTCATCGCCAGCCTCGTCGGCACCCACGCGGTGCTCGAACCGCCATGAGCGGGCGCGCATCAAGGCGTTTGCGATCAACAAGTTCCGCGGCGATCCCACCCTGTTCGAGGCCGGCGTGACCGAGATCGCGCGCCGGACCGGCTGGCCCTGCCTTGGCGTCGTGCCGTGGCTGCCGGACGCCGCCGTTCTCCCGGCCGAAGACGCGCTCGACCTCGCTCGCTCGGCCGAAAGCGCGGGCCGCGCCCTGAAGGTGGCCGCGCCCGTGATCGCCCGCATCGCCAATTTCGACGACCTCGACCCGTTAGGCCAGGAGCCCGGCGTGTCGCTCGTCCTGGTGCGGCCGGGCGAGCCGCTGCCGGGCGACGCCGACCTCGTGATCCTGCCCGGCTCGAAATCCACCATCGCCGACCTCGCCTTTTTCCGCGCCCAAGGCTGGGACATCGACCTCGCCGCCCACGTGCGCCGCGGCGGACACGTCTTTGGTCTCTGCGGCGGCTACCAGATGCTCGGGCGCGGCATCGCCGATCCGGATGGGATCGAGGGGCCGCCCGAGACCGTGCCGGGCCTTGGGCTTCTCGATGTCGAGACCGTGCTGACGCAGGAAAAGATCACGCGGCCGGCGTCGGGCGTCCATCTCGCCTCCGGCGCGCCCGTGGCGGGCTACGAAATCCATCTCGGCCGCACCACGGGGCCGGACGCCGCCCGCCCGGTGCTCACCCTTGACGGTCGCCTGGACGGCGCGTCATCGCCCGATGGGCGCGTGCAGGGGGTCTACCTCCACGGCCTCTTCGCCTCGGACGCCTTCCGCCGCGTTTTCCTGGACCGATTCGGGGCAGCCTCGCGTTTGGCCTACGAGACGCGCATCGAAGCGGCGCTCGACGTCCTCGCCGACCGCCTCGAAGCGCACCTCGACCTCGACCGCATCCTCGCGATCGCGCGGAGGCGCGGCCCTTGTGCGAGGGCCGCTGCGATCAAAGGCGATCGTCCATAGCGAGGCGCCCATGACGTCCTCACCCAGGCTCGCGTTTCTCATCATGGGGGCGACCGTCGCCTATCTTGGGCTCGCCGTCCTGGGCCAGGGTGGGTTTGCCGCCTTCTTCTCTCACCCGGCCCTGATCGCCCTCACAGCCGCAGTTTTCCTGATGGCCGGCGCAACGCTGTTCACCGGCGGAAACCTCAGTCCCGGCGAGCGCGAGGATCGCTCCAACCGCTGGGTGCTCGCAGCCTTCGGGCTGATCGGGCTGCTGTCCGCCTATCTGCCGGCCTACACGGACCGGAAGGACGTCTGGACCTTTGACGGGGACTCCGTTCGCTGGCTGGGCGTCGCTCTCTTCGCTGTCGGCGGCGTGCTGCGGATCTGGCCGGTCTTTGTGCTCGGCCGTCGGTTCAGCGGGTTGGTCGCCATCCAGCCAGGGCATACGCTGGTCACGGATGGCGTCTACGGCGTCATCCGCCATCCCAGCTATCTGGGGCTGCTCGTCAACGCGCTGGGGTGGGCTCTGGCTTTTCGCTCGGGCGTCGGCCTGCTGCTCACGGCGGCCGCGATCCCGCCTCTCCTCGCCCGCATCCGCGCCGAAGAGAGGCTGCTGCGCGCGCAGTTTGGCGACGCCTATGACGCCTATTGCAGCCGCACGTCGCGGCTGCTCCCTGGCCTCTATTAAAGGCGAACGGCTACAGAAGCGCCGGCATCGCGAGGCGGGAGCCGGCCCGATCAGCCGGAAACCATCATCGCGAGCCCCCCATAAAACCCGGCGTGCAGCGCGCAGGCGGTCAGGAAAACACGCAGCGCGCGGGCGATGTCGGCGGGCGTCGCCATCGGGCGGCCCGCCGGGTTGAGGAACGGGTCGTCGACGACATGCGCGCCGTAGCGGCGCGGGCCGGCGAGCGAAAGCCCTAGCGCCGCCGCCATGGCGCTTTCGGGCCAGCCCGCGTTCGGCGAGCGGTGTTGTCGCGCGTCGCGCCGCATGATGTTCAGGGCGCGCAGGGGATCTTCGCCCGCCACAGACCCGGCGAGCGCCAGAAGCAGTCCTGAGAGCCGCGCCGGGATGAGGTTTAAGAGATCGTCGAACCGCGCCGCCGCCCATCCGAACGCCTTGTGTCGGGGGGTGCGGTGTCCAATCATCGAATCCGCCGTGTTGACAGCTTTGTAAGCGATCAGCCCCGACAGGCCGAACAGCGCGAACCAGAACGCCGGCGCGACGACGCCGTCGGAGAAATTTTCTGCGCAGGATTCGATGGCGGCGCGGCAGACGCCGGCTTCGTCCAGACTGTCCGGGTCGCGCCCCACGATCATCGAGACGGCCCGCCGCGCCGCCGCGAGGCCCCCAGTCGCAAAGGCGTCGCGCACGCGGGCGACGTGGTCGTAAAGGCTGCGCTGGGCCAGGAACGCGGAGGCTGTGAGCGCAATTAAGCCGTCGCCGCCGGGCAGGCGGCGGAGCAGCGCCTCGATGACAAAGCCGATTCCGAGGCTCGTGACGACCAGGAGCGCGAGCGCGACGACGCCCGCCAGACGCCGCGCGGCCTGGCTCCAGGCTTCTTGATTCAGACGATGGTCGAGCCAGTCGATGGCCGCCCCGATCGCCGCGACCGGATGTGGCAGCCGGCGCCAGAGCGCCGCGGGGTCGCCGATCAGCGCATCGAGGGCGAGCGCGCCGAGCAGAATCCACAGGGCGTCGGCGTCCAAAAGCATCAGCGCCCGACCCGCGCGATCTCGGCGGCGAGCCGGTCGAGCGCCTCAACCAGCATCGGCCCGCCGCAGACCGTCAGCCGCTCCGGGATGACGATGCGCCGCGCGGGCGGGTAGAGCGTTTGCAGGGCCGGATGCAGCAGCAGTGCGCGGCCCTGGTCTTCGGCCACCGCGTCGTCGCGGGTTACAAGCAGGAGATCGGGATGCGCCTGGACGATGGTTTCCAGCGAAACCTGGCCGCCCGCCTGCAGCCCAAGCTTGGTCGCCGCGTTGGCGAGGCCGACGGTCGCCAAGAGCGAGGTCACAAGACTTTCCGTCCCAGACGCCCAGCCGCGCCGTTGCAGCGCCAGCACGGTCAGCGGCGCCCGCGCCGCTGCGGCGCGGGCTCGCGCCGCAGCGGCGTCGAGCGCAGCGTTCAGATTTTGCGCGCGTTCGGGGCGCCCCAAGACGTCGCCGGCGCGACTGATCTGCCCCTTCGCTTCATCGAGCGAGCGGACGGCGTCGAACTCGGCGATCGGAATGCCTTTGCCTTTCAAAAGCTCGCGCGTGGCGCGCTTGGTGTAGCGGCCCGCGAAAACCCAATCGGGCTTGAGCGCCAGCACGTCCTCGGCGGTTCCCGACAGGACGCGATGGCTTTTCGCCCGATCCGCTGCCCACGAGCGCGCTGGGTCGCGCGCATAGGGGCTGAGGCCCACGATCTGCTCCGGGTCGGCGAGGGCGAGCAGAAGCTGGTCGGTGCAGAGATTGATGGAGGCGACGCGGGGCGGGGCGGCGTGCGCCGCGAGCGGGCCGGCGCAGGACAAGAGGAGCGCGAGCGCGAGGACGTTCCACCTCTCCCCGCCGTGCGGGGAGAGGACCTCGCGCCGGAGTGCGCGAGGCAGGCGGAGCCTCAGCGGAGCGAGGGTGAGGGGGCAGTTCAGGACAGAACGAACCCGGACACGCCCTCTCACCCTCATCCTTCGGGCTCGCCGCATCGGCCAGTTCGCCGCTGCGGCCCTCTCCCTGCACACGGGGCGAGTAGGGTGCTGGCCTTTGCGGCGGCGCGGTGGCATCAGGCCGGCATGAAGCACGGCGGCGATCTTTTTGAGGCTCAGGCGCGCTATGGCGGCGAGCCGCAGGAGTGGCTCGACCTCTCGACCGGCATCAACCCGTTTCCCTGGCCCATTCCCGCCCTGCTCGACGCGCGCGCGTGGACGCGGCTGCCGTCGCGCGCCGATGCGGAAGCGCTGGAGGCCACCGCGCGCGCCGCCTACGGCGTGCCGGACGGCGCGGCGATCGTCCCTGCGCCCGGCACTCAGGCCCTGATCCAGTGGCTGCCCCGGCTGGCGGAACCGGGGCTGGCCGCGATCCTCGGGCCGACCTACAGCGAGCACGCCGGGTCGTGGCGGGCGGCCGGGCAGGCGGTTGACGAGACTCAGGGCCCATCCGACGTTCCGGCTCACACCCGCCACATCGTCGTGGTCAATCCCAACAACCCGGATGGGCGCGTGCTCGACCGCGCGGCGCTCGACGCTCTCGCGGATGCCTGCGCGGCGCGCGGCGGCTGGCTCATCGTGGACGAGTCGTTCGCAGACCTCGATCCGGCGGTCAGCGTCGTCGATGCAACGCCGAATCGGCCCATTGTGGTCCTGCGCTCGTTCGGCAAGTTTTTCGGGCTCGCCGGCGTCCGACTCGGGTTTGCGGTCGCCCAGCCAGCCATTGCGGCTCGGATCGCCGATGCGCTCGGGCCGTGGGCGGTCTCCGGGCCTGCTGTGGCGGTCGGCCGTCTGGCGCTGGGCGATGCCGCCTGGGGCGCGGCGACCCGCGCGCGCTTGCGCCGCGAGGCGGAAGCGCTCGACGCGATCCTCACCGGAGCTGGTCTCGCCGTCGTCGGCGGAACGTCCCTCTACCGGCTCGTGCGCCACCCCGATGCGGCCCGCCTCCACGACCGTCTCGCGTCGGCCCGCATCTGGGTACGCCGGTTCGATGGGGCCGGCGATCGCCTGCGCTTCGGCCTGCCGGCCACCCGGGCGGACCGCGACCGCCTCGCCGCGGCGGTGTCGGACGCGAAACATCGCTGATCAGCCCACCCGCCAGGGTACGATCACGGGCTTCGTCTCGTGCTCGGCCCGAAACACTACAATACGGAACACGGCGGCGACCACCTCGGGGGCCAGAGCCACGTCGGGCGGTCCGGCGGCTGCGAGGCGGCCCTCGGAGACGACAAGCACCCGGTCGGCGTAGCGCGCGGCGAGGCCGAGGTCGTGCGTGACGGCGATCGCGAGCGCGCCGTCGTTGGCGGCGCGGCGCAGCACATCCATGATAGCGAGTTGATAATGCGGGTCGAGCGCGGCCGTGGGCTCGTCAGCCAGGATGACGGGCGCTTCGACCGCCAGCACCCGCGCCAGCGCCACCCGCGCCCGTTCGCCGCCGGAGAGCGCGGTCGCGGGCCGGCCGGCGAAGGCCAGGGTATCGGTCGCCCGCATCGCCCGCTCCACGGCCGCGGCGTCGGTCGGTGGGAGGCGGGCGGGATCGACCGCCCCGTGCGGATAGCGGCCGAGCGCCACGATGTCGCGCGCTGGCAGCGGCCAATGCACGAGGTGGCCTTGCGGCAGATACGCGAAGGCGAGCGCCCGCTCGCGCGCCGACAAGGCCGCACAGTCGCGCCCGCCGAGCCGGACGACGCCCCGGCTCGGCAGCAGGCCCGCGACGGCCCGCAAGAGCGTCGTCTTCCCGGCCCCGTTCGGGCCGACGAGCGCCGCGAGGCAGCGGCGCGGCAACGCCGCGGACACGTCGCGGACGACCGTGCGCCCGCCGAGGTCGGCGCTCACGCCCTCGAGCGCCAGGAAGGCGTCGCCGCTCATGCCACGCCCGCGCCGAGCGAGCGGCGCTCCCGGACGATGAGATACAGGAAGAACGGCACGCCGATGAGGGCGGTGAGCACGCCGACCTTGATGTCGGTGGTGGCCGGGATGATTCGCACGGCGACGTCGGCGGCGAGCAGCAGACATGCGCCGGCGAGCGCGCTCGGGCCCAAGAGCCGCGCCGGGTCGTGCCCGACGAGCGGGCGCACGAGGTGCGGGCTCACCAGCCCGATGAAGCCGATCGTGCCCGCAACCGCGACCGACGCCCCGACCCCAAGCGCGACGCCGACGATGACGAGGAGGCGCAGGCGGGCTACATCCACCCCAAGGCTCTGCGCCGCCTCTTCGCCCAACGTCAGCGCCCGGAAGGCGTGGCGCTGCGTGAAGAGCAGTGCGCCGCCGGCTAAAATAAAAGGCAGCGCCAGGACGACATGGCGCAGGCTGCGGTCCTCCAACGAGCCGAGGAGCCAGAATGCGATTTCGAGCGCCGCGAAGGGATTGGGCGCGAGATTCAAGGCGAGCGCCGTGGCGGCTCCGGCCATGCTCGAAAGGGCGAGCCCCGCCAGGATCAGGATGAGCAGGCTGGCGTCGCGGCCTGCGACCGCGAGCAGCAAAAACACCGAGGCGAACGCGCCGAAAATGGCGGCGACCGGCAGGGCGAAGGAGAGCGTGTCGGCGAGCCCCAGCGAAATCGTCGCCACCGCCCCGAACGCCGCGGCCTGCGGCGCGCCGAAGAGCGAGGGCGAGGCGAGCGGGTTGCGGAGCAAGCCTTGCAAAGCGGCGCCCGAGAGGCCGAGGATCGCCCCGATGGCGAGCGCGAGAACGGCCCGCGGCAGGCGGATTTCCTGCACGATGATCCGGCTCTCGTCAGGCCCGACGCCCATGAGCGCGCCAATCACGGCGGCGGGCGGCAGGCGCACCGGACCGACGCCGAGCGAAGCCAGGAACAGGAGCGCAGCCAAGCCCGCGAGCGCCGGCGGCCCGAAACGCGCCGCCCAAGGCCGGGACGGGCCGCCGCGGATCACGACGGCATCCGCCCGAGAGCCCGCATCGGCCGTCAGCCCCGCGTGCGCTCGAACGCGCCGATCATCGGCCCGAGCGGCAGAAGGCCGTCGTTGCGGTGCAGCGCAGGGGCGTAGAGGCTGGAGATCGAGCCGTCGAGGAAAAGCGCGTTGGGGGTGCGCAGGCGGTCGCGGAAGAGGTAGGCGAACTCGCCGAAGGTGACGGGTCCGTTCGAGATCGCGAACACGGCGGTATGGGCATCGCGCACGCCGACCCCGTTGCGGATTTTGCGCGAAACGCCCTGGTCCGAGATTTTGGGGTGGATGCGCCCGTTGATGACGAGCATCGGTCCCGACTGGGTGGCGAATTCGGCCCGCGGTCGCTCCCTGAGATAGCGGCCGGTCTCGGACACGCCGACCCGGCCCGCGCCGACCCAGAAAATCCCGTTCGGCTTCATGTGGAAATTGCCGGGGCCGTTCGCCGTGCTGGCGTGCTTCAGCTCCTGCCCGTTCTCGACGTAGAGGCCGACGGGCGCCAGGTCGTGATGATACATGCCGCCGTTCATGGCGAACGCGAGACGGCCTTCGGCGGGGTTGGCGGCCTGCGGCAGCCTGTCGAGCGACCCGATGGGCGCGCCGTCCGGCCCGCGCCAGAACGTCCGCAGCCCATACCGCCGCACGTCGACCTCGCAGACGACGTAGTCGTTGCCCTGCTCGGTGAGCGGCCGGCATGGCTCGGCCTGAGCCTGAGACTGCGCCCCGTCGCGCGCGCCGAGCGCCGCGAAGACGATCCAGAGCAGAGCAAAGAGCCTTAAGGGTTTCTCGAATCGGGATGTCACGTCGATAACTTCTCCGGCTTGCTTCCCGCCCCATCAAAGGGCAGACGGTCAGGGCTGACGCAGGATCTCTGGCGTGGTTTCAGGATAAAAGCGTCAGGGACGCAAGAGGCGCAACAGTTTCGACCCCCTCTCAAATGGGGAGGGGTGGCTGTGGAGCAGCCGGATGAGGAGCGAGCCCTCTCCGGACAGGGCCCCACAGTTGTCCGCAAGTGAGGAAAGCCCATGTCGAACAAACCTGCCCCGATCAACGCCGGTGACGATTCGGCGGGGCCCCTGGTCGAGAAAAAGATTTTCGAGCTGCCGTCCTACACCACGCTCCACGGCGCGACGATCCAAAATGTCCGCATCGGCTGGGAGAGCTACGGGACGCTCAACGCCGCGAAGGACAACGTCATCCTGGTCACGCACTTCTTCAGCGGCACCTCGCATGCCGCCGGCCGCTACAAGCCGGACGACGCGCTGCCCGGCTATTGGGACGCGATCATCGGCCCCGGCAAGGCGATCGACACCGAGAAGTTCTTCGTCATCTCCTCCGACACGCTGGTGAACATGAACGTCAAGGACCCAAACGTGGTCACGACGGGACCGGCCTCCATCGATCCCGATACCGGGCAACCCTACGGCATGCGCTTCCCGATCGTGACCATCCGCGACTTCGTCAACGTGCAGAAGGCGCTGCTGGACAGCCTCGGCATCACGTCGCTGTACGCCGTCGCCGGCCCCTCCATGGGCGTCGCTGCAGGCTTTTGAATGGGCGGCCACCTATCCGGACATGGTCCAGCGCCTCATCGCGGTGATCGGCGGCGCGGAAGAAAACGCCTTCCTGGTCGGCTGGCTGAACCTGTGGGCCGCGCCGATCCGGCTCGACCCCAATTGGAACAACGGCGACTATTACGGCCGGGCCGAGCCGATCCGCGGCCTGACCGAGGCGCTGAAAATCGTGACCATGCAGGCCCTGCAATGGCCGTGGATCGACGGCATTTCGGCCGCCCGTGGGCCGACGACGAGCAAAAACCCGGCGGCGTCCTTCGACACACCGAGTTCGCCGTCGAGGCCTGGCTCGACGACACCGCCGCGGCGCGCGCGGCCCTCTGCGACGCCAATCACTTTCTGTATCTGGTCAAGGCGAACCAGCTTTTCCTCACGGGCCACGGCGCGACGGTCGAGGAGGGCCTCGCCCGCATCAAGGCGCCGGTGCTGTTGGTCGCTTCCGCCAACGACCTCGTGTTCCCGCCGCCCCGCCATATGGGGGCGTTGAAGGACAAGCTTGCGGCTCAGGGCGTAAGGGTCGAATACACGGAGGCCATCACCGGCGGGTTCGGCCACCTCGACGGCCTCGCCAACATCGCCAAGGCGGGCGAGCCCATCGCTCAGTTTCTGGCGGATTCTTAAGATGGGTCGAACGAAGCGTCGCCCAGCCGATCCAGGAGGGACCGCATGTGCGGCGGAGCCGGAGCCTCGACGCTGATCGCCGGCTTCTTGGGGTACAGCGGCACCGTGACGGCGCGGGCGTGCAAGTGCAGGCCGGGACCGCCGAAGCGGGGCGGGTGCCCGTAGATCGAATCGCCGAGAATCGGCCAGCCCATCGCGGCGCAATGAACACGGAGCTGATGCGTGCGGCCCGTGACGGGGCGCAGGTCGAGCCATGTGACGCCATCGCCCCGCGCCAGCACCCGCCAGCGCGTGAGCGCCGGCTGGCCCGCCGGGTCCACCTGCATCCACCAGCCGCGCTCCGGCGATCGTGGGGCGAGCGGGAGATTGACGTCGCCCATCTCCGCCGCAGGTCCGCCCTCGACCACGGCCCAATAAACCTTCTCGACGGCGTTGCGTTGAAACAGCGCGCCGAGCCGCCGCAGCGCCTGGGCGTGCCGGCCGAGCACGAGGCAGCCGGAGGTGTCCCGGTCGAGCCGATGCGCCGCTTCGGGCCGGCGCGGCAGGCCGAACCGGAGCGCGTCGAGACGCCGGATCAGCGTTTCGCCCCCTTCGGCCCCGGATGCACGGGCAGGCCCGCCGGCTTGTCGATGACGAGCATGAGGGCGTCGCGGTAGAGCACCCGCGCTATTATCTCTTCAGAGGTCATGGCGTTTCGGCTACCGGGACGCCCGACGGAGGACAAGCGCATGGCCGAGACCGACAAGCCGGGATTCTTTGGACGCCTGTTCGGCCGCAAGCCGAGCGACGCCGCCAAACCGGGTGAGCCCTTGAAGCCGGCCGACGCGGCTCGAACCCCGGAAGCCCGCCAGCCGCTGATGTTGCGCCGCTGGACCCCGCCCGTTGGACCGGCGGGGCGGACGCCGCGCCCGACATGCCGCGCGAGGAGGCGGCCTCCGCGTCGGAAGGCGCGCCGGACTTCACGACGGCGGCCGCCGCCGGGGATCTCGCTCCCGCCGAGCCGACCGTCACGCAGGCCTCGCCCGATCTGCCGGATGAGGAGAAGCCTGCGCCGGAACTCGCCGGCAGCGACCTGCAGCCGGTCGAGGGCCGCGATCCGCAGGGCGGCGGGCCGCGCGAGCCGATCCCGCGGCCGAAGCCCGAGACGGATGCGCCATCCCAATCCGAGTTTCAGGCGGCTTCGGCCCCGGAAAAAAACTGGTGGCGGCGCCTCACCGACGGCATGCGCGCGCACCTCGTCCACGATCGGCGAGAGCGTCACCGGCCTGTTCACCAAGCGCAAGCTCGACGCCGCGACGCTGGAGGATCTCGAGGACGTGCTGATCCAGGCCGATCTCGGGCGTCGAGACGCGCCACGCGCATCGCCGCAGGCGATCGGCGAGGGGCGCTACGACAAGGAGATCGCGCCCGACGAGGTCCAAGCCATCCTGGCCGGCGAGGTCGAGAAGGTGCTGGCGCCGGTGGCCGATGCCGCTCGCCGATCGAGCGGCGCGAAGAAGCCGTTCGTGATCCTGATGGTCGGGCGTCAACGGCTCCGGCAAGACCACCACCATCGGCAAGCTCGCCCAGAAGCTCACGGGCGCAAGGGCTGAAGCGTGATGCTCGCGCGCCGGCGACACGTTCCGGGCCGCGGCGATCGAGCAGCTCAAGGTCTGGGGCGAGCGCACCGGCGCGCCCGGTGATGGCGCGCGAGCAGGGCGCCGACGCCGCCGGCCTCGCCTTCGACGCGCTCGAGGAAGCGAAAGCGCAGGGCAGCCGACGTGCTGCTGATCGACACCGCCGGGCGGCTCCAGAACAAGGCCGGGCTGATGGCGGAGCTCGAAAAGATCGTGCGCGTGATGAAGAAGCTCGACGCCGAGCGCGCCGCATGCCGTCGCTCCTCGTGCTCGACGCGACCGTCGGCCAGAACGCGCTCACGCAGGTCGAGCTGTTCCGCCAGACGGCGGGCGTCACCGGCCTCGTCATGACCAAGCTCGACGGCACGGCGCGCGGCGGCATCCTGGTGGCGCTCGCGGCCAAATTCGGCCTGCCGGTGCACTTCATCGGCGTCGGCGAGGGCGTCGAGGACCTGGAGCCGTTCGCGGCGCGCGACTTCGCCCGGGCGATCGCCGGGTTGGAGGCGCCCGCTTAGACGAGGGCGGACGTGATGTCGGTGCGCGCGAAATCGTCGCCTTTGTAGAGCAGCGGCAGAGCGCGCGTGCGGGCCAGCGCGTAGGCGAAGCAGTCGCCGTAGTTGAGTTTGGCGGGATGCCGGCCTTTTCCGAAGCGGCGGAAGGCGTCCGCGGCGGCCTCCGCCATCTCCCGATCGACCGGCACGATAGCGACTCGTCTGCGGCGGAGCCATTCGTTGAGGGTCGAACGACCGTCGAAACGCGCTTCCGCGACGATGGCGCATTCCACATAGCTTCCGGCAGAGAGGAGGCACCCGGCCGCAAGCGCCCAAGGCGCGGTTCAAGCGCTCGGCCTCGGGTTCTTGGGCGATCGTGGCGACGAAGACGGAACTGTCGATAACGATCATACGGGCAGGCCGTTTTCATCGTATTCAATGATCTCATCAGGGGAGCGAGGGTCGAGGATCGGCAGAGTCCGCCAACGTTCCTGGAGCCAGCGCATGTCCTCCAGCGCGCGCTCAGCCTCTCGCGCCTGTTCGCTGGACAGCCGCTCGCGTTCGCGGCGCAGGAGATCGAGCAAAAGATCCGTCGTGCCGCGGCCCGTCCGCGCCTTGATCTCGGCCAGGAGCCGCTCGGCTTCCTTGTTCTTGATGTTGATGGACATGGAGCCGCTCCCGGCGGTAAAGAACATGGCGCCGGGGTTCTGTATAGCATGGGCGAGAAGGACTGAGAGAAGCCATGGCCGTTCCGGCGCCGCGCATCCCCCCGCTCCTGAAGCTCGCGCTGGAGCTCGGGCCGCTCGTCGTGTTCTTCTATGACGCGTACGCGGGCCGGTTCGGCGTGGCGGAGACCAGCGCATCTTCGCGGCGACGGCGTCGTTCATCGCCGCGACCCTGCTGGCGCTCGGCGTCTCATTACGCGCTGGTCGGAAAGCTGCCGATCATGCCGCTCGTCTCCGGCGTCGTCGTCGTGGTGTTCGGCGGGCTGACGCTGGCGCTGCAGGACGAACTGTTCATCAAGCTCAAGCCGACCATCGTGAACACGCTGTTCGGCCTGTGCTGCTGGGCGGGCTCTGGTTCGGCAAGCCCCTGCTCGCCGTCGTGCTCGACTGCATGTTCCACCTCACCGACGAGGGCTGGCGCAAGCTCACCTTGCGCTGGGCATTGTTCTTCTTCGTGCTCGCCGCGCTGAACGAGATCGTCTGGCGAACCCAGACCACGGATTTCTGGGTCAGCTTCAAGGTGTTCGGCATCATGCCGCTCACGATCGCCTTCGCCCTGGCCCAAACGCCGCTGATCCTGCGGCACGAGGCGAAGTCGGACGAGGAGAGTTTCGCCTCCTCGCTTTAAGGCTGCACCGCCCGAACCTTAGTCCATGAACGCCGGCATCGCCTCCGGCGTCAGCGGGCCGATCTGCTTGTGGCGGATCGTGCCGTCCGGGCCGACCACGAAGGTCTCGGGCACGCCGTAGACGCCCCAGTCGATGGCGGCGCGGCCCGCTCGGATCGACGCCGACCGCGGCGAACGGGTTGCCGAGCGCGCCGAGGAAGCGGCGCGCGTTCTCCGGGGTTGTCCTTGTAGTTGATGCCGACGACGCGGATCGCCGGGTCCTTGGCGAGTCCATCAGCAGCGGGTGCTCCTGACGGCAAGGCGCGCACCAGGACGCCCAGACGTTGACGACCGTGACCCCGCCTTTCAGGTCGTCGCCGGACGAGGCCCGGCACGGCCGCGCCGTCGCGCGTCAGGCCGGTCGAGCGGCGCGAGCGCGAAGGCCGGCGCCGGCCGGCCGATCAGGGCCGAGGGCACCTTCGAGGGGTCGCCCGCATAGAGCCGGAACAGGAACAGCGCGCCAGCGCCGCGAAGACCAGGCCGGGAAGCAGATAGAGCAGGCGGAGGCGCGCCTCGCCGCTTGCGGGAGCGGGCTGCGAGGCCGTCTCGGATGAGCGCGATCCGGCTCGACCCGTCAACCCGTCGCTTCGGCGCTGGCGCTTGCCGGCGCCACGGCGGCACGTCCGACCGCCGCCGCGCGCCGCGGGACTCGAGCTCGCCAGGGCGCGCGTCTGCGCGCGATGATCGAGCGCGGCGCGCAGGATCAAGCCGGCCACGATCAAGCCCGTCACCGCATAGGCCACGACGATGAAGAACGGCGTGCGGGCCGAGGTCCATGGTCACGCCGCCTGCGCGTCGAGGCGCTCGGCCTCGAGAAGGGCGAGCGTGCGCACCCGCCGGCGCAGGATTTCGGTGCGCATGCCGGCGAGGTGCAGCGCGACGCCGAGCAGCGTGAACGCAAGCGCCATCACGAGAAGCGGCGTAGAGCATCGATGGATGGATCGTCGGGCCGCCGAGCCGGAACACCGAGGCCGGCTGGTGCAGGGTGTTCCACCAATCGACCGAGAACTTGATGATCGGCAGGTTGACCGCGCCGACGAGCGTCAGGATCGCGACCGCGCGGGCGGCGCGGCCCGGCTCCTCGATGGTGCGCCACAGGGCCAGAATGCCGCAATACATGAGGAACAGCACCAGAACCGAGGTCAGGCGGGCGTCCCAGACCCAATAGGCGCCCCACATCGGCCTGCCCCACAGCGCGCCGGTGACGAGGCAGATCAGGGTGAAGGCGGCCCCGATCGGAGCGGCTGCCTTTTGCGAGACATCGGCCAGCGGATGGCGCCACGCCAGGGTGCCGAGCGCCGAGACGGCCATGAGGCCGTAGAAGAACAACGCCAGCCATGCCGCCGGGACGTGCAGAAACATGATGCGCACCGTCTCGCCCTGCTGGTAGTCGGCGGGGGCGACGAACCAGGCGAAGTAGAGCCCGATCCCAAGGAGCGCGGCCGCGAACGCCGCGACCGCGGGCAGCGCCGCGCCGGACCATCTTAGAAACACGCTCGGATTGGCGAGCTGGGTCAGCATCGGGCCGGTCTAGCCGGGTGCACGCAGCACCGCAATGCGACATGGCTCCGCTCGGGACGCTGCGCTGCGAGAGCTGTCAGCGCGGACTGATTTGCCGCCGCGCATAGAGAAGATCGTCCGGCGCAAGCCCGTGGACGCCGCGGAACGGCTGGTCGAGCACGGCGACCATGTAGATGACGAGCCCGATGAACACCGTGAGCACGCCGCCGAGCACGAAGTGGGTCGTCCGGCTGAGATCGAACAGCCACAACACGAGGACGTTCAGAACCGCCCCGGTCAGGACGACGGACCAGATGATCGGCGGGATGCTCGTCCCGCCCGCCTGGATGCGCGCGCGGCGGCGGTCGACGAACTCGCCGAAGCTCCGCAGCGTCTCCCCGTGAAGGATGTCCTCGCCGGTTTGGCGATCGGGCCTGAAGCTCAGAAGTTGGCGATTGAGGTCATCGACCAGCAGCACTCCCGGCGCGGAAGCTTGGTTCCGTCTCTGCTCGCGCCAGCCGGGACCTGTCTCCTCGTCCACGTATCGGCGCAACACGTCGATCAAAGATGCCCGGATCGGTTCCGGGTAGCCGCCCAGGTTGCGGTAGAGCGCGACGATGCTGGCGGCCTCGCGGCTGATCGTGTCCTGAGCCTTGTTGTAGTTCTCGAACACCGCGATCGAGAGCAGCGCCAGCAGGACGCCGTAGTAGAGCGTGAACGCGTTCAGGAGCAGCGCCACCGGCGTGTTCGGTTCCTTCTCGCCCCGCAGCAGCCGTGCGATGACGGGCTGCAAAAACGCCGAGCCGATCAGGGTCGGCACGAGAAAGCACGCGACGATGAATCCCGCGCCCAACACGGTGGGCCACTCGTGCAGCCAGTCGATCACGATGCGCTCCGCTCCCTCCGCGCCGGCGGCTCGGTTCGAGGTCAGGCACATTAGCATAAGCACACGGCCGGACGATCTGGGCAGCCGTTCAGCGGCGCAGGATAACAGCGGCGCTGTCGCATGGTCCACGTTCGGCTATAAACAGGTCGTGACGCTTCAATCGGACTTCCTGGCCGCTTGGCGCGGCGTGCGCGACGCGCTCGCCTATCCAGCCTGGATCGTCGGCTTTTCCCTTTTCGGCGTCGGCAGCCTTGCGCGCGACGCCGGCCTGCCGGCCGGGGCGGCGGTGCTGTCGACGTGTCTAATGTGGGCAGCCCCGGCGCAAGTGATCCTGTTCGCCGGCCTCTTGAGCGGCGCGGCGCTGCCGGCGCTGGCCGTCGCGATTTGTGTCTCGTCGCTGCGGTTCCTGCCGATGACGATGTCGATCCTGCCCTTGGTGCGCCGTCCGGGCCAGCGCTGGCCGGTCCAGGTCGCGGTCGCCCATTTCGTGGCGGTGACGGCCTGGGTCGAGGGGATGCGGCGGCTCCCGAGCCTGCCGGTCCCGGAGCGGCTGCCCTACTTTTTCGGCTTCGCCAGCGCCTGCATGGGCGTGAGCGCCGTCCTGACCCTGGCGGGCTACCAGCTCGTGCGCATCCTACCTGTCGCCCTGGCTGCAGGGATGCTGATGCTGACGCCCCTTTTCTTCACCATCGCCCTGATGGCGTCCGCGCGGTCGCGGCAGGACTGGACGGCGATCGGTCTCGGCTTCGCGCTTGCGCCCGTGGCGACAACCTTTGCGGGTCGCGATTTCGATCTGCTGGCGCTCGGACTTGTGGGCGGCACCATGGCCTACGTCGTCGGACGAATGGGGCGGCGCGCATGAGCGCGGAGACGGCGCTCGGCCCGTGGTGGCCCTACCTCGTCCTGATCCTGGTCGGCTTCCTGCCGAACGAGATCTGGCGCGTCCTGGCGGTCGCGCTGTCGAGCGGCCTCGACGAAAACTCCGAAATCCTGACCTGGGTGCGCGCGGTCGCGACGACGCTGCTGGCCGGCGTCGTGGCGAAGCTACTCTTGAGTCCCGGCGGCGCTCTGGCGGCGGTCCCGTTCGCCGGACGCCTCGGCAGCCTCGCCGCGGGCCTCGCCGGCTTCTATGCCGTGCGCCGTTCCGTGATCGCCGGCGTGCTGATCGGCGAGGCGGCGCTGGTCGCGATCGCCTGGTGGGCGCGGACCGGCGCGCCGTGATCTATTCCCCCCACCGGAGCGCCGCGGCGGCCCCGATCGTGCCGACGACGCCCGCGATGAGCGAGAGCGCGGCGAGGATGAGGAGCGGCGTCGCGATGGGCACGGCGCCGCCGGAGGCGGCGTCCGCGGCCGAAACCCCGAAGATCAGCGTCGGGATCATCAGCGGCAGCGCCAGAATGGCGAGGATCAGGCCGCCGCGGCGGATCGAGGCGGTGAGCGCGGCCCCGACCGCGCCGATGAAGGTCAGCGCCGGCGTGCCGACGAGGAGCGTCGCCGTCATCGCGAGCATCGCCGTCGGGGTGAGCGCAACGAGAAGCCCGAACAGGGGCGCGGCGAGCGCCAGCGGCAAGCCGGTGGCGAGCCAGTGCGCGACGGCCTTCGCCAGCACGATCAGCTCCAGCGGCGCGGGCGCGGCGCACAAGAGGTCGAGCGAGCCGTCCTCCTCATCGGCCTGAAACAGGCGGTCGAGGCCGATCAGGGTCGCGAGCACCGCGGCGAGCCACAGGATGGCCGGGCCGATGCGGGCGAGCAGGTTGAGGTCCGGCCCGAGCGCGAAGGGCACGAGCGTGACGAGCATGAGGAAGAACACGAGCCCCAGCGCGCCGGAGCCGCCGATCCGGGCCGCGAGCTTCAGGTCGCGGGCGACGATGGCGAACAGGGAGCGGGTCATGCGCCCTCGCCTTCGCCTCTCTCCGCGTGCGGAGAGAGGCCCAGACGGCGGTAGCCGTCCGGGTGAGGGGGCGTCTCCGGATGAGTCTCGTCCTGAGACGCCCCCTCACTCTCGCTGCGCTTGCCTTGCGCCGGAGGCGCGAGGCCCTCTCCCCGCTGGCTAGCTGCGCTAGCAGCTCCGCGGGGAGAGGGGTCCGCCGCCCCCATCCGCAGCTCCGTCGCGCCCTCGAGCTCGAGGGGCTGGTGGGTCGCGGCGATGAGGAGCCCGCCGGTGGAGAGATGCGTCCGCATGAGCCCGAGCAGCATCTCCCGCGCGGCGGCGTCGAGCGCCGCGGTCGGTTCGTCGAGGAGCCACAAGGGGCGGTGCGCCACGAGCAGGCGGGCGAGCGCGACGCGCCGGCGCTGGCCGGCCGACAGATAGGCGACGGGCAGCGCCGCCGCGTGCTCCAGCCCGACCGCCGCCAGCGCCTCGCGAGGCGCGAGCGCCGCATCGCCCAAAAGGTCGCGGGCGAACGCCAGGTTCTCCTCCGCCGTGAGCGCGCCTTTCAGCGCGTCGCGGTGGCCGACGAAATGCAGGCATTCGGGCAAGGTCCGCTCGCCCACGCCCTGCGATCGCGACCGCGCCCGCGGCCGGGGCCAGAGCGCCCGGCCAGGATGCCGAGCAACGACGATTTGCCGGCGCCGTTGCGGCCGGTGACGACCAGCGCCGCGCCGTCCGAGAGCGTGAACGACAAACCCTCGAAGACCAGACGGCCCGAGCGGCGGCAGGCGAGATTGTCGGCGTCGATCCGCAAACGCTTCAGATTCCTCCTCGGTGGGGCGGGAGCCGGCTCCACGGGTCGCGGGCGGCCCCGAAATTGAGCCGTCGGCGCACATGAGAACGGCTCCAAACCGTGTAGCCGGGCCGCGCCGAATGACTCTATATCCAACCGTGGCTGCGCCGCGCGCCAGGGCGTCCAAACCGCCCCGCGCGCATCAAACAATCCGGGCGCCCCCGGGGCGGCGCGCGCATGTTCGCGCTTTGGCCGGGCATCGTTCGATCAGCCGCGCAGGCCGCTGCGCGTGTTCGCTCGGGAGGGAACGTTCATGGCATCGCTCGACAGCTTCAACGCCCGCCAGACCCTCACGGTCGGCGACAAGAACTACACCGCCTACTCGCTGGTCGAGGCCGAGAAGAACGGCCTGACGGGCATCTCGCGGCTGCCCTTCTCGATGAAGGTGCTGCTCGAGAACCTGCTGCGCTACGAGGACGGCCGCACCGTCACCAAGGCCGACATCGAGGCCGTCGCCGCCTGGCTCGACAACCGGGGCAAGGCCGAGAAGGAGATCGCCTTCCGCCCGGCCCGCGTGCTGATGCAGGACTTCACCGGCGTGCCCGCCGTCGTCGACCTCGCCGCCATGCGCGACGCCATGAAGAACCTCGGCGGCGACCCGCGCAAGATCAACCCGCTCGTGCCGGTCGACCTCGTCATCGACCATTCGGTGATCGTCGACGAGTTCGGCACGCCGCAGGCCTTCGGCAGGAACGTCGAGCTCGAATACCAGCGCAACGGCGAGCGCTACCAGTTCCTGAAATGGGGCCAGATCGCCTTCTCGAACTTCCCCGTCGTGCCGCCCGGCACCGGCATCTGCCACCAGGTCAACCTCGAGTTCCTGTCCCAGACCGTGTGGAGCCGCCAGGACCGAGGCCGAGCCGATCGACTCGCCTATCCGGACACGCTCGTCGGCACCGACTCGCACACCACCATGGTCAACGGCCTCGCCGTGCTCGGCTGGGGCGTCGGCGGCATCGAGGCCGAGGCGGCCATGCTCGGCCAGCCGATCTCGATGCTGATCCCCGAGGTCGTCGGCTTCAAGCTGACCGGCAAGCTGCGCGAGGGCGTCACCGCCACCGACCTCGTGCTCACCGTCACGCAGATGCTGCGCAAGAAGGGCGTGGTCGGCAAGTTCGTCGAGTTCTACGGCCCCGGCCTCGACGACATGACGGTCGCCGACCGCGCCACCATCGGCAACATGGCGCCCGAATACGGCGCCACCTGCGGCTTCTTCCCGATCGACCAGAAGACGATCGACTTCCTGACCATGACCGGCCGCACGGACGAGCGCGTCGCGCTGGTCGAGGCCTACGCCAAGGCGCAGGGCATGTGGCGCACGGCCGACATGCCCGATCCGGTCTTCACCGACACCCTGGAGCTCGATCTCGAGCGACGTCGCAGCCCTCGCTCGCCGGCCCGAAGCGGCCGCAGGATCGCGTGACCCTCGACAACGCCAAAAGCCGAATTCACCGGGCGCGATGGACAAGGAGTTCCGCAAGGCCGGGCGAGCTCGGCCAGCGCGTCAAGGTCGAGGAGTGCCAACTTCGACCTCGGCCACGGCGACGTGGTCATCGCCGCGATCACCTCCTGCACCAACACCTCGAACCCGAGCGTGATGATCGGCGCCGGGCTGCTCGCCCGCAACGCGGTCGCCAAGGGCCTGAAGACCAAGCCCTGGGTCAAGACCTCGCTCGCGCCGGGCTCGCAGGTCGTCGCCGAGTACCTCGAGAAGGCCGGCCTGCAGGACGACCTCGACGCGCTCGGCTTCAACCTCGTCGGCTTCGGCTGCACGACCTGCATCGGCAACTCGGGGCCGCTGCCCGAGAAGGTCTCGAAGGCGATCAACGACAACGACCTCGTCGCCGTGCTCGGTGCTGTCGGGCAACCGCAACTTCGAGGGCCGCGTCAACCCGGACGTGCGCGCCAACTACCTGGCCTCGCCGCCGCTCGTCGTCGCCTATGCGCTCGCCGGCTCGATGCTGGTCGACCTCGACAAGGAGCCGCTCGGCACCGGCCGCGACGGCAAGCCCGTCTACCTGAAGGACATCTGGCCCTCCAACACGGAGATCCAGGCACTTCATCGACCGCACGATCACGGGCGAGCTGTTCAAGACCCGCTACGCCGACGTCTTCACGGGCGACGAGAACTGGAAGGCGATCCCGGTCGCGACCGGCCTGACCTACGAGTGGGACGGAACTCGACCTACGTGCAGAACCCGCCCTACTTCGAGGGCATGACCAAGGAGCCGAAGCCGATCCAGGACATCGTCAACGCGCGCATCCTCGGCCTCTTCGGCGACTCGATCACCACCGACCACATCTCGCCCGCCGGCAACATCCGGGCGAGCTCGCCGGCCGGCAAGTACCTGCATCGAGCCACGGCGTCGAGGTCGCGGACTTCAACCAGTACGGCACGCGGCGCGGCAACCACGAGGTCATGATGCGCGGCACCTTCGCCAACATCCGCATCAAGAACCAGATGGTGAAGGACGCGAACGGCAACGTGGTCGAGGGCGGCTACACGCATCCACTACGGCGAGACTGTCCAGGGCGAGCAGATGTTCGATCTACGACGCCGCCATGCGCTACAAGGAGGAAGGCGTGCCGCTCGTCGTCTTCGCCGGCAAGGAATACGGCACCGGCTCGTCGCGCGACTGGGCCGCCAAGGGCACCAACCTGCTCGGCGTCCGCGCCGTCATCGCCGAGAGCTTCGAGCGCATCCACCGCTCGAACCTCGTCGGCATGGGCGTCGTGCCGTTCGTGTTCGAGGGCGACACGGCGTGGGCGACGCTCGGCCTGAAGGGCGACGAGACCGTCACGATCCGCGGCCTCGCGGGCGGCCTCAAGCCGCGCCAGAGGCTCATCGCCGAGATCACCGTCCGCCGGACGGCACGGTGCAGGAGGTTCCGCTCGTCTGCCGCATCGATACGCTCGACGAGCTCGAGTACTTCCGCAACGGCGGCATCCTGCACTACGTGCTGCGGCAGTTGGCGGCCTGAGCCGGTTCATTCGCACGAATGCGAAAAACCCTCTCTCCCCGAGGGAGAGGGGGGCCGCGAAGCGGCCGGATGAGGGGAGACCCTTTCCCTGCAGGCCCCATTGTCCCGTGCGCGTCATCGTGTATTGCCGTTCCCGCTGAGGGCGGTCCGGCGGAGGCGATCGGGTGCGCGACGTGGTGATCACCGGCTTGGGATTAATCTCCAGCGCGGGAGAGGGCGTGGAGGCGCATCTCGACGCGCTCCGGCCCGGCTTTTCGCCTCGGCTGGATACGGAGCGCTTCGCCCCGTACGCGATCCATCCGGCCGCCGCGCTCGACCTCGACCGCCAAATCCCGAAGAAAATCGACCAGCGCCAGATGGAGCCCTGGCAGCGGCTCGGCGTCTATGCGGCCGGGCTGGCGCTCGACGCCGCGAAGGCCAAGCAGGACGCTGCGCTCAAGGATCGCATGCAGATGTTCGTGGCGGCGGGCCGGGGCGAGCGCGACAACAGCTTTGACGAGCGCACCCTGAGCGGCGTGCTTCAGGCCAGCGAGCCGGGCCGCTTCCTGAACGAGCGGTTGCTGAGCGACCTGCGGCCCACCTTGTCGCTGGCGCAACTCACCAATCTCGTCGCCGGCAACATCTCGATCGTGCACGGCGTCGCAGGCGCGCCCCTGACCTTCATGGGGGAGGAGCAGAGCGGCGTCGACGCCCTGCGCATCGCCCACGCCCGCATCGCCTCCGGCCAGACCGACATCGCCCTCGTCGGCGGCTCCGCCAACGCCGAACGGGCCGACGTGCTCATGGTGTGCGCGGCGGGCGGATTCTTGTGGTCCGGCCCGTTCGTGTCCGTGTGGGACCGTCCCGCGCGGGGCGGCGGGTTCATTCTCGGCAGCGGAGCGGCGTTTCTCGTGCTGGAGGCGCGCGCGCGCGCCGACGCCCGTGGGGTCAAGCCCTTGGCTGCCGTGGCCGGAGTGGCGGCGGAACGGACCCGGCGGCAGCCGGGCGACGTGGACGCTTCGCTCCAGCGGCTCTGGCGCGCGATCGGGGCAGGATCGGAGGCGGCCGTCGTCTCGGGCGCGACCGGGGTGAAGGGCGTCACGGACGAGGAACGCGCTGTGCTGGCGGAGCTGGCTCCCCGCGCCCCGGTTTATGCAACGGGCGATGTGGTCGGGCACACGATGGAGGCGCAGGCGCCGTTCAGCGTGGCGCTGGCGGCCGCGCTGATCGCGGCGGGCGAGGCCCGCGAGGCGGTCGCCACCTCCGTCGGACACTGGCGCGGCGAGGGGATGGTGCGCTTGACGGCTGTAAGGTCGTAAACCTCCCCGTCATTCCGGGGCGGCCCCGAAGGGCCGAGCCCGGAACCCATGAACACGAGCGTTTCAAGAAAGAGCGGACCCCGTTCCGCTCTATTTTACAAACAGTGTTCATAGGTTCCGGGCTCCGCTTCGCGGCCCCGGAATGACGGAAGCGGCGCGCCCACCCGAGCATCCTGTCAAACGCTCACCAGCCCCGCTTCCGGTTGCCCCTGTGCGAACCGTCGTGTAGAGGGGCGCTCGAAAACCCGTTCCTTCATGGCGATCCCGGCCATCGGCTCGCAAGCCGGACGCATCGCCTGTCCTGAAACCGCCGGAGAGCGACGCGATGTCGTCCACCTTTGAGACCGTCGCCAACATCATCTCCGAGACGGCCGACATCCCGCGCGACCAGATCACGCCCGAGAGCCACGCCATCGACGATCTCGGCATCGATTCGCTCGCCTTCCTGGATATCGCCTTCGCGATCGACAAGGCGTTCGGCATCAAGCTGCCGCTGGAGCAATGGACGCAGGAGGTGAACGAAGGCAAGGTTCCGGCCGAGGAGTATTTCGTGCTGAAAAACCTCGTGTCGCAGATCGACGCGCTGGTGGCGGCCAAGAAGGCCTGAGCCCTGGCCGCATCGACTGAGCCCTGCCTGGCGTCGGCCTGCTCCGACCTCGATCCCCAGCGCCCCGGCCTCCAAGACGACCATGCGCCTCGAATATTTCGAGATGATCGACCAGGTCGTGTCGTTCGACCGCGCGGCGAAGCGGATCGAGGCGCGCTCGGTCGTGCCCGATCGAGAGCCCCGTCTTCGAGGGCCATTTTCCCGGGCACCCGCTGGTGCCGGGCGTCCTCCTCACCGAGACCATGGCGCAGGCCTCGGGCTACCTCGTGCTCGGCCTGATGGATTTCACCCACATGCCGTTCCTGATGGCGGTCGACAAGGCGCGCTTCCGCACCTTCGTCGGGCCCGGGGCCGAGCTTGCCATCGACGTGCGCAGCTCGAGCACGAGGGCTCGGGCTACGCGGTGACCAAGGCGGGATCGCGGTCGACGGCAAGCCGATCTGCGACGCCGAGCTGCGCTTCAAGATCATGCCCTTCCCGGCCGGGATGGACGGCGCAGATGCGCGCCGCAGGCGCGCCGGCATCGGGCTTCTCGCGGAGACGCTCTGATGCGCGAGGTCGTCATTACCGGGCTCGGGCTCGTCTCCAGCGCGGGCGAGGGCGTCGAGGCGCATCTGGCGGCGCTCCGGCCGGCGCCTCGCCGCGCCTCGACGCGGAGACCTTCGCGCCCTACGCGGTCCACCCGGCCGTGGCCCTCGACTCGACCGGCAGATCCCGAAGAAGTCCGACCAGCGCCAGATGGAGCCCTGGCAGAAGCTCGGCGTCTACGCCGCCGGGCCT
Source organism: uncultured Alphaproteobacteria bacterium (assembly GCA_963728675.1). Taxonomy (GTDB): domain Bacteria; phylum Pseudomonadota; class Alphaproteobacteria; order Rhizobiales; family Beijerinckiaceae; genus JAJKJG01. The sequence continues at coordinate 37,288 of CAVSLO010000001.1, read as the reverse complement.
CGCGCTCGACGCGGCCGGCGCCAAGGCCGACGCCGCCCTGAAGAGCCGCATGCACCTCATCGTCGCGGCGGGCGGCGGCGAGCGCGACTACGCCGTCGACGGCCAGATCCTCACCGGCATCCGCGAAGGCGGCAGAACCCCGGCGTGTTCCTGAACGAGCGCCTGATGAGCGATCTGCGGCCGACGCTCTTCCTGGCCCAGCTCTCGAACCTGCTCGCCGGCAACATCTCGATCGTGCACGGCGTCACCGGCGCCTCGCGCACCTTCATGGGCGAGGAGCAGAGCGGCGTCGACGCGCTCCGCATCGCCCACGCCCGCATCGCCTCGGGCCAGGACGACATCTTCCTGGTCGGCGGCGCCTACAACGCCGAGCGGCCCGACGTGCTCCTGATGTGCGACATGGGCGGCTTCCTCTGGAAGCAGCCCGTTCGCGCCCGTCTGGGATCGCCCCGCCGAGGGCGGCGGCTTCATCCTCGGCAGCGGGGCGGCGTTCCTGGTGCTCGAAGCGCGCGAGCATGCGGCACGCGCGCGGCGCGACGCCTCTCGCCACGATCGCCGGCGTGGCGTCCGAGCGGACCCGGCGCGCAGCCGGGCGACGTCGCAGCCGCGCTCGAGCGGCACTGGCGTGACGCTCGAGGCGGAGCCCGAGCGCGGTCGTCGTCTCGGGCGCGACCGGGGTGAAGGGCGTCACGCGACGAGGAGCGGCTCCGCTCTGCCGGACCTCGCGCCCGGCGCGCGATCCACGCGACCGGCGACCTGGTCGGCCATACGATGGAAGGACAGGCGCCGTCCGGCGTGGCGCTGGCCACGGCGCTGATCGCCGCGCGGCCAGGCCCGCGAGGCGGTCGTCGACCTCCGTCGGGCATTGGCGCGGCGAAGGCGCGGTGCGCCTCGCGAAGCCGCTGTGAGGGAGGTCAACATGGCGCAAGCCACGCGGGACGCGCACGGCCGTCCGCTCGTCGCCGTGACCGGCATGGGCGTCGTCACCTCGCTCGGCGCAGGGGCAGGAGGACAACTGGGCGGCGCTGACGGCCGGCCGCTCGGGCATTCACGCGCATCACCCGCTTCCCGACCGAGGGACTGCGCACCACGATCGGCGGCACCGTCGACTTCGTCGCGGTCGAGCCCTTCTGCGCGCCGCATGCTCTCCGAGCGTCTCGCGATGCTCGGCGGCCGAGGAGGCGGTCGGCCAAGCCGGCATCGGCCGAACAGGGCGACTTCCCGGGCGCGCTGTTCATCGCGGTGCCGCCGGTCGAACTCGAATGGCCGCAGCGGCAGGCGCTGGCCGAGGCCTCCGGCCAGAACGACGGCGTCACCTACGCCGACCTTCTGAACGCGGCCGCGACCGGGCCGCTTCAAGGACTGGCACGATCTGTTCATCTTCGGCACCGTCGCCGACCGGATCGCCGACCGGTTCGGCACCAAGGGCTCGCCGATCTCGCTGTCGACCGCCTGCTCGTCCGGCGCGACCGCGATCCAGCTCGGCGTCGAGGCGATCCGCCGGGGCGAGACGGACGCCGCCCTGTGCATCGGCACCGACGGCTCGGTGCATCCCGAATCGCTGATCCGCTTCTCGCTGCTTTCGGCGCTCTCGACCCAGAACGATCCGCCCGGAGGGCGCGGCGAAGCCGTTCTCCAAGAACCGCGACGGCTTCGTCATGGGCGAGGGCGCGCGCGGCGCTCGTGCTCGAGAACGCCGAGGCCGCGCGGGCGCGCGGCGCCACCATCCTCGGCTACGTGCTCGGCTGCGGCGAGAAGGGCGACGGCTTCCACCGCACCCGCTCGAGCCCGGACGGCGCGCCGATCATCGCGGCGATCCGCGAGCGCGACTCGACGACGCCGGCCTGATCGCCCGACGACATCGACTACATCAACGCCCACGGCACCGGCACGCCCGAGAACGACAAGATGGAGTCGCATGGGCTGCATGGCCGTGTTCGGCGAGCGCATGCAAGCGTGTGCCGATCTCGTCGAACAAGTCGATGATCGGCCACACGCTGACCGCGGCGGGAGCGGTCGAGGCGGTGTTGTCGCTGCTGACGATCCGCGAACGGCCGCATCCCGCCGACGATCAACTACACACGTGCCGGACCCGGCCATCCCGCTCGACGTGGTGCCGAACGAAGCCCGCGATGCGACGGTGTCGTACGTGCTGTCGAACTCGTTCGGCTTCGGCGGCCAGAACACCTGCCTCGTCTTCGGCGCGGAGCCGCCGACGCCGGCCGGGGCGCGCCGGCCTGCTCGCGCCGAGCCAGCCACCAGGTCAGAGATGTCGAGACGCATCCTCGTCACCGGCGGCGGCCAAAGGCGTCGGCGCGGCGATCGTGCGCGCGCTCGTCGAGGCCGGGCACGACGTCGACTTCACCTATCGGTCGTCGGGCGACGCCGCCGACGCCCTCGTCGACGAGCTGCAGGCCGCCCATCCCGGCCGCAAGCGATCAAGGCGCATGCGGTCGATCTGGCCGATAAGGGCTCGCTCGACATCTTCTGCGAGGCGATCGAGGGCGAGGCCTTCTTCGGCCTCGTCCACAACGCCGGCCAGCCCTACGACGCGCTTGCCGCCATGATGGCGCAGGACAAGGCCGAAGCGGCCATGCAGGTGAATTTCTGGTCGCTGACCCGCCTCGCCAAAGCCGTGCTGCGCGGCATGATCCGGGCGCGGACCGGCCGCATCGTGGCGATCGGCTCGGTCGCGGCGCTGCAGGGCAATCCGGGCAACGCCGCCTACGCGGCCTCCAAAGGCGCGCTCCTGTCCTACTGCCGCACGCTCGCCATCGAGACCGCCAAGCGCGGCGTCACCGTGAACGTCATCGCGCCGGGCTTCATCGACACCGACATGATGGCGCCCTACGCGGCCTACCGGGCCGAGATGGAGAAGCAGATCCCGGCCGGGCGCTTCGCCAGGCCGGAGGAGGTCGCCGGCCTCGCCGCCTTCCTGATGAGCCCGCCCGCCGCCTACATCACCGGCGCGGTGCTGCCCGTCGACGGCGGCCTCACGGCGATGATCGGCGTGCATCGTTCTTAGAGCCGGCCTCGTCCTCCTCGCCCCGCACGCGGGGCGAGGTGTTGCGCTCTACGCACAGCGAGGGAAAGCCCAGCTTGCGCTTGAAGCAGCCACCGGGACAAAGATGCATGATCGCCGGACAACTCGCGCTTATCGCCGCCGCCCTGTTCGCCGGCGCGGCGGTCTACATCAACGTCGCCGAGCAGCCTGCGCGGTTGGACCTCGACGACCGATCCCTGCTGATGGAATGGAAGCCCGCCTACAAACGCGGCTTCGCCATGCAGGCATCGCTGGCCGTCGTCGGCTCCCTGCTCGGCCTATGGGCCTGGTGGCGGACGGGCGAGCGGCTGTGGCTTCTCGGAGCGGTCGTCCTTCTGGCGAACTGGCCTTACACGCTGGTCGGCATCATGCCGACCAACAACACGCTGATGGCGCTCGATCCGGCGCAAGCGGGGCCGGAGAGCCGGCGGCTGATCGAGGCATGGGGCCGCCTGCACGCCGTCCGCTCTGCGCTGGGCTGCGCCGCGACGGCGATTTTTCTTTGGGCGTCGCTCCGCCAAGGCTAACCAACAGGTTGAGCGGCCTCACGATTCGCAATCGGATTGATCGATGTTACGCGTCGCCCTTGTCGTGCTTGCGCTGACCGCGAGCGCCGTCGAAGCCGCGCCGGAAAGCTTCCGTGTCTCGGGCATCGAGCCCGGCAGCGTCCTGCATGTGCGGGAGCGGCCGGAGGCCGAGGCCGAGGCGGTCGCGCGCATCCCGTGGAACGCGCGCGGGGTGCGCGGGTTCGGCTGCACCACGGACACGCCCTCCGGACATACCTGGTGCCGCGTCAAATTCGACGGCGCGGTCGGCTGGGCGCGCCGGCGCTACCTTCAGCCGGAGTAGGGCGGGGCTCAGGCGCGCTTGTCATTCCGGAGCGCGGGCGATAAGCCGCGCCAACTGTCCTCGAGCAACGTCCTTCATAAGAAGCCCTTCATGCGCGCCCTTCAACTCTTCGGCGACCGCGACCTGCGCCTTGCCGACATCGACGCGCCCCCTCCGCCCGCGCCGGGCGAGGTTCAAGTCCGGGTGCGCGCGGTCGGCCTCAACCATATCGACGTCTGGGGCTTTCGCGGCATGGCTTTCGCCAAGCGCAAGCTGCCGCTGGTCGTCGGCGCGGAGGCGAGCGGGGACGTGGCGGCCGTGGGCGAGGGCGTCGAGGGACTTCAGCGCCGGCCATAAGGTCGCGATGTACGGCGCGCGAGACCTGCGGCCATTGCCGCGCCTGCCGCGAGGGCCGCGACAACCTGTGCGAAACCGTCGGCGGCGTGATGGGCTTCCACATCGACGGCTTCGCGCGCGAGCGTCTCAACATGCCGGCCCGGCTCGTCATTCCGGCGCCGGACGGCGTTCCGTTCGAGGACGCCGCCTGCGCGCCGATCGCCTTCGGCACGGTGCAGCACATGCTGTTCGACAACGCCAAGCTGGAGCCCGGCGAAACGATCCTCGTCCATGCCGGCGGCTCCGGCATCGGCACGGCGGCGATCAAGATGGCGAAGGCGATCGGCTGCACGGTGATCACCACCGTCGGGGACGACGAAAAAGGCGCGAAAGCGAAGGCGCTCGGGGCCGATCACGTCGTCAACTACCGCACCGAGCGTTTCGAAGGCGAGGTGCGCAAGCTGACCAAGCGCAAAGGGCGTCGACGTAGTGTTCGAGCATGTCGGCGCCGAGACCTGGAACGGCTCGCTGCTCTGCCTCAAGCGCGGCGGGCGGCTCGTCACCTGCGGCTCGACCTCGGGCGTGTCGGCGACCATCAACCTGATGCAACTGTTCCAGCAGCAGTACCGCATCTTCGGCTCGTTCGGCTGCACGATGCGCAACATCCGCGAGTCGCTCGACAAGATGGCGGCCGGCATCACGCCGGTGATCGATTCGGTGTTCCCGCTCGGCGATTACGCGCAAGGGCTGGAGCGGCTGGAATCCCGAAACGTCTTCGGCAAGATTCTGGTCGCGTTCTGATCGCCCGGCCCAACCCGGCTTTTTCGTGAAACTCATGCGCGATCGGACGTTCGCCTCGCGGGCCGCCGAGGCCGGCATGGTCGGGCTCGTGCGGACCCTCTTCGCGATCGGGCGCGCGATCGGCCCCGAGCCGTCGAGCGAGATCGGCGGCTGGTGGGCGCGCCGGATCGGCCGCCTGCTTCCGCAACACCGCATCGCGCTCGCCAACGCCCGCGCGGCGTTTCCGGACAAGAGCGCGGACGAGATCGCGGCCATTGTCGGCGGCGCCTGGGAAAACCTGGGCCGCACCGGCGCGGAATACGCCCACTTAAGCGAGATTTCGACTGCGACGATGCCGGGGCGGGGGGACGCGTCGAGCTTGTCGGCATCGAGCACCTGGCCGCGCTGCGGGATGACGGCAAGCCCGGCCTGATCTTCGCGGCGCATTTGGCCAATTGGGAGTTGCCGGCGATCTGCGCCGCGCATTACGGGCTCGACGCGACGGCGATTTTCCGCCCCCCGAACTCGCCCGCCGCCGCGCGCGTGGTGCACGAGGTCCGCAGCCAGACCATGGGCGGCGCTCGAAGCGGCGCGCCGGGGCGCGGGGTTCGCCATGCACCGCACGCTGGAGCGGGGCGGCCACATCGGCATCCTCATCGACCAGCACTTCACCCGCGGCGTGGCGGTCGATTTCTTCGGCCGCCCGGCGCTCGCCAATCCCATCCTCGCCAAGCTTGCCCGTCGGTTCGACTGTCCCGTGCATGGCACGCGGGTCATCCGGCATCCGGACGTCCGCTTCACCGTCGAACTCACTCCGCCTCTTGACCTGCCGCGCGACGCGGACGGGCGCATCGACGTTCAGGGCGCGACGCAGGCGATGACGCGGGTGGTCGAGGGCTGGGTGCGCGGACGCCCGGAGCAGTGGCTGTGGCAGCATCGCCGCTGGCGGGCTGGCGCTCTCGCTCAAGGACAGGCGCCTGCGCCGCCGGCGGAGCCGCTTCACACAAGCCTCAAGGCAACGTGACTTCGTCGTGAAGCGCATTCATGCGACGAACTACGCATGCGGTTCCGAATCCTGTTTGCCGCTCTCGCGCTCGCCGCTTTCGTCGAGCATGCGGCGGCGGCGCCTGAGCCGCAGGCCGTGGTGGAGCTGTTCACGAGCCAGGGCTGCTCCTCCTGTCCGCCGGCCGACGCCTATCTGGCCGAGCTGGCGCGCCGCCCTGGCGTGATCGCGCTCGCCCTGCCGGTCGATTACTGGGATTACCTGGGCTGGAAGGATACGCTCGCGCAGGCCGCCTTCAGCGCCCGCCAGCGCGCTTATGCAAGCGCGCGAGGCGACCGCCAGATTTATACCCCTCAGATGGTGGTGAACGGGGTGGCCGCCGCAGTCGGCTCGGATCGGGCGGAGGTGGAGCGGCGCATCGCCGGCGCGGGTCGTCCGGCGCTGCCGGTCGACGTGAGCGTCGCCGAGACGGGATCGGGGGTGACGATCGAGGTCGGCGGCGCGGCGGCGGGCGGGCCGAAGGCGGCCGAGGTCTGGCTTCTGCCGGTCATGAAGCGGCGCGAGGTCGCGATCGGGCGCGGCGAAAACCGGGGCCGCTCGATCGCTTACGTCAACGTGGCGCGGGGAATGACGCGTGTCGGCGCGTGGTCCGGCCAGCCGGCCCGCTTCGAGGCGCCGCTCGCCTCGGCGCGGCCAGGCGACGCCGAGGGCTACGTCGTGCTCGTGCAGGCTGGCGCGTCCGGCCGCCCCGGCCCCATTCTCGGCGCGGCGAAAAGCCCGAATTTCTGAGACCGTTCAGTCCTCGCCCTCCTCGGCGCGCTTGTCGCGCCACTCGGCCCGGAGGATGGCCCAGGTCGCCTGAAAGCTCAGGCCGGCGAAGGCCAAGTCCGCGGCGTACTCGGGCCAGCGCACCGGAGCGAGCCGCGTCGCCATCACGATAAAGGCCGCGAAGGTGGTCGAGACCGCATCGTTGCGGCTTGACAGCCAGGTCGCCCGGATCAGCGGGTTCGGGTTGCGGCGAAAGCGCCAGAGCGCGCCGATGACCAGATAGGCGATCGCGATGGCGGTGACGGCCGAGAAGGTGATCGTGGCGATTTCGATGGGGCGCGGGTTCGCGATCTTGTCCCAGAGATCGTACAGCGTGTGGAGCCCCGCGACGGCCAGGACAAGGGCGATCCCGAACGCGGACATCCGCTCGATCCGAACGCCGCGCCCGAACACGAACGCTGCGATGCCGTAGAGGATGACATCGTAGGCCCAGTCGAGGCCGTCCTTGAGAAGCTGGCGCGAGCCGATGGCGAGCGCCCAGCCGCTTTGCAGCGCGCCGAAGGCGAGAATGCCGCCCGCGATCGTCCATATGACGCGTCTATAGGCGCGCCCCTCCGCGTCCAGCGTGACGGGCCGATGCGTCCGGGCGGTCATGGGCTCTGGCGTCGAAGCGCCGATCCTCGCGGTTCAGGGGCAGGTCCTTGGGGTTGAGCAGGGCGACCGTCTCAAGCGCGTTCCTAGCCGCAAGCGGAGGTCTTGCGAACTCCTCCCGCTCGCGAATGAGCGGGTTGTTTATGCGTCAGTCTCAAAGCCGCGCGAGTCGTGGATGCGATGGAGCATCCGAGGGCTGATCCCTCCCGATTGCCGACCGGGGGTTGCAGCGCCATGGTTCTGCGCCTTCCCCTCGGCGCGTGCGGACCCCCCTTAACATTGTTGAATGCGAAGCCTGGCGGAAGCCGCCACGTTCCAGGCGGTGAGACCCGCGCCGAATCCATTCCCAAGGCATCGCGATCCCGTTGCGTCCGGCCCGCCCGGCGAGCGGCCCGTGAAGGCCCAGAACGTGCAAGCCGCCGGTGTTCCGGTGCTTGCAAACACCTCGGCATCGGAACAGGCATCCGCCGAGCAAGAGCGGTCGCATGGCGTTCAACGAAACCGTTCGGAGGACGGTGGCGGAAGCGTTGTCGACCGGAAGGGCCGAGACGCGCTCCTCGCGGCCGTGCCCAGCCTGCGCGCGTTCGCCATGTCTCTGACCGGCAACGTCGACCGCGCGGATGACCTCGTCCAGGACACGATTGTGCGCGCCTGGAGCCATTTCGATCATTTCAAGCCCGGCACCAATCTGCATGCCTGGCTGTTCACCATCCTGCGCAACCTGTTCCACTCCGATTACCGCAAGCGCAAGCGCGAGGTCGAGGACCCGAACGCCTCCCTGGCCCAAAAGGTCGCCGTCCTGCCGGAGCAGGGCGCCCGGCTTGATTGGGCCGACTTCCGCATCGCTTTGGCGAAGCTGCCGCACGACCAGCGCGAGGCGCTTCTCCTGATCGGGGCGGAGGGGTTCTCCTACGATGAGGCCGCCCGCATCTGCGACGTGGCGGTTGGAACGATCAAGAGCCGCGTCAATCGCGCCCGCAAGCGCCTGATCGAGCTTCTCGCCCTTGAAGGAGAGGAGTTCGGGCCGGACCGGCTTCTTCAAGCGGCCCTGAACGGACATGGAGAACCGGTGGCGCACTAGCTCAGAATGGAGCCAGAAAAAGCCCCGCGGCTGGTTCAGCCAACGGGGCAAGTGCGTCACCTCATCGCCTTGGGCGGCCCTCGCCAGGGCCGCTCATTGGGCCAACGGCTTGGGGACAATGCGGTTTCAGCTTGGCTGAAAAAATCCCGGCTCCACGGCTGGTTCAATCGAAAGCGCCTCCGCGCCAGGCTTCCTCGGCGCCGCTGCTTGAGAGCAAGCGATTCCCCGGCTCAGCCTCTTTACCGTGCAGTGCACAAAAGCAAGGCAGGGCGGCTTACGCACGCGCCAGTACGGTTCGACGGACGCGCAGGACGAGTGGGGCGGTCCGAGGTCAAGTTTCTGAAAAATCTGCTTTCTTCCAATTGGCATGGTTCATGCTCGCGTCCTCCGTCGGACAACGTCGGACAGGGGGAACTTCTTCATGTTTTCAGAAGCCGTGACGAAGCTTGCGGACGCGGGAGCGGGGAAAGCCCGGTTTCTCGCTGAGAACCCGCTCGGGTTCTGGATCAGCTCCATGATGGCCGGCATCTACGTCGGCTTCGGCATCCTCTTGATCTTCAGCCTCGGCTCCGCGCTCGATCCGAGCGTGCGGCCCTTGGCGATGGGCGCGACGTTCGGGCTCGCCCTCATCCTGGTCGTGTTCGCGGGCGCCGACCTCTACACGGGCCACACGATGAGCATGCCGCTCGCCGTCCTGGAGCGCCGGACCTCCTGGGACGCGCTCGGGGCCGTGTGGGCGACAAGCTGGTTCGGCAACCTGGCTGGCGCGCTGATGCTGGCCGCCCTGTTCGTGCTCGGCGGAGGCGGGCTCATCACCACCGCGTCCAGCGAACTGATCTACAAGGCCGCGGCCGCCAAGATGAACATGGACGCGCTGCCGCTCCTGTGCCGCGCCATCCTGTGCAACTGGCTCGTCTGCCTCGCCTTGTGGATGTCGGCCCGGATCGCCAACGAGGCGGCGCGCATGGTCGCGATCGCCTGGTGCCTCTTCGCCTTCATCGCCTCGGGCTACGAGCACTCGATCGCCAACATGACGATCTTCGGCGTGGCCCTGTTCTCGAACCATCCCGAGACCGTCACCTGGGCGGGGATGATGTGGAACCTGTTCTGGGTCACGCTCGGCAACACCATCGCCGGATCGGTGTTCATGGCCGGCGCCTATTGGCTGGCGTCCAAGAAACCGGCCGCGTCGCTGGCGCCGCGCGTCGAACCGGCCGAGTAAGGGACGGGGGTTGCCGATGGGAGCGGACTTCACGTTGGACCAGAAGCGCTGGCTGGAGGGCTTTGCGTCCGGGGCCGCCGCGATCCGTGGTCTCGCCGGGACGGCGCCGGCCGGCGCGCCCGCGCCCGCCGAGCCGACCGGCCCCGATGCGGCCCAGCTCAAGGCGCAGGATCGGACCGCCAGTGCGGGCAAGAAGCTTGTCGACCAGGAGAAATGGAAGCGCGCCGAGCATCCGATGGACGCCTACGAGCGGCTGAAGACCGAGGCGCTCGGCGGGGCCAAGCCGAAGCCGGAGGACAACTTCCGCTGGCGCTACCACGGCCTGTTCTACGTCGCCCCGGCGCAGGACAGCTACATGTGCCGCCTGCGCATCCCGAACGGCATCCTCACCCATTGGCAGTTCGCGGCGGTCGCCGACATCGCCGAAGCTCGGCGGCGGCTACACGCACGTGACGACGCGCGCCAACCTCCAGATCCGCGAGATCCGGCCCGCAGAACGGCCCCGCCGTGGTCGAAGGGCTGGCGGACGTCGGCATCATCGCCAAGGGCGCGGGCGCGGACAACATCCGCAACGTCACCGGCTCGGCCGACCGCCGGCATCGACCCGCACGAACTCCTCGACACCCGCCCGCATGCCCGGGCGTGGCACCACCACATCCTCAACAACCGCGACGATGTATGGGCTGCCCCGAAAATTCAACGTCGCCTTCGACGGCGGCGGCGCGGTCCCCACGCTGGAGGACACCAACGACATCGGCTTCCAGGCGGTCGAGATTGCGGAGGGCGCGCCGGTCGAGCCCGGCGTGTGGTATCCGCCTCACGCTCGGCGGCATCACCGGCCACAAGGACTTTGCGCGCGACACCGGCGTGATCTTGCGCCCGGCGGACGCGATCAAGGTGGCGGACGCGATCGTGCGCGTCTTCGTCGACCACGGCGACCGCACCAACCGGACCAAGGCGCGATTGAAATACGTGCTCGACGACTGGGGCTTCGAAAAATTCCTGGCGGCTGTCGAGGAGAAGCTTGGGGGCAGGCTGACCCGAATCGAGGCGACGCATGTGAAACCGCGGCCGGCCTACGACCGGCTCGCCCACATCGGCGTCCATCCGCAAAAGCAGCCGGGCCTCAACTGGGTCGGCGTCGCCATTCCCGGTGGGCAAGATGACGGCCGCGCAGATGCGCGTGCTCGCCGCCGTCGCCGCGCGAGTCCGGCGACGGCGACATCCGCCTGACCGTCTGGCAGAACCTCCTGATCTCCGGCGTTCCCGACGCCAAGGTGGAGGACGTCAAGGCGCACCTGACGGCGATCGGGCTCGACTGGACGGCCAATTCCGTGCGCGCCGGCCTTGTCGCCTGCACGGGCAGCCGGGGCTGCAAGTTCGCCAACTCCGACACCAAGGGCCATGCGCTGCAGATCGCGGAGCATGTCGAGACGCGGCTCACCCTCGACCAGCCGGTCAACATCCACCTGACCGGATGCCCGAACTCCTGCGCGCAGCATTACATCGGCGACATCGGCCTGGTCGGGGCCAAGGTCGCGGTCGGCGAGGACGATCAGGTCGAAGGCTACCACATCCATGTCGGCGGCGGGTTCGGCAACGACGCCGCCATCGCGCAACTGATCTACTCCGACGTGACGGCCGAGGACGCGCCCCGGCGCGTCGAGGGCCTGCTCCAGGCGTATCTCGCCCATCGGGCCGATCCGGCCGAGAGTTTTTACGCTTTTGCCCAACGCCACGACGTGGAGGGGCTGAAACGCATGGCCGAGGAGGCGCTCGCATGAGCATTCAGGCGACGCCCCTTCCCAGCTTCATGATCCCGGAGAACGCGCCGTTCTCCCCCGAACAGCGCGTCTGGCTCTCGGGGTTCCTGGCGGCGGCCATCGCGCCGCACGCGGTCGGCGTCACGGCGCTGAGCGGCAGCGAGGCGGCGGCTCTCATTCCCGGCGTCGGAGCGCCCGCCGGCCCGGCGCTCGCCAGCAACGACGAGGCTCCCTGGCACGATCCGGCCATGGCCGCCGACGAGCGCATGACGCTCGCCGCGGGCAAGCCGCTCGCCCCGCGCCTCATGGCCGCGATGGCGCAGCAGGATTGCGGCCAGTGCGGCTACAACTGCGCCGATTACGCCAACGCGATCGTCCTGAAGAAAGAGGAGCGCCTGAACCTGTGCGCGCCCGGCGGCAAGGAAACCGCGCGGCTGGTCAAGAAGCTTGCCGAGGAACTGGACAAGGCCGAGGCCGCGCCGGCCGCGAAAGCGCCGGCCGAGCCGAGCGCCGCTGCGGTTCCGTCCGCAGCGCCGGCGGGCGCGCCCGGACGCTCGCGCGAAAACCCGGCCGAGGCGATCTTTCTCTCCCGCCGCCGGCTCAACGCCGCGAAGTCGGACAAGCACGTCTGGCACATCGAGTTCGACCTCGGCGAAACCGGGCTCGACTACGCGGTCGGCGATTCCTTCGGCATCTTCGCCAAGAACGGGTTTGGGCTCGTCGACCAGACCATCGCCATGCTCGGCGCGGCGCACACCACCGAGGTGCGCGGCCGGACCCTGCGCGACGTGCTGCATGACGACGTGTCGCTCGGCGTCGCCCCGGACCCCCTCTTCGAACTGTTCTCCTACATCTCGGGCGGCAAGGCGCGCGAAAAAGCGCGCGCGCTCGCCCGCGGCGAGGACCCGGACGGGGACGCCGCGCACCTCGACGTGCTCGCGGTCTTGCAGAAGTTCGCCGGCGTCCGGCCTCATCCGGAGGCGTTCGTCGACGCGCTCGAACCTTTGCAGCCCCGTCTCTACTCGATCTCCTCGTCGCCCAAGGCCACGCCCGGCCGGGTGTCTCTGACCGTGGACGCGGTGCGCTACCTCATCGGCAAGCGCATCCGCAGCGGCGTCGCCTCGACCTACATGGCCGAGCGGGTCGAGCCGGGCGAACGGCTGAAGTGCTACGTCCAGAAGGCGCATAATTTCGCGCTGCCGGCCGATCCCGAAAAGCCCATCATCATGGTCGGGCCCGGCACGGGCGTCGCGCCCTTCCGGGCCTTTCTCCTGGAGCGGCAGGCGATCGGAGCGCCGGGCAAGAACTGGCTCTTCTTCGGCCACCAGCGGCAGGCCATGGACTTCCTGTACCGCGACGAGTTGCACGAGATGAAGCGGGCCGGGGCGCTGACTCGCCTCTCGCTCGCCTGGTCGCGCGACGGCAAGGAAAAATACTACGTCCAGGACCGCATGCGCGAGGTCGGGGCGGAGCTGTGGCAATGGTTGGCGCAAGGCGCGCACTTCTATGTGTGCGGCGACGCCAAGCGCATGGCCAAGGACGTGGAGGCGGCGCTGGTCGAGATCGTCGCGACGCATGGCGTGCGCTCCACCGACGAGGCTATCGCCTTCGTGGGCTCGCTCAAAAAGGCGGGACGCTATCAAGCCGATGTCTACTGAGCGTCGCGCAACCCTGCGCGCCGCGGCCTCGGACCCGCCGCGCGGCCCGATCCGGCTCCACGAGCGGTCCTGGCGCCGTGAAGACCTCGACGGAGCCGCGCTCGCGGTCGGGGCGTTCGCCGACGAGCCCGAGGCCGCCGTCTTCGCGGATGCGGCGCGGCGAGCCGGCGTCGTCGTCAACGTCGTGGACCGACCGGCGTCCTGCGATTTTGCTTTCGAGGCGATCGTCAATCGCTCGCCGCTGGTCATCGGCATCTCGACCGACGGCGCCGCGCCGAACCTCGCGCGTCCGCTGGAGCACGGTCGGCGAACTGGCTGAGGGCCTCGGCCTCTCCGACGCGCCCACGGTCGTTCTGATCGGCCAGGCGATGGCCGCCGGGGCGGTCCGGCGCGCGCCGCCGCGGACGCCGAGCCTGACGCGCACGGGCGTCGGCGCGCCGGCTGAGCCGGAGCGGCTGAACGCTTACGGTTGTCGAAGGTTTGTCCCGGCCGCCGAGCGCCGCGCCGACGAGCGGACCTTGTGAGCGCCCGCCCGAAGTGCGACAAGGGCGGATGCTCTCGGAGGCTCCGCCATGAGAGGCGTTCTCATCGCGACGGCGACGGTCGCCGGGTTGCTTGCGCTTGCGACGACCGCGCTCGCCCAGGCCCAGAATGCGGTCCCGCAAGGCGGCGTCAATCCTGGCGCGAATACGGCTCCTCCGGCGCAACAGCAACAGACGACGCTGCCGAGCGTGATCACCGCCATCAGGCGGGCCGGCATGGGCCCCGGCGGGTTCAATCTCTTGTGCGATGATCCGTTGGATCCCCGCTCGTTCACCAACGAATGCAGCGCGGCGGGCATCGGGCAGTAGGCTCCTTGGGAGCCTCGCGCGTTCCGGCGCTGCATCCCGGACGCCGCTCCGACCCGTGACTTCATCGCATGACTTGGGGTCCGCAGCGCTTTCGACGTCTCAACTCACCATCTCTATTTGTCGGCTACGCGGGGGCCGTTGAAGCGGGACCGCCCTTTTCGGAAAAATACAACGCTCAGGGCCGCGGCGTTAACCATCTGTTAACCATTCCCGCATTGCCTGGGCGATCAAAGCGCGGCTGACCGGACCCGAGCCGGAAGGGCAGGGGCGAAACAGGGGCCGGACATGAAGAAAGCCTCGGAGTATCATCAGCATGCGGATGAGTGCCGCGCGCTCGCGGCGACCATGAAGACCGGCGAACAGCGCGAGCAGCTCCTCCGGATGGCCGAGATGTGGGAACGGCTGTCGGAGGAGCGGTCCGACATGATCCGCAGACACCCCGAACTCAACCAAGCGCCTCATGACCTCGGCCGCGAATAGCGGCCCCTCAGCCCTGACGAGCCTAGGGACCCGACGGCCTGCTCCGCTCGTGAAGCCGGTTCCCGCGTTCTGACATCGCGGCGCGCCGGTGCGCCTGCGACAGCCCGAACAGCCCCCAGATCAGGCCCAGCATCAGCCAGAAGTGCCGCCAGTGGTCGGTGTCGATCTGGAACCCTTGCAGAATTTCGACGAACAGCGTCGACCAGATCGCCACTGCGTGGAGTTGAACCGGCAGCCGCGTCCCGATCGCCCTCCAACCCACAAAGATCGTCGCTAAGATCAGCAGGAGATAGCTGAAGCCCCCGAGCCAGCCATAGGACGCGAAGGCGTTCACGTAGACGTTGTGGGGATCCTCCGGAAAGTGAAGGCGGAAGCGGTGCGGGCCGAAGCCGTTCGGCCGTTCGATCAGTTCGTTGATGGACCGGAGCTGGTTTCCGAACCGGCCTGTTTCGCCAAGATCGTAATCCTGCTGCAAGCTGGCCCGCTCCTCGTAGAGGCTCCGCACGGAGTCGATCGACAGGGCTGCGACGAAACCGAGCGCAAGCGCGGCCGTTCCGGCGATGGCGATCAGGACGATTCGGGCGCGCAGGCCCCGGCTCGGCGTGAGGACGAAGGTGATCGCGAGGAGCAGGACGAGCGACAGGACCGCGTGGGCCCAGGCGCCGCGCGAGAACGACAGGAACGCGCCCCCGAACAGGATCAGGCCGAACAGGGCCACGTTCTTCAGGAGCGACCCGCGGCGCAACAGCAGGTCCTGCGCCAGCAGGACGAGCGGCAGGATGACGAACGTGCCGAGCACGTTCGGGTCCTTAAAAGTGCCCGACGCCCGGCCGTACCGCGTGAGGTGCTCGCCCAGGCCGCCGACGTTGAAGTAGCCGAGGATGCCGGCCGTCGAGGCCACGACGGCGGCCCAGATCAATCCGCTCTTGAGGGCGTTCAGCCGCTCCACGGGCCTTTCCATCATCAGGGCTGAGAAGAAAAGGCTAGTGGTCCCGAGATAGACGGAGATCGCCACGAACGTGACCGCGACCGTATCGTCGAGGAACGGCATCAGGCTGAACAGGCCGCCCAGGTTGAAGGCCAGCGCCGTCAGGAGGAGGACGACGGCCGACGGATGAAGGGCGAGCCCGCCCGTCAAAAGAAAGCCGGCCGCCGCGATGAAGAACATCGCCTCGTAGGGGGAGGGCTCGATGAAGACCACCGCGCCGCTGAACCCAAGCAGCCACAGGAGCGCGTCCTGGACGCGCTCGACGAAGCGCCGGGACAATTTCGGCGGCGCGGCGATGTGCGGGGGCGCGATGGCGTCGGCTGCGTTCACGGAAAGCGCTTCCGGCTTGGGACGCGCCGGCCAGCGGCTTGCGGCGTCTTGCGATGGGGTCCGATGCCCCATTCTAGATCGCGGATCGTCCCGAAACGGTTAACGCTTCGTGCCGGATGGCGCGTTCGCCTCAGCCGAACGCCGAGAGGGGCGCAAACGGATTCTTAGACGGCTCGCGTTAGATCTGACCCATCCTTGAGGAACGGGAACAGACATGACCGGCGGTTTGCGCAGTCGGGTTCTCGACGTCGCCGGCGCGGGCGTCGCCGCCGTCCTGCTCGCCGCCCTGGCCTATCGGGCGTGGCGCGAGACGGGCCATGCGAACTCCTACGCCCTCCTGGCCGACGCCTTCCTGCACGGACGCTTGAGCGTCCCGCCCTGCTTCGACATCGATTGCGTCGTCCAGGACGGAGCGACCTACGTGATCTTTCCGCCCGCGCCCGGCGTGATCGCGATGCCGTTCGTGGCCGCCTTCGGCGTCGGCTTTGCGGGCTTCATCGCGCTGGGGCTCGCGCTCGCGGGCGTTGCGGGCTGGTGCTGGTGGCGCATCGCCCGCAAGGCCGACATCGGCGCGGACGCGCGGGTCTGGTTTCTGGCCGCCGTCCTCCTCGGCTCGCCGGTGTTTTATCTGCTGACGCGCGCGGACCGCATCTGGTTCTTCGCGCAGATCGTCGCGTTCGCGCTGGTCTCGGCGGCGATTTGGGCCGCGCTGGCGCGGCGCTCGGCGCTCCTCGCGGGGGTTTTCCTCGCGCTCGCGTTTCTGACGCGGCAGATGACGCTGCTCGCCGTGCCGGCGGTCGCCCTGTTCCTGCTGCGGCCCGACGAGCGGCTGCTGTCGTTCTCCCGCGAGCGCTTGGCGATGCTTTTGAAGGTCGGCGCGCCGGTCGCGGCGGCGCTCGCCGTCTATCTCGCCTACAACCAGGTCCGCTTCGGCCACCCGCTCGACACCGGCTACGGTCTCCTGGCGCTGCGCAACAGCGGCAGCGTCATGGACAACCGCCTGTCCCAGGACGGGACGTTTAGCGCCAGCTACGTTCTCCAGAATCTCTTTTACCTGCTGTTTCAGGGGTTCCATGCCGAGTTCACGGGGCCGAAGATGACCCGACTCGCGGGTCTCGACCCCTTCGGAACCTCGCTGCTGGCCGCGAGCCCGTGGCTGTTCGCGCTGGCCCTGATCCGATTCGACCGGCGTGCGGCCGGGGCGCTCGCGGTCTCGGCCGCGATCGCCGGGATCACGCTGTTCTATCACTCGAACGGCTTCAGCCAGTACAACGCGCAGCGCTACGCGCTCGACTGGCTGCCGCTCCTGTTCGTATTCCTGCCGGCGGCCTTCGGGCGGCTCGACGCCACCCTGATGCGCGTGCTCGTGCTGTGGGCGATGACGCTGAACCTGGTGACGCTCGCCGTGCTTCAGGCGACCCGCGCGGCGGCCTGAGCGGGACGGAACGTCACCCGGCGGTGGCCGACGTAGCTGGTGACGCACGACACGCCGATGGCGAGCCCGTGCGCGACGGGCGCGCCGGGCACGACCCCGAACAGCATCTCGGGCATGATCCAGCGCCGCAACGCAACCGCGACGACCCACACCAGGACGAGGCCGCCGAGGTTCACCGCCGCAAAGCCCCCGAGTTGCGCCAGAAGGGGCCGGTCCGTCGGCGGGAACACGAACAGCTTGTAGAGCGCGAAACCCGCGGCCATGCCGATCAGGTAGGCGAGGGCGACCGCGGCCTCGAAGGGCATGACCCGCATGAGCGCGATCCCCGCCGCCCAGTTGACGCCCGCCGCCAGCGTGCCGGCGGCGAGGAAGCGAAGCACCTCGCGGCTCACCATG
The DNA here is from genome assembly GCA_963728675.1 of uncultured Alphaproteobacteria bacterium. GTDB lineage: Bacteria > Pseudomonadota > Alphaproteobacteria > Rhizobiales > Beijerinckiaceae > JAJKJG01. The sequence continues at coordinate 19,675 of CAVSLO010000001.1, read as the reverse complement.
GCCACGGCCCCATCGCGGCGGCCAGGAAGGCCGTGATCATGATGCCTCCATAGGCGAGGCTCGTGCGGTCGCGCAGCGCGAAGATGACTGGATCGTCGTCGAGTTCTCCCCGTCCCGTGAGCAGCCAGACCCGTCCGATCCACAAGGTCAGCATGAGCGGGAACGCCCACAGCCAGCCGGGGGCGGCGTAAAACCCCTGCCCGAAGGCCTCGTGGATCAGATAAAGGACCATCACCGCCACGGCCACGAAGCCGCTGGCGAGCCCCATGCCGAGCACGACGGGGCCGTCGTCCTGGCGGTAGCCGCGCCCGGCGGCGTGGCTGCGCCCATGCCGGGCGAGCCGGCCCAGCTCCACGTGGCGCTTGGCGAGCGCCAGCGAGGTGAAGAGGAACATCGCGAACACCAGGAGCCACGGCGAGAGTTTGACCCCCGCGAGCGCGACGCCGAGCCCGAGGCGGAGCGTAAAAAGACCGCCGAGCGTGACGGCGTCGACGATCGGCTCGCGTTTGAGCCGGAAGGAGTAGGCGAGGGTGAGGGCGAGATAGCCCGCCGTCACGGCGGCGGCGGGCCAGCCGGCGAAAACCGCCAGCGAGAGCCCGAGCAGAAGCCCTAGGGGCATGAGCGCGAGGGCGAACGGGATCGGCATGCGCCCGCTGGCGAGCGGCCGGTTGCGCTTCGTCCAGTGCCGCCGGTCGTCGGACAGGTCCCAGAGGTCGTTCAGGAGGTAGGTGGCCGAGGCGACGAGCCCGAGCGCCAGAAAGCCGAGCATCGCGGCGGCCCAGGCGGCCGGATTGGCGCTCTGTCCGCCGAGGATCAGGGGCACGAAGACGAGCGCGTTCTTGGCCCATTGGTGCAGGCGCACCGCCTTGAGCAAATCCTTGAGGCCGAAGGACGGTCCGGGGAACACGGCGACCGGCTCGCGGATCGCCCGGGCCGCCGCCTCGACCTTGCGCCCGGCCCCGACCAGGATCGCGCCCGAGGCGACGCGCCAGACCGCAAGATCGGCCGCGCTGTCGCCTGCGTAGTCGAAGCCGTCCGGGAACAGGTCGGCCAGCGCCTGCGCCTTGACGGCGCCCTTCAGGTTGACGCGGCCGTCCGAACCGACGACGCCGTCCACGAAGCCGAAGCGCGCCGCGATGCGCCGCGCGAGATCGCGGTCCGCCGCCGTCGCGATCAGGACGAGGCGCCCGGTGCGCGCCTTCTCCTCCGCGGCCCAGGCGGCGAGCGGTTCGTTGATGGGCAGGTTTTCGAGGTCGAGGTCGGCCGCGGCGGCGAGCCGCTGCTTGAGATTCGCGCGCCCATGGGCGAGCCAGCCGACCGCCTGGATCGCGGTCAGCGGGTTCCGCCGCAAGGCCGTGGCCAGGGTTTCGTGCAGGAGGTCGGTGGCGAGCAGCGTCCGGTCGAGATCGAGGACCAGCGGGCGGACGTCGGCCCGCTCGGGCGGGGGCGCTTCCCGATCGTCGTCATCCAGGCCCACTCTTTGAACGCTCGACATGCCGCACCTCTCCGACGAAGCGGCGGCCGTCGCGCGTCCCAAAAACGGAGCGCCCGGACCGCCCTGCCCCGTCCGGTGCAGAGAGCATGCCTGGCCGATGCGACGCGGAATGTCCCAGGATGGCGCAAGCGCTTGCGGCGCAGAGGCTTTACCGGGGGTCGTCTTAACAAGTGAAACGGAGAGATGCTCCGATCTGAAGCTTAGGGTTTCAAATAAAGCGATCCTCTTCGACGTTCAAATCGGCTCTGAAGCAGGTGGCGGACCCTGGAGTGTTCGGGATTGACCATGGCGACCGTATCCAAGGCTAAAGCCTGGCCTGCCGGCCAGGCAGCCGGATCGGTCAACACGCGCGGGCGAGGTCGGGGTCGCTGAAGGCTTCCCCCAAGCGCTCGGCCAACTGAGCGGCCTGAAGCCGGATATCCGGCACGGCCGTACACTCCCAAAACACCCCGCGAACCAGGGGACCGAGCGCCCACAGGCCGGGCGTGACCGGTCCCGATGCGCCGATGGCTGTGCGCCACGACGGCGCGAGGAGGGTATCATGTAACGATCAACTCCTGGCAGCCTTGCTGCACAAGAGATGAGGGTCGGCCCCTCGGGCTCGGATTGCAGGATCAGGGTCCAAACCACCGCAAGCTGCGTCGGTCCAATGGCCGAGGTGGTGAGCGTTGCGGCAAAAGGCGGGAGCAATCCCGTCAGGTGTGCGCTGGTCAGACGAACGTGAGTGAACCGTTGCTGACGTGTCGAAAGCGTAGGGACGTCGCCAAAACCAGGCTCCCGTTGTTGGCCTGCGACAAAGCTCGGCGGAAGCCTGCCGACTGGCCGAGCGGCGACCGGCATGAAGACGGCGTGAGACCAGCGAGAGGCTCTTGTGCGGAACGTGGGAACCTGTCGCCTCGATGCCAAGGGAGACCTCCAAGGGGCAGACCCCTGAGGAGCCGAGTACCGATGCGAGGCGCAGGGGCGGACGGGTTCGTAGTACCGTCGAAGCCGGGTAACGCCGGCGGAGGGAAGGGACCCGACACTCCGGCCGAGGAGGCCGGCCAACCAGCGATGGGAGGAGCCGGTGTCTGAGGCAAGGCCTTTTGCGATTCCAAAGCAACTCGTCTGGGACGCCTACCAGCGGGTGAAAGCGAACCGTGGCGCTGCGGGCGTGGATGGGGTGTCTCTGGCGGCATTCGAGACGGACCTGAAGAACAATCTCTACAAGGTCTGGAACCGGATGGCGTCGGGATCCTACCATCCGCCGCCCGTGCGGCTCGTCGAGATACCGAAGGCAACCGGCGGCACGCGCCCCCTCGGCATTCCGACCGTGGCCGACCGCGTGGCGCAGACGGCCGTGACGATGGTCCTGGAGCCGCTGGTGGAACCACACTTCCACCCTGACTCCTACGCCTACCGTCCCGGCCGGTCTGCGCTGGACGCGGTTGGGACGGCGCGGAAGCGCTGCTGGAGGACCGACTGGGTCATCGATCTGGACATCAAAGCCTTCTTCGATTCCATGCCGCGTGACCTGATCGAGCGGGCCGTGGCCCACCACACGGACCTCGCCTGGGTGAAGCTGTATGTTGGGCGGTGGCTGCGAGCCCCCGTCGAGCATCCGAACGGAACCCTGGAGGAGCGGACGAAGGGCACCCCGCAAGGGGGCGTCGTCTCACCGCTCCTGGCCAACCTCTTCCTGCACTATGCCTTCGATTGCTGGATGGCGCGGGTCTACCCGGACCTCCGGTTCGAGCGCTACGCGGACGATGGTGCGCCACGACGGCGCGAGGAGGGTGTCATGTAACGAGCAACTCCTGGCAGCCTTGCTGCACAAGAGATGAGGGTCGGCCCCTCGGGCTCGGATTGCAGGATCAGGGTCCAAACCACCGCAAGCTGCGTCGGTCCAATGGCCGAGGTGGTGAGCGTTGCGGCAAAAGGCGGGAGCAATCCCGTCAGGTGTGCGCTGGTCAGACGAACGTGAGTGAACCGTTGCTGACGTGTCGAAAGCGTAGGGACGTCGCCAAAACCAGGCTCCCGTTGTTGGCCTGCGACAAAGCTCGGCGGAAGCCTGCCGACTGGCCGAGCGGCGACCGGCATGAAGACGGCGTGAGACCAGCGAGAGGCTCTTGTGCGGAACGTGGGAACCTGTCGCCTCGATGCCAAGGGAGACCTCCAAGGGGCAGACCCCTGAGGAGCCGAGTACCGATGCGAGGCGCAGGGGCGGACGGGTTCGTAGTACCGTCGAAGCCGGGTAACGCCGGCGGAGGGAAGGGACCCGACACTCCGGCCGAGGAGGCCGGCCAACCAGCGATGGGAGGAGCCGGTGTCTGAGGCAAGGCCTTTTGCGATTCCAAAGTCCTCTGGCAGCAGGGCGTGCGGCCGGAGGCTGGAGTGTAGGAGCCGGATGAGGCGAGAGTCTCACGTCCGGTTCTGAGAGGGCGGAGGGGTGCAAGTCCCCTCCGCTACTCGACCCCTCGTCCACTGCGGGAGCGAGGCGGAGGCACGGTCTGTGCTGGAGGCCATCCGGGGTCGTCTGGCGGACTGCGGTCTGGAGCTTCATCCCACGAAGACCCGGGTCGTCTACTGCAAGGACGACGACCGGCCGGGTAAGTATGAACACATCGCGTTCGACTTCCTCGGCTACACCTTCCAACCGCGACGGGCGAAGAACCGGTGGGGGCGATACTTCATCAGCTTCCTGCCGGCGATCAGCACCAAGGCCGCGACGGCGATCCGGCAGACCATCCGCAACTGGCGGATGGCGTCCACCAGGAACAACCAGCGCCTGGAGGATCTGGCTCGCCTTGCGAACCCGGTGGTGCGGGGCTGGCTGAACTACTACGGGCGGTTCTATCGCTCGCGGTGCGTTCAGGTGCTCCGTCACTTCAATGAGGCTCTCGGGAAATGGGCGCAGCGGAAATACACGCGGTTCCGACGCCGGGAGCGTGCGGCGATGCACTGGCTGGGGCGCATCGCCTGCCGCGATCCCAACCTGTTTGTCCTGTGGCAGCAGGGCGTGCGGCCGGAGGCTGGAGTGTAGGAGCCGGATGAGGCGAGAGTCTCACGTCCGGTTCTGAGAGGGCGGAGGGGTGCAAGTCCCCTCCGCTACTCGACTGCAGATCCGGCGTCACGTCGAGCCCCAGCCGGTGACGGTCCAGGCGCACCAGACCCCGCTCGAGCAGGCGCCCGATGAGCGGGTCCTGCGCCTCGCCGACCGCTGTCGCGCCTCGCGCCTCGATGACGCGCTGCGCATCGAGACTGACCGTGCTCGCTCCCGCCGCGCGGGCGATAGCTGACCCGCGCCAGGCGGCCGCTCGCCTCAATGCCGGCGACATGACCGGCGCGGATCTGGAGATAGCCTTGGCGCACCAGACCCGCAGTCTGCTGCGCAACCAAAGGGGCCATCCGGTGGCGATGCGCGTCCCACCATGGCCGCCCATGGCGCAGGAACCGCCTCTGCTCGGCTTCCGGCAGGCATTGCCACAACTGCGCCGTGATCGGGCGCAGGCTGTCGACCACGCTCTGCCACGCGACGCCTTGGGCCAGCGCCTTCGCGACCTCCCGCCGAATGCGGCGCGTGAGACGCGCCAGCGAACGCCGCTCGGCCGCGCTGAAGGCCGGCGTCGGCCAGGACGCCGTCAGCACATGGCCTTGCGGCAGCAGGGCGCGCCGGGAGATCGCGATCACCGGGCCCGGGAACCCGGAGGCCCACAACTGCATCGTGATGTCGACCATGCTGAGGCCGGTGCCCAGAATGACCACGGGCCGGTCCGGGTCGAGGTCCTCCGTGACGGCCGGGGACCATGGGTTGGCGACGTAAGGCCCCTTGCCGCTCTCGTCCCGGAACAGATGGCCAGCGGCGAGGATGACGCCCGCAACCTCGTGGCGGGGACCACCGGCAAGCGTCAGGCGGTAGCCTTGGCCGGTCGGCTCCAGGTCGACGACCTCGTCCGGGACAAGGCACAGGCGCAAAGCGCCGCGATCCTGGGCGAGGGCCTCGCGCACGAGCGCGGTCAGATAACGGCCGTAGAGGTCGCGCGGGACGAACGTACCGACGGCGGTCTCCTGGATGCGACGCGCCAGTTCGGCATCGGGCGATTGGGCGATCAGGCGTTGCAGCCACTCCAGGAAGTGCGCCGGCCGGTCGGGGTACGCGCTCATGTTCGCGGCGCGCACGTTCAGGAGGTGGACGGGATCATGGGTGGAGTAGGCCGCGCCGCGGGCGAAAGCCGGCAGACGCTCGCACAGGAGCAGGGTGCGGGACGGCAGCCGGTCAAGCAGGTGGAGCGCCGTGACGGTTCCGCTGAAGCCGGCGCCGACGATGGCGATCGGAGGATGGTAACCTGTCATCGGGAGAGCCGCTCCGTTTCGACCTGACGCATCGTGCATCGACAAGTTCTCGGCGCAGGCCCCGCGACCTCGCAAAAAACACCGTGTCGCGCGTCGATTCGAGTGCATTTTGTGCGGTTTATAGAACGAAAGTCCACCGCGCCGGCTCCGCAATGGCCAGAAAAAACGCTTTCTACTCTATGCTATGCTCTCCCTGAACCTGTTCGATCTCCGAGGCATCGTTCTTTAAAAAGAACATTCTCGTTGACAGCGGGGCCGTTCGCGTCGAAGCTTTCCAGACTGTTCGAGTCATCTTTCCGCTTCAGTCGCGGCGGGGTGACTTTGTGTGTGACGAGGCTGAAGCGCCTCAGCGTGCGCCGTCGTTCCAGAGCCGAGGTGAGCTGATGACCGCTCGTTCGACTCCCATGTGGTCCGTCCCAGCTTCGCGCGCGGTCGCGGTGCGGGACTGCTGTCGCGCCTAAGCAAAGTCCTCCTCCCCACCCTACAAGCGAATGCTGTTCGACGCCGGCGCGAGCCGGCGACAGGAGATCTTTGTCATGGCTTCAGCCCACGTCATCGAAGTCGGCGACATCACCGCCGGTATCGTCGTCTTTGAGCGAGGCGGCTTCCGCTTCTTCGCCGCGGAGCGGGCCTTTCACCCGCTCGAAGGCGCGCTCTTCCGCACCATCGACCAGGCCACGCGCGCCGCCCGCGAGCGTCTGCGCCCGCGCAAGAGGCGGAGCCACCGTTCTCTGTCTTCGAACCCGAGCGAGCCAGACATGAGCTTTCCTCGTCTGGTCGGCGTTGCGACGCCCCTTGAGCGACCGGACGGGCTTGACAAATAGTCCTGATTAGGACTATACGCTCGCCGTTCCTGCCCATGAGGGGCGCGTTCGAGAGGCGTCTGACTGTGGGGCGGGGACCGGCGCCTGCGGCTCTGGGCTACGCGGCCTGGAGGCTCGGGAGGTCGGACCGGCGCAGGAGCGCTCACGTCAGCGATGGCGTGCGTGTTCCCCAGAGGCCCGCCCGCTCTGTACTACGGCAGAGCTCTGGCAGGACCAGCGTAAGGCCAAGGTGAGGAGCCGAGACGGCGAAAGCCCGGTAGGCGATGCGCCGAGGCAGGAGTGCGGGGCCGGGACGAACCGAAATCGCCGAACGTGTCAGGTGTCAAAGCCTGGACGCGGCTGACGGACGCAAGTTCGACAGCCGCGGGGACGCCGAAAGGCTCTCACTCAAACTTAGGATCGAGCGTTTCGGCGTCCCACGCCCCTCGTTCGTTCAACCGCCGAAAAACTCGGGCCGACCCGGCCGCGAGCGGCGAAGCCATGCCCTGTCCCAACACAGGAGCCGACGGAACCGTCCATTACGCGAAACGCTGCGTCGCGGCGTCCCACGATGGCCTGCATCCGTGCTGGGCGCATGATCGCGAAGAAATGCGCGCGCTCGTGGAGATCATGATGAGGCTCGACGCGGAGCGCGTGGCGTCCAGCGCGCCGCCGCCGTGCACGAACTCGATCGCCTTGCTCGAAGCGCTCTATGGACCGGACCTCAGCCGCCGAAAGGCGGCGAATCGGGCGCCGATGCGAGGGGCTTCGAGCGCTACATGCTCGCGAGCGACTGGCGCGAGCCGTTCCGCCGCCATCCACGCGGGAGCGGGGAGGGCGGACGCGCATGACGCGGAGCGCCCGACCCACCGGAGGGGTCGGATAAAGTCCTCTCGCGCCCCCTGTCGTCCCCCGCGAGCCGTCTTCGAAGAATGGCGCGGAGCGATGGCGCGCGTCGGCGTTCCGGGGCGAGACCCGATCGGGTCCCCTCCACGCAAGAAGCCGCTGGCCTTGCGGCCAGCGGCTCCCTTCAGCCGAACCGCGCCGGGGCGGGAAATCAGACCGAGGTCGCGTCGTTCGAGCCGCGGCGGCGGGCCATGAAGGCGTCGAACTCCTCGCGGTCCTTGGCGCGCTTCAGTTCCTCGACGAAGGCGGCGAATTCCTTGGCTTCCTCGTCAAGGCGGCGGCGCTCCTCTTCGAGCCGCTCCAGTTCGCGCCGACGGTAATCGTCGAACGCGGCGTTGCCGGTGCCCGCGAACCCGAACGATGGAGCCGCGCGCCGCATGCTCGCGAACGCGCTGGAGAAATTCTGCTCGTAGAAGGTTTTGAGTTCGTTCGGCACCGGATAGCCCATGAACTTCCAGACCAGATAGGCCAGAGCCGCCGGCCAGAAGAAGATGAAGGCGAGGACGATGCCGGCGATCTCCAGCCCGCGCCGGGGCGGTCCGCCGCAGCGGTGGCGCACGGCACCGGGATTCCAGCCGGCGTTCCAAGAGGGGGACGAAGCGTGAGTCATTGCGGGTCTCCGCATGTTAATGTCAACAACATTCACATGCGGAACCCCTGCTTCGCTTTCAAGAGCACGGCAAGAGCACGGACGCTATTTTTTCGCCGGCTTCATGGCGCCGTGGACGAGGGCCAGGACGCCGGCGCGCACCAATTCGTACTTGTCGGGAAGGCCGGGCCCCTTCGGCAACTGCCCGGCCGCGTCGAGCGTGGCGATGCCGTGCGACAGAGCCCAGACTTCAAGCGCGATGAAGCGCGGATCGACGCCGCCGAACCCCTCCGGGAAGGTGCTGGTCAGCGCGGCCACGAGCAGGTCGAAGGCGGTTTCGCCCTGCACGGCCTGAGCGGCCTGTCCTGCGGTCGCGGCGGGAGGCCGCGCCCACTGCGGCCCGCACGCCTCGTCGCCAGGGCGCGGCGAAAACATGGCGGCGTAGATAGCCGGGCTCCTGCTCGGCGAAGGCGAGATACGCTTCGCCCATGCGGGTGAACCGTTCGAGCGGCGTTCCCGTCCCCCGCAACGCGCGGCCGAGCCGCTCGGCGAGGTCCGTGAAGCCGCGGAAGGCGACCTCGCCGACCAGGTCCTCGCGCCCGCGGAAGTGGCGATAGAGCGCCGCGGGCGTCACGCCGACGAGCCGCGCCGCGTCGACCAGCGTGAACCCGCCCAGCCCCCGCTCGGCGATGAAGCGGCGCGCCGCCTCGACGAGCGCCTCCTTCAGATTGCCGTGGTGATAACCCCGCCGGTCGGACGGACCGCGCCAGTGCCGCATCGGACTGCATCATCCCGAAGATGCGGCCGAGCCTAGCCTGTCCGGCGCGGCAGGGCCAGCGAAGGCGGTCCAGCGCGGCGCGCCGGATGGATTTGCGCGCGACCGATGCAGGTCGGCTGGCGGCCGGCGAGAGCCGTTTCCCCTGGCGGGGAATCGAGCCTCAGCTCGTATGGTCGCATTCTCGCCGGCGAACCGGGGCCGCCCCGGATCACGTCCAGGGCAAGCGTTCGCCGGAAAATGCTTTAGGACGCCAGCTTGGGCGCCCGGTCGGCGGCCTCGGACGCCCGCCGAAGCCGATGCTGTTCAACGTCGGCCGCGACGCCGCGATTGGGCCGGTCGGCCGCGATTTCGCGCAGCAGGGCCTCAACCTCGGCCATGGTCATTCGGCTCTCGTCCGGGGCGGGGGCTTCGCGGCGAGGCCGCGCGCGACTGAACAGACGATCATACCGCTTCTCCCTGGTCCCTCCGGGCTTTCGCCCCGACCGGAACGAGACTGACACGGACAAGGGGAGGATGATGTGCGGGGCCGCACAGGCGCGCGCCGGACCGAAGACCTGGCCCATCCCGCTGGAGCCGTGACGAGCCTGAAATTGCACGCGGGGCTGGGAGCGGTCCCTCAACCCTATCCGCACGTCCGGGTCCGCCGGACCTCGACGTTGCCGTAAGGGTCGTAGACGCGCTCGACCCGGGTCCGGCAAACCGGCGCCATGTCGACCTCTTCTTCGACGTAGACGGGGCGCTCCCGGACGCGCTCGACGACCACGGGACGGGGCGGCGGCGGGTAAGCCGGAGTCGTCGCCGCTCCGATGATCGCTCCCGTTGCGCCGCCAAGGGCCGCGCCAGCCAGGGCGCCGCCCGGCCTGCCCGTCGCCAGGGCTCCGACGAGGGCTCCGGTGCCGGCGCCCAGGACGGCGCCTCCCCCCGCGCGCTCCTCGGACGCCGTGCATCCAGCGCCCGCCAGAGCGGACAGCACGGCGGTGGCGAGAAGGACTTTGCGCATGGGAGGACTCCGATCCGGCACGCTAAGCGATGAGCGCCCAGAATGCGCGCCATTCGTTGCCAATCGGTGAATCCAGCCGCGGCGATCATGAGTGCTCGGTGTCGCTTCGCCATGACCGGACCAAAGTTCCGGCGCCCGGCGGGGATATCGGGCGACGGTGGAACCCCGGCGTCCTGGACGACCGCCCGCCACGCTCACAGGCGCACGACTTCTCCGCCACCTCGCCCTCGATGAGCTGGGGCGCGGACAAGTAAACCGCCGCAAGCGGTTTTCGGGGAGTTTCATGAGCCGCCTCAGACGAAGGAGACGCCGATGGCGCCGAGCGGACCGTAGTCGGCGTGGATCACGTCGCCTGCCGCGATATCAACCGGGCGTGTGAACGAGCCCGCAAGCACGATCTGTCCCCGCTTCAGCTTGGCGTCGACCGCATGCAGCTTGTTGACCAGCCAGGCGATGCCGGCCGCGGGATGGCCCATCATGGCGGCCGAGACGCCGGATTCTTCGATGATGCCGTTCTTGGACAATGTTGCGCCGACCCATCGGATGTCGACATCCATCGGCCGGATGGTACGCCCGCCGACCACGATCGCCGCGAACGCCGCGTTGTCTGCGATCGTGTCCACGATCGCGCGCGGAACCTCAGTGCGGTAGTCGATGATCTCGAGCGCCGGCGTGACGAACTCTGTCGCCCGCATCACATCGTAGACGCGGGCGCCCGGTCCTGCGAGGTCCTCGCCCATGACAAAGGCAAGTTCGACTTCCAGCCGCGGTTTGAGGAAGGCGTCGGCGCGGATCTGCGCCCCGTCGTTGTAGAGGGCGTCATCCAGGATGCGGCCGTAGTCCGGCTCGGTCATCTTGGAGGCCATCTGCATGGCGCGCGAGGTCAGGCCGATCTTGTGGCCGACCATGCGGGCGCCCTTCGCGATCCGCGCCTCGGCCCAGAGATCCTGAACGCGGTAGGCATCCTCGATCTCCATAGTCGGGAAGGTGCGGCTCAGTTGCGGGATCGGCCTTGCGCTCGCGCTCGGCGCGCAAGATGTCTTCGGCGCCGCGGCGGCGCTCCTCTTCGGTCAACATGGGTGTCCTCCTTGTACGCGCGGGTCGGACCGCCCGGTCTTTCGCGGCTTCAGTCTGTTTGCATAGCTACTTGATAGGCGGACGCGGCAGGACCGCTTCGCCCGGCTCCATCATGTACACGTAGTCAAGCGCGTACCAGGGCCTTGGCACGTCCAGCTCGGTCGGGTGCGGCTCGTCGTGGCGGATGAAGTCGCCGATGAGGGCCTTGGTGACGCCGAACTGCACGTCGCGTGTCGATGTGGGGGTCGTGCGGGTCGTAGACCTGCGAGATCAGGACCTTGAACCCCGGCTTGAAGATCAGCGCGTGAAGATGCGCCGGACGGTAGGGGTGGCGGTCCTGCGCCTTGAGGAGGCGTCCGACGACGCCGTCGGTCGGGATAGGATAGCCGACCATCTTGACCGAGCGGAACCAGAAGCGGCCGTCCGCGTCGGTCGTGAATTTGCCGCGCAGATTGTACTCGGCCTGCTCGGGGTCCTGGTTCTCGTACAAGCCGATCGGAGAGGCGTGCCAGATGTCGACCTCGGCGCCGGCGATCGGACTGCCCGGCCTGATCCTGCACCCGCGCGTTGACGAACAGGGGATCGCCCGGCGTTTCGGAGCGGATGATCGTGCCGCCGTTGGGCGTGCGCGGCGAGTTCAGCCGCCAGAACGGGCCGAGCAGGGACTGCGAAGTCTCGGTGTTGCCGTGGTCGCCGTTGTTGAGCAGGCAGACGAGCGAGGAGACACCGAGCGAGCCCGCCATCAGCACTGGCTCGTTGTGGGTGTCGGTGGTGAGCTTGCCCATCTCGTTCAGGATGGCGGTCGCCTCGCGGAACTCGGCTTCGGTCAGGCGCACGTCGCGGACGAAGCCGTGCAGATGCTTGATGAGCGAGATCATGATCTCGCGCAGGCGCGGATCGCGCGTGCGCTCCATGACCTCAAGAACGGCTGGCGTGACGTCTTGCTGGCGTTCGATCGAGCATGGGTTTCCTCCCGGCGAGCGCCCCATGCGATATGATCGCCTTCAGCGCGGAGTCCGCCGGCACCAAGTACGTCCCCTCGATGATAACGTAAGGCGCCGTAAACGCGATCTCGGCCGCGCGGGCCGGGTCGATCGCAGAAAGGCTACGTCCCAGGCCGGCTTGCCGCATCGAATACCTTGCCGGTCACTCCGAACAGAATGAGTTCGACGGGGACGCCAAGTTTCCGCCCCAACTCGCGCGCCAGTTCGACCGAAACGCCTCTCGCTTCGTCGGTGAGCGGGTCCTTCTGGGCGAGGATCGCGTTTCCAAAGTTGATCGCAGCTCCTTGGGCGGCTTCAAACCGATCGTTCACGAGTTCGGCCCTCCATGGGTGAACGCCCCCTTTGTCGTCAGCGCCATGCCATCGCGGATACCCAGGTCTCACGCCGGCCTCGAGTCCGTGCTCATGCCTGCTTTGGGAGAGATGAACTGCGCGCCCCAGCCGGTTCGCCTGACGGAAAATCCGGCTTCTATCGGCCGTAGATTTGGTCCAGCGCTTCGGCCACGTCCACCAGCCGCTCCGCGGCGGGGGCGAAGCGCTCCCCTGCGGCCAGGCGCGCGGCCCAGTCCGCCGCCGCGCGCCCGCCCCACGCGTCCGGCGGGGTCGCAAGCGTCTCGCGCGCGGTGCCTTGGTAGCGCTCTGCGACGAAATCAAAGAAAGACCCGTCAACGTTCCGCAACGCCGCCCCGCCCTCGGTTCCGTAGAACGCGGCGGAGATCATGGCGTCGCACCCCGCCTGAAGGCGCCAGGAGCAGGCGAGCCGCACCGCCGCCCCCGTCTCCAGCTCCAGGGTGGCGACCGCGTAGTCCTCCACCTGGGCGAGGCGTCGCCCCAACGGCTCGCCGCCCGCGAACAGCTTGGCGGAGACGCCGGCAATCCCCGGAAAGCCCAGCGTCCAGAGCGCGAGGTCCACCAGATGCACCCCAAGGTCCATCACGCACCCGCCGCCCGAGAGCGCCGGGTCGTAGAACCAGGGCTTGTCCGGCCCGTAGGCGTTATGGAAGACGAGGTCCGCTGCGTAGACGCGCCCCAGCGCCCCGGAGCGCACCACCTCGCGGATGCGGCGCATCCCCGCCGTGAAGCGGTACGAGAGGTCCACGCCGAGCAGCCGGTCCGCCGCGCGCGCCGCGTCCACCACGGCGCGCGTCTCCGCGGCCGTTCGCCCCAACGGCTTCTGGCAGAAAACCGCCGCGCCGCGCTCCAGCGCCCGGATGGACTGCTCCGCATGCAGGGCGCTCGGCGTCGCGATCACCACCCCGTCCACGCCCGCATCCAGAAGGTCGTCGAGGGTAGGGACGAGCGTCGCGTTCGGCGCCAGGCGCCCCGCCTCTGCGGCCATTTCCGGCGACGGATCGGCGATGGCCGCGATCTCGACCGCGCCCGTTTCCAGGATGGCTTGCATGCGGTGACGGCCGATCCAGCCCACGCCCAGGAAGCCGAGGCGCGGACGAGCCGGCGAGGCCGCGGGCGCCGCTTCGACCGGGATCTGCGTCATCAGAATGTCACCAGAGCTTTGAGAACCCGTCCGGCCGGTCGCGCGTGGCGTTGAGGGCTTCGTCCAGCCGGTTCAGCGGGAAGACGTGCGTGTAGAGGGGACCGGGGTCGAGACGGCCGGAGGCGACGGCGTCCACGGCCTCGCGGATGCCCTGGACATAGACCTTGGGGTCGCGCTCGTGGGCGTTGATCACATCGAGGCCGCGCCAGTTCCAGAGCCACATGTTGACCTGCCGCGGTCCGTCCTGATGGTACCCGGCCACGATCAGCCGCCCGCGCTCCCGGGTCAGCTCCGCGGCGAGGTCGAGCGGCCGCTGCTTCCCGACCGCCTCGATCACCCGGTCGCAGAAGAGCCCGCCGGTCAGCTCCTTCACCTGGCCGACGATCCCGTCGTGGTCCTCCATCCGGATGGTCTCGGCCGCTCCCATGGCGCGGGCCACGTCGAGCGAAAAGGGGCGCCGCGAGACGGCGATCACCCGCGCCCCGGCGTCGGCGGCGAGACGGGTGAGGATCGCGCCGAGGAAACCGACGCCGACGATGGCGACCGTCTGCCCGGCCTCGATTGCGCTGCGGCGAAAGATGTTCATGGCGCAGCCGAGCGGCTCGCCCGGGAACGGTTGCCCGGCAAGAGACTCGGGCAGCCGGACCACGGCCTCCGCACCGGCCAGATCGTACTCGGCGTAAGCGTTGTAGGAGAGCGCCGCGACCCGGTCGCCCGTCGACAGCCCTTCGACCCCGTCCCCAAGGGCGTCCACCACGCCCCAGCCCTCGTGTCCGAGGGCGCCGGGCTCGGTGGGAAACCGCATCCACTCCGGCCCAGCCCAGGGCGTGAGATTGGAGGCGCAAACCCCGGAGCCTTCCAGCCGAACGCGGACTTGACCGGGACCCGGCTCGGGCCGCGCGACCTCGCCGATCCGCACCTGGCCGGGCCCGGCCAGGATCGCGGCCCGCATGATCCCCGCCGCGGCGGCCGCTTCGCTCATTGCGCCCTCTCCCGGTTGGACGGATCGGCGGCGGTGGGACCGCCGCCCATCCCTCATAAATCCTCGTGGGAGAGGGGGGTCAACTCCGCTGGATGGCGAAGGGCGAGAACGCTTGGGTGATGGGCATCATCTGCATGCGGTTGATGTTGAGATGGCGGGGCAGCGTGCACGACCAGAAGATCGTCTCGGCGATGTCCTCGGCCGTCATCGGCGTGGTGCCCTGATAGGGCTGGCTCGCCTTTTCGGCGTCGCCATGGAAGCGCACGAGGGCGAACTCGGTTTCGGCCAGGCCCGGCTCGATGTTGGTGACGCGCACGGCCGAGCCCAGCAGATCGGCCCTGAGGTTCAGCGCAAACTGCTTCACGAACGCCTTCGTCGCCCCATAGACGTTGCCGCCCGGGTACGGATAGTCGCCCGCCACCGACCCGAGCAGGACGACGTGGCCCTGGTTGCGTTCGACCATGCCGGGCAGGAGCGCGCGCACCGTATAGACGAGGCCGTTGATGTTGGTGGCGATCATCTGCTCCCAATCGCTCATCTGCGCCTGGTGCGCCGGCTCGAGGCCCAGCGCCAGGCCCGCGTTGGCGATGCACACGTTGGGTTCATCAAAGCCGGCGGGCAGTCCCTCGATGGCGGCGAAGACCGCCTCGCGGTCGGTGACGTCCAGTTCGAGCACATGGCAGCGCTCGCCGAGTTCGTTCTTCAGCGCGTCGAGGCGGTCCGTGCGGCGGCCCGTCCCGATGACCTTGGCTCCGGCCTCGTGAAAGCGCCGGCACAGCGCCGCGCCGAAACCCGCGGTCGCGCCCGTGACGAAGACTGTCAAGGTTTTAGGATCGAGCATGGAAATCATGGAGCGACTCCGGCGCTGAGAGGGCGAACGACGGAGCACCCGCGCCTGGCGCTCACCCTCGGCGGAGGGTGTCCGCATGCAACGGCGCCGTGCCCGCCTTGTAAACACCGCTTGAGATTGGGCCGTTCCATGGCATAAAACTGTTTCCATACTCGCCAGTGCACTGCTTGAGGGCGCACTGAAGATTCCCAGAGGTCGGCTGGCCTACCCGTGAGGTATCGAGCGGAGCCCGCTGCGCACCATGCGAGCTTGATGGACCCGGTGCCGCCTCGGGCGCGGACAGCAGGAGGAAGCGATGCGCGTACGGATCATTTACGGAAAACTGAGACCGGGAACCTGGGACGCCTACGAAGCGGCCTATAAGGAGGTGATGGCGAAATCCGGACAGGTCCCCGGCCTGCGCGCCCGATGGCTCGCGCGGGACGTCAAGGATCCTGACGCCGGGTACTCGATCAGCCTCTGGGAGGACGAGGCCTCGATGCGCGCCTATGAAGGCGGCGATGTCCTGAAGAACACGATCCTGCCGAAGCTGACCCCTTACTTCTCGGGCGAATACACGACGACGCATTGCGAGATGCGCTCCCGCGAGAGATTTGAATAAGCCCCGAGCCTCTCTCGTCGCGCTCGGCCTCCTCCATCGTCCCTTCAGCCCCGCGTCCGGTTCGCGAGAGCGACGCCGCCGGCCGCCAGGGCCATTCCGGCGATCTGCACGAGCGTGAGGCGCTCCTCAAAGAGGAAGAACGCCATCACGGCGACGACGGGCGGGACAAGGTAGAACAGCGACGCGACGCCCGCGACGGCGCCGCGCCGGATCAGGATGAGCAGCAGCGAGATGGCGCCGACGGAGAGGCCGAACACCGACCACAGCAGGCCGATCCAAGCAGGCAGGCTGCCGTCGAACGTTCCCTCCTCGGTCAGCGCCGCGACCGGAGCGGTGACGAGCGCCGCGCCCATGAATTGCACGGCGGCGTTCGTCCGCAGATCGACCTGAGCCGCCGTGCGCTTCTGCCAGACGGTGCCGAGCGTGATGCCGATGACGGCCGCAAAGCAAGCCACCACCGGCAGGAGCGAAATTCCCTCGGTCGCGCCGAGCCTCGGCAACAGGACCAGGACCGCGCCGACGAAGCCGAGACCGATGCCGAGCCACTGCACGGGACGGACGCGCTCGCCGAGCAGCGGAAAGGACAGCATCGCCGTGAGCAGGGGCTGCAAGCCGCTGATCAGGGCGGAGATGCCGGCCGGCATGCCGCGCCGCGCCGCCCAGAAGACGCCGCCGAGGTAAACGCCCTGGATGAGGATCCCGGCGACGAGCGCGTTGCGCCAACCCAGGACGCCCGTCGGCCAGGCCGCCCCGGCCACGACGGCCGCGACGGTGAACACCGCCGTGGTGAGCAGGTAACGCAAGACCAGGAAGGTGAGCGGCTCGGCATGCGGCGCGACCCCGCGCGCCACGATGAAGCCCGTGGCCCAAATCAGGACGAAGAGCAACGGCATGGCGCGCTGGACCATCGTCAAGGGCTTGCTCCGCGTCTGGATCGCGACCCCGTGCTCAGGGCGCATGCCCTCCTGACGGCGGCTCCTCGGCGCCGTTCGCTTCCGGATTCCTTCCGATCGATCCCTTGTCTTGCTGGCCGTACAGATCACGGACGAGTTGCAGAAGCGCGGCGACCTCGCGCGAGTTGTCGTGCACGCGGTAGCACATGATGATCGGGGAGGTCGCACTCCCGTCTTCGAGCGGACGATAGACGACGTCGTCGCGGCGCAGGCGCTGGACGGCTGCGGGCACAAGGCTGACCCCAATGGCCGCCGCAACCAGGCCCAAGGCGGTCTGGAGTTCACGGACCTCGCGGAAGAGGCTGGGCCTGAGCCCGCGCTCGTGCAGGATCGACAGAACCTGATCGGCGTAGCTGGGCCGCGGCTTGGACGGGTAGACGATCAACGGGTGCGAAACCAGATCTTCCAGGCGCAGCGGACCGGCGTGGTCCAGGAGGGAATGGCCGATCGGCAGGGCCGCGACTAGGGGCTCCTCCAGCAAAACCTCCCGCTGAACGGCCGAGTCCTCCACGTGCAGGCGTCCAAAGCCAACGTCGATTTGACCTTCTTTCAAGGCGCTGACCTGCTGGACGCTCGACAGCTCCAACATCTCGACCTTGAGATCGGGGAACGTCGCATGGAAGCGGCGGACCATATTGGGCAGCGGGCCGTAGAGGATCGAGCCGACGAAACCGATTCCAAATCGGCCTCTTTCGATTTGGCCGAGCCGCCTCGTCATCATCAGCATGGCCTCCGTACGATCCAGGACCGAGAGCGCGTGCTCGTAAAAGAAGCGTCCGGCTTCGGTCGGGCGCAACGGGCGGCTCCCGCGCTCGAGGAGCAGCACGCCGAGTTCTTCCTCGAGCTGATGGATTTGGCGGCTGAGCGGCGGCTGGGCCATGTTCAGCTTTTTCGCCGCGCGCGTCACGCTGCCCTCGCGGACCGCAGCCACAAAGTAGCGCAGATGGCGAAGTTCCATCTCACATACCTTTCAGGTAGTTCCCCCAACCGAAATAGTCTTTGACACGCCTCCGCGACCATGCACGATTTCGGGTTCGGAAGGAAGCAACCTTTCAGGTTTGAACGATCGGACCGTCCGCCGGGAACCTTCGTGCGGCCCGAGCGTTCATCTTAACAAATGTTAATAGATCGGCGGTCTCTCCGCCGGCATGAGGATGCGCCCAGCGCTTGCGTGACCGCAGGCATGGAACGCTTCAGGAGGACTGCATGCTCGACTACGTCGGTAATCTGAACGAAATCCAGGGACGCCTCGGTTCTCTTATGGAAGACGATCCCGAGACAGGGCACTATCGCGTCGCAAGGGACATCTTCACCGATCCCGATCTCTTTGAGCTGGAGATGAAGCATATTTGGGAGGGAAACTGGATTTATCTCGCCCATGAGACCCAGATCCCGAACAAGAACGATTACCTTACGATGTACATGGGCCGGCAGCCGATTTTCATCGCGCGCAACCGGAACGGCGAGCTGAACGCCTTCATCAACGCCTGCAGCCACCGCGGCGCGATGCTCTGCCGGCACAAGACGGGCAATAAGTCCACCTACACCTGCCCCTTTCACGGTTGGACCTTCAACAACTCCGGCAAGCTCCTGAAGGTCAAGGACCCGGACGGCGCAGGCTACCCCGAGACGCTTCAACAAGGACGGCTCGCACGACCTCACCAAGGTTCCGCGCTTCGAGTCCTACCGGGGCTTCCTGTTCGGCAGCCTGAACCCGGACGTGAAGCCTCTGACGGAGTACCTGGGCGAAGCCGCGAAGATCATCGACATGATCGTCGACCAGTCGCCCGAAGGGCTGGAAGTGCTGAGCGGGTCCTCGAGCTACATCTACGACGGCAACTGGAAGCTCCAGACCGAGAACGGCGCGGACGGCTATCACGTCAGCGCCGTGCACTGGAACTACGCGGCCACCACCAGCCGGCGCAAGGAGGCCGAGAAGGAAGACACGATCAAGGCCATGGACGCCGGCGGCTGGGCCAAGCAGGGCGGCGGCTTCTACTCCTTCGAGCACGGCCACCTGCTGCTGTGGACCACCTGGTCGAACCCGGAGGACCGCCCGAACTGGGACCGGCGCGAGGAACTGGCGGCGCAGTTCGGCGAGGCGCGGGCGGACTGGATGGTCCGGCGCTCGCGCAACCTGTGCCTGTATCCGAACGTGTACCTGATGGACCAGTTCAGCTCGCAGATCCGGCAGTACCGTCCGATCGCGGTCGATAAGACCGAGGTCACGATCTACTGCATCGCGCCCAAGGGCGAGAGCGCCGAGGCCCGGGCGCGGCGCATCCGCCAGTACGAGGACTTCTTCAACGCGACCGGCATGGCGACGCCGGACGACCTCGAGGAGTTCCGCTCCTGCCAGATCGGCTACATGGGCCGGGCGGCGAAATGGAACGACCTCTCCCGCGGCGCCACGCACTGGATCGAGGGGCCGGACGAGGCCGCGAAAGCGATCGGCCTCGATCCGCTGATGAGCGGGGTCAAGACCGAGGACGAGGGCCTGTTTGCCGTCCAGCACCGCTATTGGCTTGAGACGATGGAGAAGGCCGTCGCGGCCGAGGAGAAAGCCTTGTCCTGACGCCCGCGAGGGCCCGGTTGGAACCGTCCCGAACGGGCCCTTCTTCCTCTGGAAATCGCAGCCCTGAGGTCTGACGATGCAGCTTTCGATCGAACAAGTTCAGGAGTTCCTGTATCGCGAGGCGCGTTACCTCGACGACAAGGAATGGAATAACTGGCTGGAGCTTTATGCTCCGAATGCGGAATTCTGGATGCCGGCTTGGGATGACGACGACAAGCTCACCGAAGACCCGCAAC